>SHXL01000084.1 GCA_009693345.1 Betaproteobacteria bacterium
AAGCCGCCGGTCTCGCCGGTGTCTCGCGGCTGCCGTGTTCGCTCAAGGTGGTACTCGAAAACCTCCTGCGGCACGGAGAAAGCGACGACCTGTCCGCCATCTCCCAGTGGTTGAAGAACCGCAAGGCAGAGCGGGAGATTTCGTTCCGTTTCACGCGCGTGCTGATGCCGGATTCCTCGGGCATCCCGTTGCTCGGAGACCTCGCCGCCATGCGCGATGCGATGGTCCGCCTGGGCGGCGATCCGAAGCGCCTGAATCCTTCGGTGCCGGTGGATCTCATCGTCGACCACGCGGTGATGGTGGACAACTACGGCACGCCGGATGCGGTGAAGAAGAACCTGGACATCGAGCTGAAGCGAAATTCCGAACGCTACTCGTTCCTGCGCTGGGGCGCACAGGCTTTCGACAATTTCCGCATCGTGCCGCCGGGCAGCGGGATTTGCCATCAAATCAATCTCGAATATCTGGCCAGGGTTGTCTGGACCAACGGCAACACGGTCTATCCGGATTCCGTGCTCGGCATGGACAGCCACACGGCCATGATCAACAGCCTGGGCGTCCTCGGCTGGGGCGTGGGCGGACTGGAGGGCGGCGCGGGCGCGCTCGGCGAATCGGTGGCGATGCTGCTCCCGGAAGTGGTCGGCTGCCGCCTGCATGGCAAGCTGAAGCCGGGCGTGACCTCCACCGACCTGGTGCTGTCCATCACGCAGATCCTGCGCAGGCACAAGCTGGTGGACAAATTCATCGAGTATTTCGGTCCCGGCGTGGCGGAGCTTTCGTTGCCCGATCGCGCCACCATCGCCAACATGACGCCGGAGAACGGCTCCACCATGGGCTTCTTCCCGGTGGACAAGGAGACGCTGCGCTTCCTGCGGCTTACTGGCCGCGACGAGGTGCAGGTCGCGCTGGTAGAGGCCTACTGCAAGGCGCAGGGCCTGTGGCGCGACGCTGCCATGCCGCCGGCGGAGTTCACGGAGATCATCGAGATCGACCTCTCGAGCGTGGAGCCCAGCGTATCCGGACCGAGCCGGCCGCAGGACAGGGTGGCTTTGGGGGATGTGCCGCGAGCTTTCCGGCGTGTTTTTACCGAGAATAAAAGCTCAAAACAATTGAAGGACGGCGATGTCGTCATCGCCGCCATCACCAGCTGCACCAACACGTCCAACCCCTCGGTGATGATCGGCGCCGGGCTGCTGGCGCGCAACGCGCTGGCGAGGGGACTCAAGCCCAGGCCCTGGGTGAAGACTTCGCTGTCGCCGGGCTCGCGGGTGGTCGCAGACTATCTCGCGAAAAGCGGCCTGCAGAAATCGCTGGACGCGCTTGGCTACAACCTGGCGGGCTTCGGCTGCATGACCTGCATGGGGAACTCGGGTGCGCTGCCGGCGCCGGTGCAGGAGGCGATCGACGAGGGCAAGCTGACTGCGGTGGCGGTGCTCTCGGGCAACCGCAATTTCGAGGGCCGCATCCATCCCTCGGTGCGCGCCAATTTCCTCGCCTCGCCGCCGCTGGTGATCGCCTTCGCGATTGCGGGCACGGTGTTGAAGGACCTGGAAAAAGAGCCGCTGGGCGAGGATACCGGCGGCAAGCCCGTCTACCTGCGCGACATCTGGCCCGACGGCGCCGAGATCCGCAAGGTGATCGATGAGGTGATAACGCCGCAGCTGTTCCGCGAACGCTATTCGACGATCCTCGAAGGACCGCAGGAGTGGCGCGCCATCGAGGGCAGCAAGGGAACGGTCTACGGCTGGAAGGAAGGCAGCACGTTTATTCGCCGCCCGCCGTTTTTTGAAGACATGGAGAAAAAACCGGATTCTCCGAAAAACATTCTGGGTGCGCGCGTGCTCGGCATCTTCGGCGACATGTTCACCACCGACCACATTTCGCCGATCGGCGTCATCTCCAAGGGAACGCCGGCCGCCTGGTATCTCGGTTCGCTCGACGTGGCGCCGCAGGACTTCATCAACTATGCGGCGCGACGCCTGAACCACGATGTCATGGTGCGCGGCACCTTCGCCAACGTGCGCGTGAAGAACGAGATGACGCCGGGAGTGGAGGGCAGCAGCACGCGGCACATGCCCGATGGCGCGCAGTTGTCCATCCATGAGGCGGCCGAGCGGTACCTGAAGGAAGGCGTACCGCTGGTGGTGGTGGCGGGCGCGGAATACGGCGCAGGCTCCTCGCGCGACTGGGCCGCCAAGGGCACGCGGCTCCTGGGCGTCAAGGCCGTGATCGCCGAATCCTTCGAGCGCATCCACCGCTCCAACCTGGTCGGGATGGGCGTGCTGCCGCTGCAGTTCGCGCCTGGCGTGACGCGCAAGACGCTCAAGCTGGACGGCTCGGAGATTTTCCACATCGCGGGTATCGAAGGCATCGCGGCGCGCAGCGAACTCGACTGCGCGATCACGCGGAAGGATGGCCGGAAGGAAAGCATCAAATTACTTGCGCGCCTCGACACGAGGCGCGAGGTTGAATATTTCCGCCACGGCGGACAACTGCACTACGTCGTCAGAGACAGACTGGAGAAAGCGGCGTGACACCAAGAAAGCAACTGCGGGCGCTGCTCGCGAAGAAAACCTACACCATCGTGCCGGGCTCCTATGATGTGCTGACGGCGCGGCTGATCCAGCTCGCCGGCTTCGAAGCCGTCTACCTCACGGGTGGCGGTTACTCGCGCTCCAACGGCTACCCGGACATCGGCCTGCTGACCATGACCGAGGTGACGGCGTGGATCTCTCGCGTGGTCGAGGCCGTGGACATCCCGGTGATCGGCGACATGGACGCGGGCTACGGCAACGCCTTGAACGTGATCCGCGCGGTGCGCGAGTACGAGAAAACCGGCATCGCGGGCTTCCACCTGGAGGACCAGGTGTCGCCCAAGAAATGCGGCCACTACGAGGGCAAGCAGATCGTCAGCAAGGCCGAGATGGTCGGCAAGATCAAGGCCGCGGTGGACGCGCGCCGCGACGCCGACATGGTGATCATTGCCCGCTCGGATGCGCGCGCCATCGAGGGGCTGCAGGCTTCGATCGACCGCGTCAACGCCTACCTGGAGGCCGGCGCCGACATCGGCTTCGTCGAGGCGCCGCAGTCCGCCGAGGAACTGGCGGCGATCCCCGGCAAGCTCATCAAGCCCGCGCTCGCCAACATCTTCGAAGGCGGCAAGACCCCCCCGCTGCCGAAGAAGGATCTGGAGAAGATGGGCTTTCGCATCGGCATCTATCCGTCGCAGACGCACCGCGCGGCGATCGCGGCGGCGAAGAAGGTGCTGGCGGTGCTCAAGCGCGACGGCGACACCGCGGCGATCGAAAGCGAGCTCGCCACGTTCAACGACCGGGAAGAGGCGGTGGACGCGAAGCACTGGCGCGAGCTGGAAGCCAAGTACCTGAAAAATGTCTGAATTCGCGGACCTGCGGCGGTTTCTCGCGCCGCGCCGCGTCGCTTTCGTCGGCGCCACCGAGGACCTGGCCAAGTTCGGCGGGCGCTGCATGCGGCTGCTCGTCGATTTCGGCTACCAGGGCGAGATCTACCCGGTCAATCCGAAACGCAGCGAGATCTTCGGCCTGAAGTGCTACCCGTCGCTCGCCGACCTGCCGCAGGTTCCGGATCACGTCGGCATCGTGTTGCCGAGCGCCGGCGTGCTCGCGACGCTCGCGGAATGCGTGAGCGTGGGCGCGCCGTTCGCGACCGTGTTCTCGGCCGGCTTCGCGGAAACCGGCACCGAGGAGGGCAAGGCGCTGCAGCAGCGCGCGATTTCCATCGCACGGGCGGGCGGGTTGCGCTTCATGGGTCCGAACTGCAACGGCCTGGTCAATTTTGTCGACGCCTTCGCCTTCACTTCCACCGCTTCGATTCGCGGCGCGCGCCGACCCGCCGGCGACATCGGCGTGGCGAGCCAGTCGGGCGGCGCGGGGCAGGTCAACGTCATGTGGCGCGCGCAGCAGGCGGGCCTGGACATTTCCTACCAGGTGAGCTGCGGCAACGACGCCGACCTGGATCTTCTCGACTACATGGCCTTCATGGTGGAGAGCGAGCGCACGAAGGTGGTGCTCGCCATCGCCGAGCGCATTGCCGACGGCGAGCGGCTGCGCCGGCTCGCGCGCCGCGCCGCCGAGCTGGACAAGCCCATCCTCATGGTCAAGGTCGGCCGCACCGGGGCCGGCAGCCGCATGGCGGCCTCGCACACCGGATCGGTCACCGGCGCGGACGAAGTCTGCGACGCGGCGCTGCGCCAGATGGGCATCGTGCGCGTGATGGACACCAACGACCTCTACGAAACCGCGATGCTGCTGCGCACCGGCAAGCGCGCCAACGGCCGGCGTGCCGCGGCGGCATCCATCTCCGGCGGCAACCTGGTGATGGTGGCCGACCTCGGCGCCACGGTGGGCGTGGAGTTTCCGGCCTACAGCGAAGCGACGCAGGCGAAGTTGAAGGAATTCCTGCCCGGCTTCAGCGCCACCACCAATCCGACCGACCTTACCGCGGCAGCGATCGGGCAAAGGGATGCCTTCTCGTCGGTGGCCCGAATCATGGCGGAGGACCCCGGCATCGATGCGGTCATCCCCGTCATCACCTTCTCGCCCAAGGCGGAGATCCGCTCCATCGCCGCGGTCTCGGCGGCAAGCCCGAAGCCGGTGCCGATCCTCTGGACCGGCAAGTGCAGCGACGATCCCGCGCTCACGCCCGAAGTGCTGGTGGCCGAGGGCCATGCCGTCTATCGCGATGCGATGCCCTGCATGAAGGCTCTGCGCGCCGCCATGCGCCATGCGGAGTTCCGCCGCAATATGTCTCGCCCCGCGCCGCAGCGACCCGCCGGCATCGCCGTCGAAGCGGCGCGGAAGATGGAGCTGAAGGGAACGCTGAGCGAAGCGCAATCGAAGAAACTTCTGGGCCTCTATGGCTTGCCGCTTACCCGGGAACATCTTGCGAAATCAGTCGAAGAGGCAGTGGCCACCGGCATCGTTGCCTTGAAAATTCAGTCTCCTGACATTCCCCACAAGACAGAAGCCGATGCCATCCGGCTGGGCGTATCCGGCGACTTGCGTCAGGCGTACGAAGAAGTGATCGCCGCAGCGAAGAAATACAAGCCCGATGCGCGCATCGAAGGCGTGCTGGTGCAGGAAATGGTGACCGAAGGCCACGATGTCCTGATCGGCGTGTCGCGCGACCCGGTGTTCGGGCCGGTGCTCACTGTCGGACTCGGAGGAATCTACGTGGAAGTGCTGAAAGATGTGGCGCACCGCTTGCCGCCGGTGGACCTCGTCGAAGCGAGGGAGATGGTGGACGAGCTGCGCAGTGTTGCGATCCTGAAAGGAACGAGAGGAAAGCCAAGCCTGGACATCGAGGCGCTGGCGGATTGCATCGTGCGCGTCTCCTGGCTGGCGGTGGACCTGCAGGACCGCATCGCCGAACTCGACATCAATCCGCTGCGGGTGCTGCCGAAGGGCGCGAGGGTCGTGGATGCACTGGTGGTGGCGTCATGAACGAAGTCCTGGCCGAGATGGACGGCGAGGTGCTGGTGCTGACGCTCAATCGCCCGGAAAAGGCGAATGCGATGAACGAGGCGATGCAAAATTCTTTGGTTGAATTTCTTGCAAATTCAAAATCAAAAGCCGTCGTCCTCGCTGCGGCTGGCCCGAAAATCTTCTCCGCCGGCGCGGACCTGAAGGAATTCTCCGAGTTGGAACGCAGCATCGCCGCGCGCAGGCGCCGCGTGCTGCTCAAGCGCACGCTCGACGCGATCCTCGACTACCCCGGGCCGCTCATCGCCGCCGTGCAGGGCAAGGCACTGGGCGCCGGCGCCATGGTCGCGCTGCTCGCCGACGAACTGGTGATGGCGGACACCGCGGAATTGGGCCTGCCCGAGATCAGGCACGGCATCCCGACGCCCGTCGGCTATGCCATCGTCGCGGCGCGCGGCGGCATGCCGCTCGCGCGGCGCATGGTGCAGGACGGCGAGCCGGTGGGGCCCGGTCTTGCGGACTTTGTTTCCGATGTTTCTTCCTTGAAGCAAAAAGCCCTGGAAAGAGCCGCGGTGCTGGCGGCAAATCCGGGTCCGTCCTATCAGAGCAACAAGAAATTCATCAACGCGCCGCTCAAGGCCGCGCTGCACGCGGCGTTTGCGCAAGCCGACAGGCTGTAGGGAGAAAGCATGCAACTTGAAATCACCCCCGAACTCGCCGAAGTGCGCGCGGCCCTGCGCAGGTTCACCACCGAAAAGCTCGAGCCCCTGGCGCTGGAGATCGACCGCAGCGGGGAAGTTCCCAAGGCGGCGGTGGACCTGCTGCGCGAGCAGGGCTACCTCGGCATGCGGCTGCCGGCGGAATACGGCGGCGGCGGCTTCGACCTGCCGACCTATTGCCTCGCGCTGGAGGAGTTCGCGCGCTCGCACCGCATGTTCACGCTGCTGCTGGATGCCACCAGCGGCCTCAACCCGATCGCGATCGCCAAGTTCGGCAGCGACGCGCAGAAGACGAAATACGTCGCCGGCCTCGCCGGCGGCACCCTCAGCGCCGCCTTCGGCCTGACCGAGCCGGAGGCGGGCTCCGATTCGCAGGCCATGAAGACGAAGGCGGCGAAGCAGGACGGCGGCTGGGTGCTGAACGGCCGCAAGCACTACATCTCCGGCGCGCACAAGGCCGACGTGGTGATGATCATGGCCGTGAACGATGCCGCCAAACGGGGCCGCGGCGGCATCACGGCGTTCCTCGTCGAGAAAGGCACCCCCGGCTTCAATGTCACGCGGGTGGATACCACCATCGGCTCCGAGGCCGTCAAGCTGGCCGAACTCACCATCACGGATTGCTTCCTGCCCGATAGCGCGGTGCTGGGCGAAGTGGGGCAGGGCTTCAGGATCGCCATGGAGTCGCTCACCAATGGCCGGCTCGGGGTGTCCTGCTCCTGCATCGGCACCGCCGACCGCCTGATCGAGATGTCGGCGGCCTATGCCAAGGAGCGGGTGACGTTCGGTGCGCCGCTGTCGGAACGCCAGGCGATCCAGTGGATGCTGGCCGATTCGGCCACCGAGCTCGCGATGGCGCGCGCCTATACCTACGAGACGCTGCGCCGCGTCGCCGCCGGCGAGGACGTCGGCACCGCGGCCAGCATGTGCAAGCTCTACTGCTCCGAAATGGTCGGCCGCGTCGCCGACCGCGCGGTGCAGATCCACGGTGGCATGGGGCTGGTGCGCGGCTACCCGGTGGAGCGCTTCTACCGGGATGTGCGGCACTACCGGGTGGGCGAAGGGTCTTCGGAAATCCAGAGAATGCTGATTGCCCGGGATCTGTTGAAGTGAACGCTTTTATCGCCGGGGTTGGAGAGAGTCCGCTTGGCAAGACCCCAGACCTCAATGCCATGAATTTGCAGCACGCCGCCGCCCTGGCGGCGCTTGCAGATGCCGGCCTGACGCTCGCCGAGGTGGACGGCCTGCTGACCACTCCGATCCGTGTCGCGCAGTGGGCCATGCCGGTCGGCATGGTGGCGCAGGGCCTGGGCATCCGGCCGGGCTACCTTGCGACGCTGGATGTCGCCGGCGCGTCGGGCACCGCCATGGTCCACCACGCGGCGATGGCGGTGGCCACGGGCCAGGCGAAGACGGTGCTCTGCGTCGCCGGCCAGAACCAGCTCACCAACGTATCGCGCGACGCCACCGTGGCGCAACTCGCGAGCGTGGGTTGGGCGCACCCGGAGTACGAAGCGCCCTACGGGCCGCTGATCCCGACGCTGTACGCGCTCGTCGCCCAGCGCCACATGCATGAATACGGCACTACGCCGGAGCAGTTGGCGGAGGTGGCGGTGGCGATCCGCGGCCATGCGGCGCTCAACCCGCTCGCGCACAAGCGCGAGCCGATCACGGTGGCCGACGTGCTCGCCTCGAAGATGATCACCACGCCGCTGCACATGCTCGATTGCGCGATCGTGTCCGATGGGGCAGCGGCTTTCGTGGTTACCGCGCATCCGGGCAAAAAGAAGCCGGTAAAATTGCTTGGCCAGGGCTACGGCTTTACGCATGCCTATATCGGTGAACACGACAACATCGCAACCACGGGTGCCGTGCAGTCCGGGCGCGAGGCCTTCGCCATGGCCGGCGTGACGCCCGCGGATATCGACGTCGCCCAGCTCTACGACTGCTTCACCATCACCGTGATCGCGGAGCTGGAGGACCTCGGCTTCTGCCCCAAGGGCGAAGGCGGGCGCTTCGTCGAAGGCGGGCGCATCCGCCTGGGCGGCGAGCTGCCGGTGACTACGCACGGCGGGCTGCTTTCGGCCGCGCATCCGGGCCTCGCGGGCGGCATGTTCCACGTCGTCGAGGCGGTGCGCCAGCTGCGCGGCGAATGCGGCGCGCGGCAGGTGCGGGACGCGGAACTGGCGCTCGCGCACGGCAACGGCGGCATCATCGGCATCCACTGCACGCTGATCCTGGGGAACGCATAGGAAAACCGGGATGCTGCCGCCACGCCCCACGAATCGTTTCATGCTGCCGCGTTGCGAAGGCTGCGGAAAATTCCATTTCTATCCGCGCCCGGCCTGCCCGCACTGCGGCGGCGCGCGCCTCGCCTGGATGGAGCCCAGCGGGCGCGGCGAGGTCTACTCGCATTCCACCGTGCACCGGGCGCCGAGCGCGGCCTTCAAGGACGACGTGCCCTACGTGATCGCCATTGTGAAGACCGACGAAGGCCCGCACTTGCTCAGCCGGGTGGTGGGCGTTTCGCCGGAGAAGGTATCCATCGGCATGCGGCTGCGGGTAAGGTTGGGCGATCGCGGGCCCGAATTCGAACCGGAGGCTTAAAATGCGCTTGATCCCAGTGCTGCTGTTGCTGTTCTGCGCCCATTCATTCGCCCAGAATTTCCCCAACAAGCCCATCCGCATCATCATGCCCTTCCCGCCCGGCGGCGGCACCGACGTGGTGGCGCGCAGCGTGGCGCCGAAAATGCAGGAGATCCTCGGCCAGACGCTTCTGGTAGAGAACCGCGCCGGCGCCGGCGGCAACATCGGCACCGACTACGTGGCGAAGTCGCCGGCCGACGGCTACACGCTGCTGGTGGCGAGCGCGGCCACGGCGATCAACAACACGCTGGCAAAGAATCCGGGCTGGGAGCTGACCAAGGACTTCGCCCCGGTGGTACTGCTGGTGCTCAACCAGAGCCTGCTCGCCGTGCACCCCTCGGTGGCGGCAACGAACGTGCGCGAGCTCATCGCGCTCGCCAAGGCCAGGCCGGGGCAGGTGAGCTTCGCGTCCTACGGCAACGGCAGCTCGGCGCACCTCATCGGCGAGCTGTTCAAGATGATGGCCGGCGTGGACCTGCTGCACGTGCCGTACAAGGGCGCCGCGCCCGCCGTGAACGACCTGCTGGGCGGGCAGGTGAATATCCTCTTCGCCGACGTTGCTGCGATCCTGCCGCACGCCAAGGCGGGCAAGGTGAAGGCGCTCGGCATCGGTTCGGCCAAGCGCTTTGCGGGCCTGCCCGACGTGCCGACGATTGCGGAAGCCGGCGTGCCGGGCTTCGAGGGCGGCGGCTTCCTCGGCCTGGTGGCGCCCGCGGGCACGCCTCGCGAGGCGATCCTGGCGCTGAATGCAGCCGCGGTGAAGACGCTGGCCATGCCGGACATCAGCGAGCGGCTGAACGGGCTTGCCTCGCCGCCGGTGGGCGAATCGCCGGAGTACTTCGGCCGGCACCTCGTATGGTCAAAATATCGATCGGCGCCGATTTTTGGAAAAACAAAAACGTTGTATTGCCGCGATCTCGGTGTAGGTCAGGTTGGTCGACAAAAAAACCGGGTAATTTATGTGCGTAGGGCACGCGCCAGCACCGTCGAAACGACGAGGCTCAAGAGAAGCCCCCATCGCCACTTACTGTGACAACGAAAGCACACCGCCCTTCCCCACCCAGCCACGACGTATAACTCAGGCAGCCTTGCGGTGATAGTAGCGCAGGAGTCCACCGAGCCGTTCGTAACACTCGACGGCAGCATCCGGGCACGACGTCATTTTCTGCGGAAATAGCAGCACGTTGCTCTTCCCCTGATGATTCCGCTCCTCGTGATAGTGCGGCAGGTAATTATCCAGTGCACGCCGCAAACTGGCTTCGCCGAACAGGATCAGCTTGGCCAAGCATTCCTCTTTGACCGACCGCATGTCCCAGCACCACACCTGGCGCGCCTCGGTGGCGATGTGCGTGGTGGGCGGCCTGACCGCCTTGGGTGCCTTGGCGCGCCCGCGATGGGCGGTTTGTCCGTGCGCTTTCAGCACGCGACTTAACGTGGATTCGCTGGCCAGGTAGACACCTTCGTCGGCCAGCATGGGCACCATGCGCGCGGGTGGCACAGAGGCAAAGCGTGGCTCATTGGCCACGGCAAGCAGGTGGGCACGCTCGGCCTCGCTCAAAGCATGGCCAGGCGCTGGCGGTGGTCTAAGCCCTCTTATTCGAACAGATCGGCGTGTGTTCCTGCGCGCACAAACACAATAAAGCCATGTTTTCCGGCGTCATCGAGCTTGTAAGCCAGCAGAAAGTCACCGCCGATATGGCACTCCCGATGCCCTTCCCAGTCACCGCCCAGGGGGTGATCACGCCACTCGGGCCCGAGTGGGAAGTCGTTGGCGATCAACAGCAGCATAGCCTCCTTGAGTCGGTTCATATCGTACCGGCCTGCCCGAGTCAAACGCTCCCAATCCTTTCGGAAGGATTTTGCATAGTCCGCCGCACGCGGCAGCGGAGCGCGTTTACTTGCGGCGGTTCTTTTCGAGGTCATCGAACAGTTCGGAGGCGGTACTAAAGCGGGTGCGGCGCGTGTGTGTGATCGCGTTGGCTTCAGCCATTGCCGCTCGCGTTTCGGCGTTTGGCACTTTGAGCGCAAACGGCATTTGCTGCTCGGCGACCACGCGCATCAAAAACACGCGCACCGCGTCCGAGACGGACAAACCCATTGCGGCAAGTGTCTCGGTGGCCTGCTCCTTGATTTGTTCGTCCACGCGGACGTGAACCATGGCGGTAGTGGCCATCAGGGTCTCCTTTTGGAGTGAGATACATTGTATCTCAATTGCCCTGTGGATGGCAAATTAAATGGACAGTG
>SHXL01000085.1 GCA_009693345.1 Betaproteobacteria bacterium
CTGCACCAGCGCGCGCGCGATGGCGACGCGTTGTTGCTGGCCTCCGGAGAGTTCGTCGGCGCGGTGCAGGCCGTGCGACACCATGTCGAGCCGCTGAAGGGCCCGGATCGCCAGCGCGCGATCCGCGTCCGAGAACATCATGAGCAAGGTCGATGCCGTCGGGTGATAGCTGATGCGCCCTATCAGCACGTTGGTCATCACCGCGAGACGCGGCACCAGGTTGAACTGCTGGAATACCATCGCGCAGCGCGCCCGCCATTCGCGCAGCCGTCGCCCCTTCAGTGTACAGACGTCGACTTCCACGCCTCCGACTTCGTCGCAGAGCACGCGCCCCGAGCTCGCGTCGGTCAGGCGGTTGATCATGCGCAGCAGCGTGGACTTTCCCGCGCCGGAGCGCCCGATGATGCCGACCATCTGGCCGGTCGGCACAGCGAAGCTCACGTGGTCGACCGCGACCAGCGGGCCGAACGCCTTCGTCAGCCTCTCGAGCTTGAGCATGATTGACTTTCCCCTTCCCTATGGGGCTGATGGTGGCCGATGCGCGCAAAGACTGTCAAGATACGATCATGCGCGCGATCATCATCGGGGCCGGACGCGGACGCCGGCTCATGCCGACGACCGAAAACGCGCCCAAATGCTTCGCCGAGATCCGCGGCAAGCGCATTCTTGACTGGACGGTCGAAGCCCTTCAAGCAGGCGGCGCCACCGAGATCTGCTTCATCGGCGGCTACCGCATCGAAGCAGTCCAGCGGGCGTACCCGCAGTTCACCTTCAGGAACAATGCCGACTGGGAATCGAACAACATCCTCGTTTCCCTGATGTACGCCGAGGACCTGATGGACCGGCCGTTCCTTACTGCTTACTCCGACATCCTCTTTACGCGGGACGTGGTCGCGGGCCTCGTCGCCTCGCCTGCCGACATCGCGCTGGGCATCGATACGGACTGGCGCGAGCACTACCGGCCGCGTACCCAGCACCCGCCGCACGATGCCGAGAAGGTGCTCACGGGGAATGGCAAGGTGAAGCGCGTCTACCGGACCATCCCGTATGAAGAAGCGACGGGCGAATTCATCGGCGTGGCAAAGTTCAGCGCGCGCGGCGGCGAACTCCTGCGCGAGCACTATCGCCGGCGTAAGCGTGAATTCTGGAACCAGCCATACCGAGAGGCGGCGCAGTTCCAGAACGCCTACCTGATCCACCTGTTCCAGGACATGATCGAACAGGGGGTCGCGTTCGGCCATGCGGATACCCACGGCAAGTACCGGGAAATCGACACGCAGGAAGACCTGGACCTCGCGCAGAAGGGATGGGCTCTATGACTGCGTTGCCGCTGTTTCCCGCTTCGGTGGTGGGCTCGCTGCCGCGCCCGCAGCACGTGCGCGAGCTGATTGACAAGCCGACGTGGAACGAGGCGGACGAACGCGCCATGGACGCCGCCGTGCGCTACGCCGTGACGCTGCAGGAAATGGCCGGGCTGGACGTGGTCACCGACGGCGAATGGCGCCGGCGTTCCTATATAGGCGTGATCGCCGAGCTGGCGCACGGCTTCGCGCTGGAAGTGAACCTCGCCGACGGCAGGCCCTGGACGGTGGTCACCGAAAAGCTCTCGCCCAAGGAACCGGGCTTCATCGCCAACGAGGCGAAGTTCCTGAAGAGCGTCGCGCGCGCCGGCACCAAGATCACGCTGCCCGCGCCCGCCCTGCTCGGCGAACGCCTGTGGCACCCGGTGCGTTCGCGCGAGGCCTACCCGCAGCGCGATGACTTCGTGCGCGATTGCGTCGAGCCACTGCGCCGGGAAATCGAGCTGATCCAGCGCATCGGCATCGACATCGTGCAGATCGACGACCCGCACCTGTGCCTGTTCGTCGATCCCGAGGTGCGCCGCGGCTATGACGATCCGGAGCGCGCCGCCGATTTCGCCGTCGACATGATCAATGCGCTGGTGGCCGGTTTCAGCGGTATCAAATTCGCGGTGCACCTGTGCCGGCGCGCGGGCGCGCGCGTGCGCGGCGAGAGGCACCATGCGGGGACCTACGGGCCGATTCTGGCGCAACTCAACCACCTCAAGGTCCAGCACTTGACGATGGAGTTCACCGCCGCCGGCGCCGACGACCTGGAGAGCCTCGGACGCCTGCGGAGCGATTTCGAATTAGGCCTCGGGGTCGTGGACGTGACGCCGGGCGAAAAGCAGACCGCCGAGCAGATCGTCGCGCGCGTCGATCGAGCGCTGCAACGCATCGACGCAAAGCGCATCACGCTCAACCCGGACTGCGGCTTCGCTCCCGGCTCCGCGGCCCGAGTCGATCTCGACGAGGTCTATCTGAAGCTTTGCGAGGAAACCGAAGCCGCGCGCCGCCTGCGTGCGCGCTACGCGTGATCAGATGACCGGCCGCGCGCGCCGGCCCAGACCCCAGAGGACGTAGCCGGAAACGCCGTAGGCGAAGACCATCAGGAACAGCACCACCGAGGGCTTGAGCGAAATCACCCCCAGGCCCGCGGCGAACAGCGCCACCACCCAAAAGGGCACGCTCTTTTTCAGATTGATTTCCTTGAAGCTGTAGAAGGGCACATTCGAGACCATGGTGATGCCGGCGTACATGGTGAACACCCAGGCGATCACGCTCAGCCACAGCTCGCGGTCGATGCCCAGGTCGTCGAACACCCAGACCAGGCCCGCCAGCATCGCCGCCGCCATCGGGCTGGGCAGGCCCTGGAAGTAGCGCTTGTCGATGACTTCGATGTTGGTGTTGAAGCGCGCCAGGCGCAGCGCGGTGCCGGCGCAGTAGACGAACGCCGCGATCCAGCCGAGCTTGCCGAGGTCCTTCAGCGCCCATACGTACATGACGAGCGCCGGCGCGACGCCGAAAGAGACCATGTCCGAGATGCTGTCGTACTGCGCGCCGAACTCGCTTTGCGTATGGGTGAGCCGCGCGACGCGGCCATCTAGGCCGTCGAGCACCATGGCGATGAAGATCGCGATCGCCGAGGCCTCGAAGCGGTTGTTCATCGCCTGCACGATGGCGTAGAAGCCGAAAAACAGCGCCGCGGTGGTGAACAGGTTGGGCAGCAGGTAGATCCCGCGACGGCGCAGCCCGCCTATGCCGGGGGGGGCCGCTTCCTGCTTTCTTTCCTCGAAGTCATCGTGCTCATCCATGCGCGCTCAGCCTCGCCAGGATCGACTCCGTTGCGTATACCTTGTCGCCGAGCGCGGCCTTCACCTCTGCGTCCGGCGGCAGGTATACATCCACGCGCGAACCGAAGCGGATGAATCCGTAGCGCTGTCCCCTCTCCAGCCCGGCTCCCTCCCCAACATAGCAGAGAATCCGTCGCGCGATCAAACCCGCGATCTGCACGCAGGTAATGTCCTGGCCGCCGCGAGTCTGCAGCCACAGCGCATTGCGTTCGTTTTCCAGCGATGCCTTGTCGAGCGCGGCGTTGAGGAATGTCCCGGCGTGATACCAGCGCTGCCTGACCGTGCCGTCCACCGGAGAGCGGTTGGAGTGCACATTGAACACGTTCATGAAGACCGAGATCTTCAGCGCATCGCGCTCCAGGTAGGGGTCGCGCACTTTCTCCACCGCGACAATACGGCCATCGGCGGGGGACAGCACCGCCTGCGGGTCATCAGGTATCTCGCGCGCCGGATCGCGAAAGAACTGGAGGATAAAAAGCGTGATCAGCCAGAACGGCAGCGACCAAGCCCAGCCGCAGAAAAAAACGATCCCGACAGAAACTGCAACCGCGATGCCGAGGAACAGCCAGCCCTCTCTGGCAATGATCGGATGCGGATACCGCACTAGTTTTTAGACGTATCGACCAGGCGGTTCTTGCGGATCCAGGGCATCATCTCGCGCAGCCGCGCGCCGACTTTCTCGATCGGATGCTCGGCGGTCTGGCGCCGGCGCGACAGCAGCGTCGGCTGCCCGGCGCGGCTCTCGAGCACGAAATCCTTGGCGTACTCGCCCGACTGGATGCGCCTGAGGACTTCCTTCATGCGCTTGCGCACGCCCTCGTCGATGATCTTCGGCCCGCTCACGTACTCGCCGTACTCGGCGTTGTTCGAGATCGAGTAGTTCATGGTGCCGATGCCGCCCTCGTACATCAGGTCGACGATGAGCTTCAGTTCGTGCAGGCACTCGAAGTACGCCATTTCCGGCGCGTAGCCCGCCTCCACCAGCGTGTCGAAGCCCGCCTTCACCAGTTCGACGGTGCCGCCGCACAGCACGGTCTGTTCGCCGAAGAGGTCCGTCTCGGTCTCTTCCTTGAAGTTGGTCTCGATGATGCCGGCCTTGCCGCCGCCGATCGCCGATGCGTAGGAGAGCGCCATGTCGCGCGCCTTCTTCGACGGGTTCTGGTGCACCGCCACCAGCATCGGCGTGCCGCCGCCCGCGGCGTAGGTCGAGCGCACCGTGTGGCCGGGCGCCTTGGGCGCGACCATCCACACATCGATGTCCTTGCGCGGAATCACCTGGCCGTAATGGATGTTGAAGCCGTGCGCGAAGGCGAGTGCGCCGCCCTTCTTCAGATTCGGCGCAACGAATTCGTTGTACACAGCGGCGATGTGCTCGTCGGGCATCAGCATCATGACGATGTCCGCGCTTTTCACGGCCTCGCCGATTTCAGCGACCTTCAGGCCCGCCTTCTTCGCCTTCTCCCAGGAAGCGCCGCTCTTGCGCAGGCCGACGGTGACCTTCATGCCCGAATCGTGCAGGTTGAGCGCGTGCGCGTGGCCCTGCGATCCGTAGCCGAGGATGGTGACCTTCTTGCCCTTGATGAGCGAAAGATCGGCGTCTTTGTCGTAGTAGACCTTCATGATTTTCCTCAGGCTCTAAGAATTCGATTGCCGCGGCCGATGCCGCTGGCCCCGGTGCGCACCGTTTCCAGGATCGCGCTCTGGTCGAGCGCCTGGATGAAGGCGTCCAGCTTCGCGCCATCGCCCGTGAGTTCGATGGTGTAGGTATTGTCCGACGCGTCGATGACCCGGCCACGGAAGATATCGGCCATGCGCTTCATGTCCTCGCGTTCCTTGGCGCCCGCCCGCACCTTGATGAGCATCATTTCGCGCTCGATGTGCTCGGCCTCGGACAGGTCCACGACCTTCACCACCTCGACCAGTTTGTTCAGCTGCTTGGTGATCTTCTCGATCACGTCGTCCGAGCCCTTGGTGACCACGGTCATGCGCGACATTGAGGCGTCTTCGGTCGGCGCCACGGTCAGGGACTCGATGTTGTAGCCGCGCGCCGAAAACATGTTCGAGATGCGCGACAGGGCCCCGGCCTCGTTTTCGACCAGGATCGAAATGATGTGCTTCATCA
This sequence comes from Betaproteobacteria bacterium, assembly GCA_009693345.1. Classification (GTDB taxonomy): domain Bacteria; phylum Pseudomonadota; class Gammaproteobacteria; order Burkholderiales; family SG8-39; genus RBG-16-66-20. Next base: position 5,316 of record SHXL01000085.1, read on the forward strand.
AAGATCCTCGGAGAGGATCATTTCCGTGATGCCCTTGCCGCCGGGAATCATCGGATAGACGTTTTCCGTCTGGTCGGTGAGGAAGTCGAGGAAAACCAGGTCTTTCTTGCGCTTGAAGGCCTCGCGCAACGCCGGCTCCACATCGGCCGGCTTGTCGATCAGCACGCCCGAGTGGCCGTAGCCCTCGGCGAGCTTGACGAAGTCGGGCAGAGCGTCCATGTACGACTCGGAATAGCGGTTGCCGTGGAAGAACTGCTGCCACTGGCGCACCATGCCCATGTACTTGTTGTTGAGGTTGATGATCTTGACCGGCAGGCGGTACTGCTTGCAGGTCGAAAGTTCCTGCAGGCACATCTGGATCGAGGACTCGCCCGTAACGCAGGCCACCGTGGCGCCCGGGTTCGCCAGCACCGCGCCCATCGCCGCGGGCAGGCCGAAGCCCATGGTGCCCAGGCCGCCGGAATTGATCCAGCGGCGCGGCTGCTCGAACTTGTAGAACTGCGCGGCCCACATCTGATGCTGGCCGACGTCGGAGGTGATGATCGCCTCGCCGCCGGTCACCTCGTAGAGCTTCTCGAGCACGAACTGCGGCTTGATGACTTTCGCGTTGCGGTCGTACTTGAGGCAGTCCTTGCCGCGCCATTCCTCGATCTGCTTCCACCAGGCTTTAATGTCCTGTGTCTTGGATTTTTCAAGTAAACCCAAAAATTCGCTCAAGACATCCGGAATGTTTCCGACGATCGGCACGTCGACTTTGACGCGCTTGGAGATCGACGAGGGATCGATGTCGATATGGATGATCTTGCGCGGGTTTTGCGCGAAGTGCGCCGGATTGCCGATGACCCGGTCATCGAAGCGCGCGCCGATCGCAAGCAGCACGTCGCAGTGCTGCATCGCCATGTTCGATTCGTAGGTGCCGTGCATGCCGAGCATGCCGAGAAACTGCGCATCGGTGCCGGGGTAACCGCCCAGGCCCATCAGGGTGTTGGTGATCGGGAAGCCGGTGCGCTTCATCAGGGCTTTCAGCTGCGGCGCGGCGTTCGCGAGCACCACGCCTCCGCCGGAGTAGACCATGGGGCGCTTGGCCTCGAGCAGCAGCTGAACCGCTTTCTTGATCTGCCCCGTGTGCCCCTTCTTCACCGGATTGTACGAGCGCATCGACACCGTTTCCGGGTAGTGGAACTCGCACTTGTGCGTGGTGACATCTTTCGGAATGTCGACCAGCACGGGCCCCGGCCGGCCGGTGGTCGCAATGTGGAACGCCTTCTTTATCGTCATCGCGAGATCCTTGACGTCCCGCACCAGGAAGTTGTGCTTCACGCAGGGGCGCGTGATGCCGACCGCGTCGCACTCCTGAAATGCATCTTCGCCGATAGCATGCGTCGGCACCTGGCCGCTGAGGATGACCATCGGGATCGAATCCATGTACGCGGTGGCGATTCCGGTGACCGCGTTGGTCAGGCCGGGGCCGGAGGTCACGAGACACACGCCAACCTTGTGCGAGGAACGCGAGTAGCCGTCGGCGGCATGCGCGGCGCCCTGCTCGTGGCGCACCAGCACGTGGCGCACCTTGTCCTGCTTGAACAGTTCGTCGTAGATCCACAGGACCGCGCCGCCGGGATAGCCGAATACGTAGTCGACCCCTTCCGCCTGCAGGCAGCGGATGACGATCTCGGCCCCGGTGAGTTCTGCGGTCTTGATACGATCCATGACAGTATTGCCCTGCGTCGGGAAAAGCATTCAAGATTAACGGCTTGCTGCAATGCGGTCAAGCAAGCCGCAGTTGATCCGGGAGAGCGGTTTGATACCATCTTTCGCAGAGTCGGGGGCACCGGCCGGAGGGACGGAAACTGGCATCACGCAGTGAGCTCTCGGCGTTCCTTGCGAGCGTCGAGCGGCGCGCCTTCAAGCAGGCCGTCTTCGCCGTCCGGGACGACGAGGCAGCGCTCGACGTCGTGCAGGATGCGATGATGCGCCTGTCCGAGCGCTATGGCGACCGTATGCCTGAAGAGCTGCCGCCACTCTTCCAGCGCATCCTGCAGAATGCGATTCGCGACTGGTTCAGGCGGCAGAAGGTGCGCTCGACCTGGACCACGCTCCTGTCGGCCCTTGCGCCCGGGCGCGGCGAGGAGGACGATCAGGATCCCCTCGATACGTTGCAGGAGGCTGGCGACGCCAACCGCGAGGAATCGCCGCACGGCCAGCTTGAACGGGCGCAAGTGATTGAAATAATTGAACAAGAACTATCCCGCCTCCCGCCGCGTCAACGCGAGGCTTTTGTCATGCGTTACTGGGAGGAACTGGATGTCGCGAAGACCGCAACGGCGATGGGTTGCTCGGAAGGCAGCGTGAAAACGCACTGTTCCCGTGCGACGCACGCTTTAGCCATCGCGCTGCGCGCGAAGGGCATCACGCTCTGAACGGCGTCCGGGAAAAAAGACCATGAACGAAATCAAATTCGCCAACAAGATTCGCCAGGCTCTGAACGAAGGCTCGCACCTGTCCGGAGACCGCGGCGCGCGGGTGGCCGAGCGGCTGCGCGCCGCTCGCGAGCGCGCACTCGAGCGGCGCAGAGTGGCGCGTGAGCCGTCGCTCGCCTGGGCGCGCGGTTCGGCCGCCACGATAATCGGCGGCTTCGGCGGCACAGACGGCTTTTCCCTGCGCCTGCTGCTGGCGACGGCGCTGCTCGCGGCCGGCCTGGTCGCGATCTACAGCGGGCAGCAGGACCAGCGCGCGGCCGAGGTCGAGGAGCTCGATGCCCGGCTGCTCACTGACGACTTGCCGATCGACGCCTACCTCGACCGCGGCTTCGAAGCATGGCTGAAGAAGGTATCTTCGGGAAACCCGTCGGACACCAACTAGTGCGCGCGCTAATCGCCGCAATCCTGCTGTTCGCGCTCGTCGCCACCGGCGCCGTTGCGGCGCCCAAGGACCGTGGACCGCAGTGGGCTTCGCTGAACGTCGGCCAGCAACAGGCACTCGCGCCGCTTGCGGGGGAGTGGAACAAGCTCAGCAAGCTGCACAAAACGAAATGGCTCGGCATCGCCAAGCGCTACCCCGCGATGAAATCCGAGGAGCAGAAGCGCGTTCAGACGCGCATGCAGAAGTGGGCCAAGCTCACGCCGCAGGAGCGCGACCAGGCGCGCGAGCAGTACCGCAGCATCGGCAAGGTCGCGCCCGACCGCCGCGAGGAATTGCGCAGGTACTGGGCGCAATACCAGGCGCTGCCGCCGCACGAAAAACGCATGTTCGACGTTCCGCCGAGCTATGTGCCGCCGGCCGAGCGCAGGCAGCGCACGACGTCCCCCAGGAAGAATCCGCACCCCGCGTACGTCCTCCCCGCGCCGCTGTGAGCGGCACACCGGCACGCTTGCCGGACCTTGCTCCCGGCCTGCTGCGCCGCCTGGCGAGCATGCTGTACGAAGCGATGCTGCTGTTCGCGGTCGCGTTCCTCGCCACCTGGCTGTTCCAGTTCGCCGCCGGCACGCTGCGCATCGAAGGCTGGCGCGTGCACCTGCTACGGCTGTTTCTCCTCGCCGTATTCGCCGCGTATTTCCTCTGGTGCTGGCTGCGCGGCGGTCAGACGCTTGCGATGAAGACCTGGCGCATCCGGCTGGTCTCCAAGGATGGGCACACGCGCCTCGCGCCGAAGGCCGCGCTGCTGCGCTTCCTCTATGCACTGCTGCTGGTGCCCACGCTGATCGGCATCGCCTGGGCTTGCGTCGATCGCGACCGGCAGTTTCTGCACGACCGCCTCGCCGGCAGCCTGCTGATCCCGGTTCCTTAAGCCCGCGCCGTTACCCTCTCAGACGCACCCAGACCGGCCGCAGGCGCTCGATCCAGATCATCATCAGGATCGCGGTACACAGAAACAACAGGCTCGGTACCGCCGCCGCCACCACCGGCGGCCACTCCTTGAGCAGCCCGATATGCGAAAAAAGGCTGTTCAGCATGTGGAAGAAAATCCCCAGCATGATGCCGAGGAACACCTTGATGCCGACCATGCCCGAGCGCGCGTGCATATAGGCGAAGGGCAGCGCCAGCGCCATCATCACCAGCGTCGCGAGGGGATAGAAAAGCTTCTTCCACAATGCAATCTCGTAGCGCTCGGTCTTCTGCCGGTTGCCGGCGAGGTGCTGCATGTACTTGTAGAGCTTCCAGGCCGACATGCGCTCCGGATCGACGATAAGCACGTTCAGCAGGTCCGGATTCACCGCCGAACGCCATTCGGCCTCGGCATGGCGGGCGGTTGCCAGCCCCGCAGGGCCGAACATGGTCAGTGCCACGCCCTTCAGGCGCCAGCTGCCCGCCCCGGCGTACTCGCCGCGCACCGCCTCGGTCATCTGGCGCAGGCGGTAGGCGGAGTCAAATTCGTAGATGCGCACGCCGCCAAGCACGCTAGCCTCGCGCGCCTCGCGCACGTTGATGAACGAGCGCTCGTCCTTGAACCAGAGCCCCGAATTCAAGCTGCCGCCAATCAACGACTGCTGTGCTTCCATGCGAATCTTCTGCGCCGCTTCCTCGGAGAAGGGGGCGATCCATTCCCCGATGACGAAAGTGGCCGCGACGAAAGCCAACCCGACCTTCACGAGAACCGCGCCCGCTCGCCCCGGCGACAGGCCTGCCGCGCGCATCACTGTGTATTCGGAATTGCTCGACAGGTGAGCCAGCACATAGAGCGTACCGATCAGCACCACCACCGGGAACAGCTCGTAGGCGTGCGCCGGCACCCACAGCGCGACCACGATGAAGATCTGGCGCAGCTGGTAGCTGCCCTTGTCCAGGTCGCGCAGTTCGGCGATCAGGTCGAAGAAACCGAACAGAGCGAGGAAGCCGAGCAGCACAAACCCGACCGCTCTGTAGATCTGGCGCGCGAGATAGCGCTCGAGGGTCGGTATGCGGATGGTCACGAGCGCGTGCCGCGCTGGCGGTGCCAGGGAGCCCGGAACAGCGACATGCGCTGCGCAAACAGCACCAGCAGCAGCACCAGCATCGCCGCGTGCACCAGCCACCAGCCTGTTGAAAACGCGAGCCTGCCCTGCACGACCCACGCCTGGCTGACCGAAAGCAGGTTCGAGTACACCATGTAGGCGAGCAGAGCGAACAACAGGTTCACCGAACGCCCGGCACGCGGGTTGACAAAACTCAACGGAATCGCGAGCAGCGCTAGAATCAGCGCCGAAACCGGAATGCCGACACGCCAGAGCAGCTCGCCCAGGTTGGTGCGCGTCGGATTCGCGATGAGCCCGAGCGTGGAGGTGCTTTTCTGCGTCGCCAAGGGTTCGTCGCCTTCCTTGGTCTGGATGCGCGTGGCGTAGCGCTCGAATTCCATCAAGCGGAAATCCGCCTCGCCCGGCGTGCCTTCGTAGCGCCGCCCGGAGAGCAGCACGAGGAAGCGGTCGTGATTAGGCGCATATTCGAGGAAGCCGCGCTCGCTCATCATCACGCCGGTGCGGCGGTGCTGCGTCGAGTTCACGAACACGTTCTGCACCGTGCTCTTGTCCCCGGCGATGGATTCGACGAAGAACACGCGTTCGCGGCTGCGCGACTCGCCGAAGGTGCCCGGCTCGACGCGCGAGACGTCGTCGCGCGAGTCGACGCGGCTGCGGTACTGCTCGCTTTTCTGCGCGGCCCACGGCGAGATGAAGAACGACAGCGCCGCGATCACCAGCACCAGGGGCGCGGCAAAGATCAGCACCGGGCGAGCCCAGGACGCGAGCGACAGCCC
>SHXL01000001.1 GCA_009693345.1 Betaproteobacteria bacterium
GAAGGGGCTGTTCGCCGCCGTGACGCACGACGGCTCGATCCTCATCATGGAGGCCGAACTCATGCGCATGGTGGGCGCGGTCCTCGATTGCCCGCTGCCGCCGCTCCTCGAATCGGTCGATCCGGCGACGCTTGCTGCGTGAAAATCGACGGTCTGGAAGCGGCGCTGCACGCCGCTATCGAGGGTGAAGTTCGATTCGATTCCGGAGCGCGGGCCGCCTATGCGTCGGATGCCTCCAACTACCGTCAGGTGCCGATCGGCGTGGTGCTGCCGCGCACGGCCGAGGACATCGTCGCCGCGGTCGCCGCGTGCCGCGAACACGGCGCGCCCATCCTGCCGCGCGGCGGCGGCACCTCGCTTTGCGGGCAGGCGGTGAACGTCGCCGTGGTGATCGACACCTCGAAGTACATGCATCGAATTCTTGAGCTGGATCCGCGCGCGCGCCTCGCGCGCGCGGAACCCGGAGTGGTCTGCGATGCCCTGCGCGCTTCAGCCGAGCGTTACGGCCTTACCTTTGGCCCGGACCCGGCGACGCATTCGCGCTGCACCATGGGCGGCATGATCGGCAACAATTCCTGCGGCGCGCATTCGGTGATGGCCGGCAAGACGGTGGAGAACATCGAGGCGCTCGAGGTGCTCACCTACGACGGGGCGCGCTTCTGGTGCGGGCCGACATCCGAAGCCGAGCTGGAGGCGATTGTGCGGCGCGGCGGCCGGCAGGGGGAGATCTACGAGCAATTGCGCTCGCTGCGCGACCGCTACGCGGATCTCATCCGGGGCCGTTTCCCGAAAATCAAGCGCCGCGTCTCGGGCTACAACCTCGACCAGCTGCTGCCCGAGAACGGCTTCAACGTCGCGCGCGCACTGGTCGGCTCCGAGGGCACCTGCGCGCTGACATTGCAGGCTTTGACGCGTCTTGTGCGCAGCCCGCCAGAGCGCGTGCTGCTGGTGATCGGTTTCGAGGACATCTATCGCGCGGGCGACGCGGTGCCGCAGGTCCTCGCCGCGCGGCCGATCGCCTGCGAAGGCCTCGACACCGGCATCATCGGCGGCTTGCGCGAGCGCGGCCTGAAATTGGAGGACATCGCGTTGCTGCCCGAAGGCAATGCCTGGTTGATGGTGGAATTTGGCGCGGATACGCGGGACGAGGTTTTGCAAAAATCTTCTTTTCTGCGGAATTCCCTGGGGGGAAATCTCATAGAAGAACAAACCCTCATGGATCGCATCTGGGCGATACGCGAAACCGGCGCTTCGGCCACTTCGCTCAAGCTGAAGAGCACCCCCGGGCCCGATCCGGTGGTCGGCTGGGAAGACGCGGCGGTGGATCCGCTGCGCCTGGGCGATTACCTGCGCGAATTCCAGCGGCTGGTGGACCGCTACGGCTACCGCACCTCGCTCTACGGGCATTTCGGCGACGGCTGCATTCACGCGCGCATCAACTTCGAGCTGCGTAGCGCGAGCGGCGTGGCGCACTGGCGCGGCTTCCTGCGCGAAGCCGCCGAACTGGTCGTTGCCTACGGCGGCTCGCTCTCGGGCGAGCACGGCGACGGCCAGGGGCGCGCCGAGTTCCTGCCCATCATGTACGGCCCCGAGCTGATGGTTGCGTTCCGCGAGTTCAAGCGCATCTGGGATCCGCAGGGGCGCATGAATCCGGGCAAGCTCGTGGACGCGTTGGGCGAGGTCTACCGCGTGGACGAGAACCTGCGCCAGGGACCGGACTACAAGCCGGTGGCCTTCGCCACGCGCATGACCTTCCTCAGCAACGAAGGCGACGGCTTCGCGCGCGCCGCCGAGCGCTGCATCGGCATGGGTAAGTGCCGCTCGGCCGAGGGCGGCACCATGTGCCCGAGCTACCGCGCCACCGGGGAAGAGCGCTATTCGACGCGAGGGCGCGCGCGACTGCTGGGCGAAATGCTGCGCGGCGAGGTGATCACCGGCGGCTGGCAGAGCGACGAAGTCAAGGAAGCGCTCGACATGTGCCTTGCCTGCAAGGGCTGCCGCAGCGATTGCCCGACGCACACCGACATGGCGAGCTACAAGGCCGAATTCCTGTCGCACTACTACGAGCAGCATACCCGGCCGCTGCAGGCGCATTCGATGGGCCGCATCGGCGAGTGGGCGCCGCTCGCGATGAGAGCCCCTGGGCTGGTCAACGGTTTAACTGGTTTGCCTTTCTTCTCGTATCTAACGAAGAAACTTGCCGGGATAGCGCCGCAACGCTCCCTGCCCGGATTCGCGCGACGCAGCTTTCGCGCACAGTTCGATGCGCTCCAGCGCAGCCGGCGCGATCCCACACGCCCGAGAAGCACGCGGCGCGGCGATCCGGTGATCCTCTTCCCGGACACCTTCAGCAACCATTTCCGCCCGCAGAGCGCGCTTTCGACGGTGCGCGTGCTCGAAGCCTCGGGCGCCCGCGTCAACCTGTCGCCCGACAAACTGTGCTGCGGCCGGCCGTACTACGACTTCGGCATGCTTGATCAGGCGAAGGCGTCCCTGGAGAAAATCATCGCCGCGCTCGGCCCGCAGATCGAATCCGGCGCGCCCGTGGTCGTCCTCGAGCCCGGCTGCCACTCCGTATTCAGGGACGAGATGGTCAAGATTTTGCCCGGCAATGCCGCCGCAGAGAAGCTCGCGAAGCAGACTGTCTCGCTCGCCGAACTCCTCGAACAGCGCCACTGGAAACCGCGCCGCATCGGCGGCCGCGCCCTGCTGCACGGCCATTGCCACCAGAAGGCCCTCGGCGGCACGCGCGCCGATGTCGCGCTGCTCGAGGCCGCCGGCATCGAGACCTCGGCACCCGAGACCGGCTGCTGCGGCATGGCCGGCGCCTTCGGTTTCCGCCCGGATACCTATGCGACCTCGGTGAAGATCGCCGGACTCTCGTTGCTGCCGAAAGTGAACGGCGCGTCGCCGGAGACTTTCATCGTCGCCAACGGTTTTTCCTGCCGCAAGCAGATCGAAGACCTCGCCGGTCGAGAAACCGTGCACCTCGCCGACGTGCTGGCGCGCACACTAGCGTGATCATCAGGGCGATTATTGCTGTATGGCTTTTCGGGTTCCTGGCTTGCGCGCATGCGCAGACGCCGGAAGAGCGGTTGTTCGCGGCGATCGAAGTGGGCAAGCCGCTGGTGGCGGAGGGGATCGTGGCGCGGGGCGGGGTGAAGCTGGATGCGCGCAACGCGGAGCGGGAGACGCCGCTGCACCGGGCGATCGAGAAGGGGATGAAGGAGTTGTTGGTGATGCTGGTGAAGGCGGGAGCGCCGGTGAACGCGCGCTCGTCGAACAGCGAGACGCCGCTGCACGCGGCGGCGCTGCACGCGGATCCCTGGTTCGTGGACCTGCTGCTCGCCGTGAATGCGGACCCGTCGCTGCGCAATGACGATGGCGAGTCTGCGCTGCAGTGGGCGGTGATGACAGGCAATCTGCTGGTGGCGAGGCGTTTGCTTGAGCGCGGGGCGGACGCAAAGATCACCGACATCAAGGGTAATACGCTGCTGCACGCGGCGGCGGACGGCGCCTCCGTGGATATGGTGAGCGCCTTTCTTGCGCTCGAGGTGGATCCGGGGCAGAAGAATCGTGCGGGCAAGCGGCCGATCGAGGTTGCGCGGGAGCGCGGCTATGCGGAAATCGTGAAGCTGCTGGAGAGGTTCGAAAAAGACTGACGATTTTTCTCTATTTGTCCAATTCCCCGAGTTCCGCCGGGAACTGGCAATCGCCCGGGGGCAAGGTCGCCTATACGAGACACAGGCGCAGGTTGCTTGTCGCGGTGGGGCTGCTCGCGGGCTGGCTTGTGGTCCAGGATCTGGGGGTCATCTTTCTGTAGCGCTGCCGCTTCCCAGCTCGAAGGCTTGCGCCAGCAGTTCGTAGGATTCAAGCCGCGTGGCGTAGTCGCCCGTAATCGTCAGCACCATCAGCTCGTCGGCGGAGAACTGCTCCGCGATCTCCAGCAGCTTTGCCTTGCAGGTCTGCGAGCTGCCGTGTAGCAGGCGTGAGCGTTGCGATTGGATGTGGGCGCGCTCCTGGTCGGTGTAACTGCGCCTTTCCGCCTGCGCCTGGGTTGGCACCGGGGAGTCGAGGTTGTAGGCCATGTCGAGGCGGCGCGAATCCACCACTTTGGCAAGGCGCTCGGCTTCGGCATCGTTTTCCGCGCAGATGACGAAACAGCAAACCGACGTATGCGGTTCGGGCTCGCGCGGCGCGGGGACGTCACGAGCAACGCTTGCGTTGCGAGCCTGAAACCGCTCCTTGTAGGCGCGCATCACCGCGTCGCCGCCCTGGGCGTTGATGAAATGCGCGAACGAAAAGCGCACCCCCAGCTGCGCCGCGAGCAGGCCGCTGTAGTCGGAGGAACCAAGCAGCCAGACTTCGGGTGCGGGTTCGGCAACTGCACGCCCCTCGGGTTGGACGCGCACTTTCTTGAAAGGATGGTCGTCGGGCAGGGTGCCGTCGAGGTAGCCGATCAGCTCCCAGACCTGCTGCGGAAACTGATCGGCGTCGGGAAAGTGTCCGCCGGCCACGGCGCGCGCGGTGCGCTGGTCGCCGCCCGGCGCGCGGCCGATGCCCAGATCGATGCGCCCCGGGTACAGCGCTTCCAGCATGCGGAAAACCTCGGCGACCTTGAAGGCGCTGTAGTAGGGCAGCAGCACCCCGCCGGTGCCCACCCGGATCCGCCTCGTTTCGGCGCCCAGGCGCGCGAGCAGGATCTCGGGGCAGGGATCGGCGAGCGCGCCGATGGCGTGATGTTCGGCGAGCCAGTAGCGCGTATACCCGAGTTCATCGGCGCGGCGCGCGAGCTTGAGGGTTTCTTCGATCGCCCGTGCGGCGCTGTGGCCCGAGATGATGGGCGACTGGTCGAGAATGGAGAGTCTCAAGCGGTTTTCCCCGTCTTTAGCCTGGTGCCGGAGAAGGCCCAGCGCCTGAGCCAGCTGATCAGGGCCACGTTGACGAGCGCGATGGCGCCGAGGAGGTAGAAGCCGGCGATGACGCCGTACTGGTCGGCCACCAGGCCCATCAACAGCGGCGTGCTGAGGTGCGAGAGGCCCCAGCCGAGTCCCCCCAGTGCCATCGCCGAGCCGCGCATCTCCGGGGGCACGGCTTCGGCGATGGTGACCTGAAAATAGATGATCATGACGCTAGAGCCCATCCCCAGGGCAAACAGGAACGCACCCACGGCGCTCCAGTGGCTCACGAGCGGCTGCAGGCACACGGCCAGCGCCACCACGAGTCCGGCGACCACCGGCCAGAGGCTGGCGGGCCCGGTGTGGACGAAGCGCGCCACCGCCAGCCCGGCGCCGATGCCGCCCACCGCGCGCAGCGCAAGCAGTACCCCTGAAGCCTCCGCGCCGAAGCCGAATTGCTTGAGAAGCAGCGGATAGAAGGACATGACCAGCGAATACGGCAGCGCCGCGACGTAGGCGCACAGAATCCCGTAGTAGAGGACCGGCACGCGCAGCAGCACCGCATAGTTGCCGAACAGGGGCCGCCCCGGGGGCGCCGTGCGCAGCAACTGCGGGGTGCCAACGCCAAGCGCTAGGGCGAGCACTGCCGTCGCCGCCAGAACCGAGTAGGTGACGTTGAAGCCGCCGAACGCGAGGATGAGGCCGCACGAGCCGTTGCCGAGGATCTGGCCCAGATTGGTGACCGCGTTCAGGCGCCCCGCCTGGGCCCCGCGCCCACCGGGCAGTTCCGCAGCGATGGACCAGTTGGCAGGCCAGAACGTGGCGTGCGCCAGCATCAGGAAGCACTGGGCGAGTAACAGCGACCAGAAGTTCCCGGCGAGGGGCATGGCCGCCGCGCCCATGGCCAATAGTGCAGAGGAGGCGAGCATGATACGTTTGCCGCCGAAGCGGTCGACATAGGCCCCGCAGACCAGGTTGATGGCGAGCTGGGCAACCGAAGGCAACGAGAACAGGATTCCGATTTCGGCCCCGGAAAGACCCGTGGAGTAGGCGTAGAGCGGCACCACGAGCCAGGTCATGCCCAGGCCATAGTTCCAGGCGAATGAGGCGAGAAAGTAGTTCAGGTGCGATGGCAGGCGGGGCATGGCGGGGCGCCATTATCGGCCCCGGCGAGTAAGCTCGGGGCAGGCTGTTTCGACTTAGGCTGATGAAAGCACTTTTGCCCGTCTTGCTGGTGTTTTCCCTGGGTACGGCGCAGGCAGCGCAATGCACTGCCAAATCCACGGATAGGACGGTGGCCCTGGTCGAGCTCTATACCTCCGAGGGCTGCGACAGCTGCCCGCCAGCCGACCGTTGGCTCTCGTCCCTCGGTCCCCGGGGCTTCGCCCCGGACCGGGTTGTGCCCATCGCGCTGCACGTGGACTACTGGGACTACATCGGCTGGAAGGACCCCTACGCCCGCCAGGCGCATTCGACGCGCCAGCGCAAGATGGGCCCCCAGGCTCGCGCGTGCGGCGATGGTCTATACCCCCCAGGTGCTGCTGCAGGGGCAGGATTTCCGCAACTGGCGTGACGGAGGAAACCCGGACGGAGCCTTCTCGCGGGCGGTAGCGAACATCAATGCCGCGCCAGCAAAGGCGCGGATTTCGCTCTCCCTGGATACCCGGCAAAAAGACGCCTTCGCGATAGACGCGGCGGCGGAATTGCAGGGCGCGTCGCCAAGCCCGGAAATTGCCCTTTTCCGGGGCGCCTATGAAAACAAGCTGGTTTCAGAGGTAAAGGCGGGCGAAAACCGCGGCAAATCGCTGCCCCACGACTACGTGGTCCTGCAATGGGTCGGCCCCCTAGAATTCAAGGTCGGCAAGCTTGCCGAACGCCACCTGCTGCCCCTGCTGCCCAAGGCCGTTCCGGCACACTCCGGAGTGGTCGCTTTCGTGCAGAACCCGCCACCGCCGAAGTCCTGCAGACGCTAATGCTCCCCGCCTGTCCCAGCTGAATCGGGTATATTTCCGCCCGGTGACGCTCGCCGGAGGGGTGGCCGGCACCAGGGGAGAGGCGATGTACGCAACACAGATTCGCCAGAAAGACGGGATCTTCTACTTCGCCGCATACCGGGCGAAGGACCTGCTTGCCAAGGTGCGCTTCATCAGCCGTTTTTACGGCGATGGCGAGGAGATCGCCGCGGCGCGCATCTCGCAGGACGACGACGTCGCCCAGTTCATCTCCAAGATCGAGCGCACCGACGGCGCTTTCCAGCGCGGCCTGTCGCGCGCCAAGGTGCGCCAACTCACCAATTTCTATGAAACCGCAGTGTCGCAGCCGGCGATTCCCGGCACGGTGCTGCTCTATACCAGCGAGAAGCTGAATTTCCGCTCCGATGGCGACGGCTCCGGGCACTTGACGGAACCGAGTACCAGGTTCCTGATCATCGACGGCCAGCACCGGCTCGCGGCGCTGCACTTCTACATGCAGGAGCGGCCGCAGGACGCCTCCACCATCAGCGTGCCCTGCATCATTTTCGACGGCCGCAGCGAGGATTTCGCCGCGGAGATGTTCGTCATCATCAATTCCACCCCGACGCGCATCAACAAGAGCCACCTGATCGACCTCTACGAGCAGGTGTCCTGGGCGGCGCCCGACCGCAAGTTCGCCGCGCGCCTGGTGCAGAAGCTCTACAGCGAGGGCGACAGCCCGCTGCGCTACCGCATCAATCGCCTGGGCGGCCGCAGCCAGCGCGACAAGTGGGTGTTGCAGGCGGAACTGTTCAACGAGCTGCACCGCTGGGTGCGCGGCAAGTGGCGCTCGATCCAGCTGGCGGGCGGCAGCTCGAAGGAAGTGCCGCGCTACTACGGCCTGGTGCGCGATTTCTTCAAGGCAGCAAAGAATGTGTTCGGTGATTCGGTCTGGGGCAGGGACGGCCACATGGTCACACGGCCGGTCACCATCAAGGCGATGATCCGGGTGTGCGCCGACCTCGTGCGCACGGACGACGGCCCCGAGGCCGGGCGCTTGGCGCGCTGGGAAGAGCGGCTCAAACCCTGGACGGAAATGGGCAAGATGTTCCGCGACGAGGGTTTCTACGAACGCTTCCCCGCCAAGGGCGAGGTGGAGCGGGTGGCTCGCGTACACCGCGACCTGGCAAGGGCCGCGGGTATTGAAGTCAGCAAAAAGTCTTAAGCCGCTTTGTAGGTGTCCAGCTTGATGCGCTCGCGCTCCAGCACCGCGGCCAACGGCGCCGCAGCCATGACGCGCTCGACGTAGGCAAGGTAGGTCGGTAGCGATTGCGGGTCGATGCCCGCGTAGCCGCCCCAGCGCAGCAGCGTGAAGGCGTAGGCGTCGTGGCAGGTGATGCGTTCGCCGTACCAGTAGGGATTGGCGCCGGCGACCCAGCCTTGGATTCGTTCCAGGTGCTTGCGGTACTTCGCCGCAGCGACTTTTTTCACTTCCGCCTGCGCCGCTTCGCTTTCGGCGAAATCGGCCGCGCGGAATACGTGCGTGAAGGTGGGGTGCACGGTGTTGTTCATCCACGCCAGCTGCGACAACGCCTGCGCGCGCGCCCAGGGGTTCGTGGGCAGCAGGCCGGCCTTCGGAAAGCTGTGGTCGAGGAAATCGCAGATGGCGACGATCTGCGTGAGCGGCTTGCCCTCGGCCACCAACACCGGCACCTGGCCGTTCGGGTTCATCGCCAGGTACTCGGGCGTGCGCTGGTCGCCCTTGTGCAGCTTGACGAGTTTCGGCTCGAAGGCCTGGCCGGTGGCCGCCCTGATGGCCTCCAGCGCTACGTGCGGCACGAACGAGCACGCGCCCGGGGCGAAATACAGTTCCAGGTTCATGACTTTGCCTCCTCGATGATTTTTTCTTTTACCATTTTTTCAATCGCCGGGGCGCCGAATCCCAGCTCCGAAAGTATTGCGCGGCTGTGCGCGCCCAGCGCCGGCACCGCATCCATGCGCGGCTCGAAGCCGTCCAGGTTGAACGGCGGTTTCACGGCATTCACCGGTCCCGCCGGCGTGCTCACCTCGCGCCAGCGTTCGCGCGCCTCCAGCTGCGGGTGGTCCCAGAACTCCTGCATCGAATTCAGTCTTGCGTTCGCGATGTTGGCCTCGTCCAGCCTTTGTAGGATCTTTTCCGCCGTCAATTTCGAAAATACCCGGTCAATCTCCTCATGCATTGCATCGCGGTATGCTGCCCTGACCGGGCCGCTTGAGAATTTTGGATTGCTTTTCAATCCGGAATTCAAAAGCACTACATCGCAAAAACGTTCGAATTCCCTTTCATTCTGGATCGACAGGAACACGGTCTTGCCATCGCCGGCCTTGAACGGGCCGTAGGGGACGATGGTGGCGTGGTGCGGGCCCGAGCGCGGCGGTGCCGCGCCGCCGTAGGCAGTGAAGTAGGCGGGAAAGCCCATCCACTCGCCGAGCGATTCGAACATCGTAATGTCGAGCGTGGCGCCGACGCCCTCCGCCTGCCGCCGGTAGAGCGCGGCGAGGATCGAGGAAAGGGCATACATGCCCGCGGCGATGTCCGCCACGGGGATGCCCGCCTTGGCCGGCTGCTCCGGCGTCCCTGTAACCGAGAGCAGGCCGGCTTCGCATTGCACCAGCAGGTCGTAGGCTTTCTTGTCGGCGTAGGGACCGGCGGGGCCATAGCCCGAGATGCCGCACCAGATGAGCCGCGGATGCTTCGCGCGCAGTTCTGCCGCGCCCAGGCCCAGGCGCTCCGCGGCCCCCGGGGCGAGGTTCTGCACGAAGACGTCCGCGTTCGCCATGAGTTTGTCGAGAACCAGCTTCGCGTCCGGATGCTTTACGTCGAGGCAAAGGCTCTCCTTGGAGCGATTCACCCAGACGAAATGCGACGAAAGCCCCTGCACCGTCTTGTCGTAGCCGCGCGCCGCGTCACCGCCGCCGGGGCGCTCGATCTTGATCACGCGCGCACCGAGCTCGGCCAGCTGGCGCGTGCAGAACGGGCCGGCGATGACCTGTTCCAGGCCCACCACCGTAATGCCTTCGAGGGGTCTTTTCACGTGAAGCGTATTTCCAGGCCCCTGGCCGCGAAACCGTGCAGATCCGTACTCCAGGTTTCGCCCGCCTGCACCGGGTAGGCGTCGGTGAGCGTACCGGTGCTGATGATTTCGCCCGCCGAGAGCGGCGGCGAATCCTTCTGCCCGGCAAGGATGTTGACCAGGAACGCGAGGGAAAGCAGCGGGCTGTCGAGCACGTTGGCGCCGATTCCCTGGTCTATCTTTTCCCGGTTTTTCAATAAATCGATTTTCAGGAAAGGCAGCGCCGCCGCCAGGCCGGAAATCCGTTCCACCGCTACCGGCGTGCCGACGATCAGGCGGCCGTGCAGCGCATTGTCGGCGACGCAGTCGGGCAGCGTCAGCTTCCACTCCGGATGGTGGCACTGTACGATTTCGATGGAATGCGCGATCCACTCGACGGCTTCGAGCAGCAGCGCGGGGTTTCGTGTGTGCGAGGACAACGCCTCTGGCGTTGTGGGCGGCACGGATTTCAGCTTGAAGCAGATTTCGGGCTCGATGCGCGGCTGCACCAGGCCCGCGAGCGACACGACTGCTTTATTTCCTTCGGAAAAAATAAGAGTCCGGTCATAAACGGCACCCCACATCGGCCCGTTCACGCCGTAGCGCTGCCAGAGGCCGCGATTGGTGAAGCCGTTCTTGCGCCCCGCCAGCACCCAGCCCTGCGCCAGGCGATGGGCGTGCAGCTGGCGCGCCGCGGCATAGCCGGTTTCGGCCGTAAGCCCCGGAAAGCGCGAGCTAAACGGCGCCACCAGCCGCGGGTGCTGGTGCAGGTCGATGAGCTCTTTTGCGAGTTTGGTTGCGTCCATGGTCAAGTGATTCTAAATTAGGCCCGTGGATGAAGACTTTCTCTGGGCGATCCTCGGTCTGACGCTGGTCATCATAGAGCTGCTGAGCGGCACCTTTTACCTTCTGGTGCTCGGCATCGCGGCCTTCGGCGCGGCGCTTGCGGCGTGGCTCGGACAGGGCTTTCCGGTGCAGGCCATTGTCGCGGCAGCGATTTCAGGGCTTGGCTGCTATGGCGTGCACGTCTACCGCGCGAAGAACGCGACCGAGCAGATGCCCAACGTGGACGCCGGCCAGCCGGCGAGCTTCGAGAACTGGGTGGACCAGGGCGCTCGCCTAGCGCGTGTGCGCTACCGCGGCGCCTCGTGGGACGCGCTGGTGGAGGGCGATGCGGCGATCGACGTCGGCGCGATGCTCTATGTAGTCACGGCCAATGGCAATACGCTCAAAGTCACAAACCGTCGCCCCGCATAGCCCGGCCAGCGTGGCCGTCGCTCATGCGCCGCCGCCGGTGGCAAGTCAACAACCGAGGGGAATATCCATGTTTTCCAAGCTGATTATCGCCATCGTTCTGACCGCGATCACGGGGGCGATTCCGGAGACCCGGGGCTACGCGGTCTGGGTGTTCTTCATCGCGGTAGTGGCCGCGTTCGTGGTCGAGGGCGTGCGCATCGTGCCGCAGCAGTTCGCCTTCGTGGTGGAGCGGCTGGGGAAATTCCATGCGGTGCTCGAGCCGGGCCTGAACCTGATCATCCCGTTCATGGACCGGGTCGCCTACATGCATTCGTTGAAGGAGGTGCCGCTCGACGTGCCCGAGCAGGTGTGCATTACCAAGGACAACACGCAGCTCGCGGTGGACGGCGTGCTGTACTATCAGGTGACCGACCCGCGCCTGGCATCGTACGGTTCGGCGAACTACATCGGCGCCATCACCCAGCTCGCGCAGACTACGCTGCGCAGCGTGATCGGCAAGATGGAGCTCGACAAGAGCTTCGAGTCGCGCGAGGACATCAACCGCCACATCGTCGCCGCGCTGGACGAGGCGGGGCGCAACTGGGGCATCAAGGTGCTGCGCTACGAAATCAAGAGCATCACGCCGCCGGAATCGATTCTGCGCGCGATGCAGGCGCAGATCACCGCCGAGCGGGAGAAGCGCGCATTGATCGCCAAGTCCGAGGGCGAGCGCCAGCAGGCGATCAACGTCGCCGACGGCAAGCGGCAGGCGGCGATCCTGGAATCCGAGGGCCAGAAGCAGAGCGAGATCAACCGGGCACAGGGCGAAGCGACCGCGCTGCGGCTGATCGCCGATGCCAACGCGGCGGCGGTGCACGCGGTGGGCGAGGCGATTAGCGGCAAGGGCGGCATGGAAGCGGCCAACCTCAAGGTGGCGCAGGAATATGTCGCCGCCTTCTCCAATCTCGCCAGGACTTCCAACACCCTGATACTTCCCGCGAGCGCCGGCGATGTCGCCGGCATCGTTGCCACCGCGATGACGGTGCTCGACAAGACAAGGCAGGCTCAGGCTGCCGCGAAGGGAACCTGAGGTGACCGTGACCGCGATGAATCACTTCACCATTCTCACCGACGATCTGCCGGCGACGCTGGCGTTCTACGAGGAGCACCTCAACCTCAAGCCCGGCGCGCGGCCGCCGTTCACCTTCCCGGGGGCCTGGCTCTACGCCGACGGCGGCAAGGGCAGGGAGCCGATCCTGCACATCGTCGCGGGCATCAACAAGGAGAGGCTGGTAAAGGGCGTGCTCGACCATATGGCTTTCAGCGGCAAGGGCCTGGCCGCAGCGGTGGCGAAACTCAAGCGGGAAAACGTCAAGTACGATCTGCGCCGGCTGCCCGAATACGGCACCTGGCAGCTGTTCTTCCACGACCCGAACGACGCCAAGGTCGAGATCGACTTCGATAAAGCTGAAGCCGCGCCGGCCTGATTTATTCCACCACCACGCCGGCGCGCTTGATCACCGGCGCGAACTTCGCGGTTTCCGCCTTGATGAAGTTGGTGAAGTCTTCCGGCGTGCCTTGCACGACCTCGGCGCCTCGCACCTCCAGGATCTCGCGCAGCTTCGGCGTGCGCGTGGCGTTGTTTAGCGCGGTGTTCAGGCGCATCACAGATTCGCCCGGCGTGCCGGCGCGCGCCGCCAGGCCGAAGAAGGACACCACCTCGTAGCCCTTCAGGCCGATCTCGTCCAGCGTCGGCACGTCTGGCAGAGCGCTGTTGCGCTTCAGGCTTGTCACCGCGAGCGCGCGCACCGTGCCGGCCTTGACGTTGCCGACCTGCGGCGGGATGTTGTCGAACATCATCTCGATGTTGCCGCCCAGCATCGCCGCCGTCGCTGGGCCCGCGCCGCTGAACGGGATGTGCACGATGAAGGTGCCTGACATCGTCTTGAACAGCTCGCCCGAGAGCTGCGGCGAGGTGCCATAGCCGGGCGAGCCGTAGTTCAGCTTGCCCGGGTTCTTCTTCGCGTAGGCGATCAGTTCCTGCGCGGTCTTGAACGGCTGGTTGACGTTGGCCACCATCACGTTGGCGACCGAGCCGTAGCGGCCGATGTAGGCGAAATCCTCGATCGGCCGGTAGTTCAGCTTCTTGTACAGCGTCGGGCTGATGGCGAGCGACGGGTTCGCCAGCAGCAGCGTATGGCCGTCGGGCAGCGCACGCGCCACAACCTCGGCGCCCACGTTGCCGCCCGCGCCGGCGCGGTTCTCGGTCACGACGGATACGCCGAGTTCCGCCTGCAGGAACGGCTGCAGCGCGCGCGCGACCAGGTCGATCAGGCCGCCCGGCGGATAGGGAATGATGATGGTGACGGGACGGGTCGGGAAACCCTGGGCCTGCGCGAGCGTGGCGCAGGCGAAGGCGAGAGTAGCAAGCAGGATTCTCACGATTTCTCCTTTGGGAAATTCTTCAATCGATTCTCGCACCCGAGTCGCGCACGACTTTGCCCAGGCGAGGGATGTCGCTGCGCACCAGCGCGCCAAGTTCCTCGGGCGACATGCCACCGGCGTCCAGTCCGAGATCTTCCAGGCGCTTGGCCACATCCGGCGCCTTCAGCGCCTTGGCGGTCTCGGCATGCAGCCGCGCGATGATTTCCTTCGGCACGCCCGCCGGCGCGAACAGCGCCTGCCAGGAGGTGATGTCGTAGCCGGCGAGACCCGCTTCCTGCATGGTCGGTACGTCGGGCGCGACGAACGAGCGCTTTTGCGTCGTCACCGCGAGCGCCTTCAGCCGGCCCTGCTTCACCGGCGGATAGGCGGTGGTGATGTTCTCGAAGCTCATGGCGATCGTTCCCGCGAGCAGGTCCGGAATCATCGGGCCCGAGCCCTTGTACGGAATGTGCTGCATCGAGGTGCCCGTGATGGTCTTGAACATCTCGCCCGACATGTGTTGGGAAGTGCCGTTGCCCGCCGAGCCGAAGCTGTACTTGTTCGGATTGGCCTTGAGCAGCGCGATCAGTTCGGCGACGTTGTTGACGCCGAGGCTGGGGTGCACGATGAGCATGTTCGGCAGCGTCGCGAGCATGGTGATCGGTGCGAAATCCTTTGCCGGGTCGTAGGGCAGCTTCGAATACAGCGTGGCATTGATGGCGTGCGAGCTCACCGTGCCGCTGCCGATGGTGTAGCCGTCGGGCGCTGCTTTGGCGATCATCTCGGCGCCGTTGTTGCCGCCCGCGCCCGGCCGGTTCTCCACCACCACTGGCTGGCCGAGTGCATCGGAGAGCTTGGGCGCGATCAGGCGCGCGAGGATGTCGGTGGTCCCGCCCGGCGCGAAGATCACGATGTAGCGGATCGGCTTCGAGGGCCAGGCCTGGGCCTGGACCGTGGCGGAAATCGCCAATACAAGCGCAGCGAACAGCAGTTTCATGTTTTTCCTCCCCTGTCAGGATTCTAGCCCAGCGCCATCAGTTAGCCGGGCGTTTCCGGAGCTTCTCGCAAGGATCCGGCCGGGGCTGCGGCGCGGTGAACCAGATGTAGTCGTATTTCGCCACCCTGTTCGCGCCAAGCGCATAGTCGCGCGGATCCGCTTCGCCGGGCTGCGTTTCCAGGAAGCCGACGCTGAGAAACGTCGCCCCGTGCGGCAGGTACAGCGGGACGCCGAGATCGCGCCGGACGTGGCCGTTGCCGGCGATCAGCACCGCGCTGCCGGCCGCGCCGGCGAGCGCAATTGCGATTGTCGCGTCGCGCGCGCGCTGGGCGAGCGCCATCGCGGGCACAGATTTCTCCGGCAGCACGCGGCAATGCGATTCGAAGATCGCCTCGCGCAGCGCGCTCTCCCGCGCCGCCGGCCAGTCGGCGTTTGCCAGCGCGCCGGCGAGCGCCGCGTCTTGCGGGCCGAGTTTCCCGGCCCTGGCGATGCGCCGGGCATCGGAGGCGGATAGATTTGCGGCGCGTACCTGAACCGGTGCCGCGAGCGCCGCCTCGACCAGCGGCCGGTGCAGCGGCCACTGCCACGCGGCATCCAAGAGGCCGGCCCTGGCCAGGGCATCGGCGGCCGCGCCCGCGCCCGCGCGCTGCGCTTCGCGCAACCCGGCATCGTGGTCCCGGTCGAACTGCTCGAAATAGATTTCGCCGGGCGCGCCCAGTTCGCGGATCAATGCGGCGCGATGCCTGTGGTGCGCCGGGTGGTCATGGACTTCGCCCAGCAGGCGAAAGCGCACTTCGCGCAACCGGCGCACAAGATCGTCTTCGCTGACGAAGCGTTCGGCGCGCGTGTCCCAGATGCGGCCTTCGAGGCCGCGCGCCGGTGAGGCGGGGCGCTCGGCGCAGCCTGCTGCTACGGCAATCAGCAGGACAAGAAAACCGTGGATTTCCGCTTTCGCGGGAACGACGCTTGTTCTCCCCAAACTAGGCGACGGGCGTCTTCACCGGCTTGCCGGCGAAGTGCAGGTGCAGGTTCTCGACCTGCAGGTCGCCCATCGCCTTGCGCGTTTCGACCGTGGCGCTCGCGACGTGCGGAAACAGTACCGCGTTGTCGAGTGCGAAGAACCCGGGCGGCACCTGCGGTTCGTGCTCGTAGACATCGAGCCCGGCGCCGGCGATTTTCTTTTCCTGCAGGTAGCGCAGCAGCACCAGCTCGTCCACCACCGAGCCGCGCGCCACGTTCACCAGGTAACCCTGCGGGCCGAGCGCGTCGAGCACCTTGGCATTGACCAGTTTCGCGGTGCCGGCGCCGCCCGGCGTGACGGCCAGCAGCACGTCGGAATTTTTCGCAAGGGTCACCGGATCGGCGTCGTAGGGATAGGGCACGTTCTTCTTGTTGCGGTTGTGATAGCGGATCTTCATGCCGAAGGCCTGCGCGCGCTTCGCGATCGCCTCGCCGATGCGCCCCAGGCCCAGGATGCCGAGCGTCTTGCCGCCCACCGAGGTGGTGAGCGGGTAGGTGCCGCGCGTCGGCCAGAACCCGGAACGCAGGTAGGCCTCGGACTGCGGAAACTTGCGCAGGGTGTTGAGCACCAGCGCTATCGCGGTGTCCGCGACGCAGTCGTTCAGCACGTCGGGCGTGTTGGTGACGGTGATGTTGCGCTTCTTCGCCGCCTCGAGGTCGATCTGGTCCACGCCGACGCCGAAGTTCGAAATGAGTTCGAGTTTGGGCAAAGCATCCATCAGCTTGCCGTCCACCTTCGAGTGGCCGAAGTGCGCCAGGGCGCGCATGTGCGCCGCCGCCTTGAGCGCGGCAGCGCGATCGGGGGCTTCCCACAGATTGACGGTGGTGAATTCGTTCTGCAGCCGCTCCAGGGTGCCCTTGTGGCCCGCGGCGGTGATCACGATCTCGTGCTTCATGGCGCTCCTAGGAGAATTTCGCGCGCAGCGCCTCGGCGCCCCGCGCGAGCAGGCCGACGTCGGCGCCGACGGCGCAGTAAAGGCATCCGGCGGCGAGCATGCGTTTGGCGTCCGCCTCAACCGGCGACAGGTAGCCCGGCGCCTTGCCCGCCTTGCGAATGCGGCGCATGGCTTCCTCGATCAGCGGCAGGATCGCCGTATTCGACGTCTCGCCGGGGTAACCCATCGAGGCATGCAGGTCGGCAGGGCCGATGAACACGCCGTCCACGCCGTCCACCGCGCAGATCGCCTCCAACTGGTCGAGCGCGGGTCTGGTCTCCACTTGCACCAGCACGCAGAGTTCTTCGTGCGCGCGCTTCGCGTAGTCCTTGATGCGGCCGTACTGTGTTGCGCGCGTGGTGCCGGCGACCCCGCGTACGCCCGCCGGCGGATAACGCGTTGCCGCCACCGCTGCCTTCGCCTCTTCGGCGCTGCACACGTAGGGGATGAGCAATGTCTGCACCCCGATGTCGAGCACGCGCTTGATGTTCACCATGTCGTTCCAGGGCACGCGCACGATCGGCGTGGTCGGGTAGCGCGCCGCGGCCTGCAGTTGCGTGAGCAGCGATTCCAGGTCGTTCGGCGAATGCTCGCAATCGAGCAATATCCATTCGTAGCCGGCGCCGGCGATCACCTCGACCGAGTAGTTGGAAGAAAGGCTCGACCAGAGGCCGATCTGCTGCTTGCCGGCCTTGAGCGCGCGCTTGAAACTGTTCTGCGGGAGGTCCATGGTGAGCTAGTTTTCCTAGTCGAATTTCGCGCCGGATTCCTTGACTACCTTGGCCCACTTCGCCTGCTCGGCCTGCATCCAGTTGCCGAGAAACTCGGGCGTGCCGGTGCGCACTTCCGTGCCCTGCTTGGCGAAACGCTCCTTCATGTCGGCCGTGTTCAGCACCTTTATCAGTTCGCCATTGAGCTTTGCCACGATCTCGCGCGGCGTGCCGGCGGCGCCCACGACCCCCTGGAAGGAGCCGGTCTCGAATCCTGGTAGTCCCTGCTCGGCGACGGTGGGCATGTCTTTGGCCGACGGCACGCGCTGCGCGCTCGAGATCGCCAGCGCCTTCAGTCTGCCGCCGGTGACCGAAGGCCAGGTGGCGAGCATGCCATTGAACAGCACGTGCGCCTGGCCGGCCACCACGGCGGTCACCGCGTCCGAGCCCCCCTTGTAGGGGATATAGGTCCATTCGACCCCGGTGCGTTGCGCGAACTCGATGCCGGCCAACTGCGGCGCGCCGCCGATGCCCGAGATGGCGAAATTGAGCTTGCCCGGATGCGCTTTTGCCATCGCGATCAGCTCCTTGATGTCCTTCACCTGCACGTCCGGATGGACCGCGAGCACATGCGGCGAATACGAAACCATCACCACCGGTGAGAAGTCCTTCGACGGGTTGAACGGCAGCTTCGGGTAGACGCTCCCGCTGATCACGAGGCCGCCGAGGTCGGTCAGCAGCAGCGTGTAGCCATCGGGCGCGCTCTTGGCGACGAACTCGGCGCCGACATTGCCGTTGGCGCCCGCGCGGTTTTCGACGACGATGGGTTGGCCCCAGGCCTCGGTGAGTTTCGGGCCGATCTGGCGCGCGAGGATGTCCGAGGTGCCGCCGGCCGCGTAAGGCACGACGATGCGAATCGGCTTGCTCGGATAGTTCTGCGCAGTTGCGGCTGAAGCAGCCACCAGGCAGAACGTCGAAACCGCGAACTTTCGGAGAAGTGTTTTCATGGCTGGGCATTGTAGACTTGGAACTTCAGTCGAGAAACCCTTGGAGAGCAAATAGTGAACCGGATGGTTAATGGCCACATATAGAAAAGACTCCCTGATCAAGGCCGTCGAGGCAATTGTCCTCGCCGGCGGCAGCAACGCGCGCGAAGCGAAGATCGTCGCCGAAAACCTCGTCACCGCGAACCTGACCGGGCACGATTCGCACGGCGTGGGCATGATCCCGCGCTACATCGATTCGCTGCTCGAGGGCGGTCTGGTCGTGAACCAGCATCCGAAGATCATGTTCGACGGCGGCGCCATGATTTCGCTCGACGGCCAGGCGGGCTACGGCCAGGTGATCGGCCTGGAGGCGATGGATATCGGCATTGCGCGCGCGCAGCAGCATGGCATGTGCGTGATGGGCCTGGGCCGCGCGCACCACCTGTGCCGAATCGGCCAGTGGGCCGAGCAGGCGGTGGCGGCGGGCCTGATCTCGCTGCATTTCACCAACGTGATCTCGCGCTCCATCGTCGCGCCGTTCGGCGGCGCGGACGCGCGCTTCGGCACCAACCCGATGACGGTGGGCATCCCGATCCCGAATGAGCCGCCGTTCATCCTCGACATGGCCACCAGCGCCGTGGCGCAGGGCAAGATCCGCGTCGCGCACAATAAGCGCGAGAAAGTGTCGCCCGACTGGCTGATCGACAACTACGGCAAGCCCACGCCGGATCCGGCTTTCGGCGTGATCGAGCCCTTCGGCGCGCTGCGCACCTTCGGCCTGCACAAGGGCTATGGCCTCGCCGTGGTCTGCGAGCTGCTCGGCGGCGCGCTCACCGGCGGAGGCACCTGGCATTCGGATGACCGGTCCAAAAAGCGCGTGTGGAACGGCATGCTCACCATCCTCATCGGCCCCAAGCGCATGGGCACCGCGGATGCGTTCGGCACCGAAACCACCGCCTTCCTCGAATCGCTGCGCCGGTCACCTGTCGCGCCGGGCTTCGACAAGGTGCGTATCGCGGGCGAGCCGGAAAGGGAAACCCGCGCGAAACGGGAGCGGGACGGCATTTCGGTGGACGACAATACCTGGAACGAAATCGTCGCCGCGGGGGCGAAGTTGAAGGTCGAGCGCTCGACGCTGGAGAAACTGGTGAAGGGCGGCTAGCGGTTCTCGTCCAGCCAATGGCGAACGCGCCCGGTGTTTGAATGAATCGCGGCGCCGGAACGCGCGTCACTCAATGCGATGGCGGGCGCTGCAGCTTTTCCTGAAGCCAGACCTTGATCAGCGATTGATAAGGCACGTCGCGGGAGTTCGCGGCGGCCTTGATACCTTCAAGCAGGTGGACTGGCAGGCGCAGGGAAATTGTCCGGGTCGATGGTTTCAAATTTGGAAACACCGCGCGCACCGACTTGGCGGCATCAAAATATTCCGTCGTATCGTGCGTCTGCCAGAACCTGCGTTCCGCGGCTTCAGATTTGAATGCCGGTACGCGCTTAAGCTTCTTGCTCATAGACCGTCCTTTCCTTCCGGTGCATATCACGCGCTGAAATCACCCGAATCCGGGAATTGTCGGCGCGCAAAGTAAAAATGACCGCCAGCTTTCGTTCCAGCAGCGTCTGCCCAAGCGCCCGGTAGCGCGATTCCGTTCTGGAATGCTGCTCATCGGGCGTGACAACGAGGGGTGCGACAAAGAACATCTGCTCCGCTTCCAACATCGTGACGCCGTGCTTGTCGTTCTTAAGCGTATTGCCGCGATCCCAATCGAAACCGGTGATACGTGCAAAGTCAATCACCAATGTATATTATCATGATATACACGAAACACAGAAGGTCGGGCGGGCGGCCGAATGATGACGCGTAGACAATTGCTGGTGGCGATTGGCGCAGCGTGGCTTGCGGCGCCATTTCGCTCGTTGGCCCAACAGCCGGGCAAAATCTGGCGTGTGGGTTTCCTGGCACCGCTTGCACGCCCGGCTTCCATTGATAGCCACTGGTTTGGCGGATTCGTGCAGGGAATGCGCGAGCTGGGCTACGTCGAGGGCAGGAACCTGATCATCGAGTGGCGGTTTGCCGAAAACAAGCCCGAACGTCTTCCGGGGTTGGCGGCGGAACTGGTGCAATTGAATCTGGATGTGCTGGTGGGGGTGGCGGTGGAATCGGCCCAGGCATTCCAGAAACTCACCGCCACGATGCCGATCGTCTCGGCGAGCGGCGGTGATCCGGTCGCCGCTGGTTTGGTCCAAAGCCTGGCGCGACCCGGGGGCAACATTACGGGGCTCACGACCATTACGGGAGACCTCGTTGCCAAGCGCCTCGAAATGCTGCTCGCCATGGTGCCGAAACTGTCGCGCGTGGCTGTCCTCATCCGAGATCGCGCCAGTGCGGCCGGCAGCAGGAATCTGGCAAGCGTGCAGGCCGCGGGAAAGCAGCGCGGCGCGACGATACTGCCGGTACAAGCGCATACGCCGCAGGAAATTGACGCTGCATTTGCCTCGATGTGCCAGCAGAAAGCCGGTGCGTTACTCGTCTTTCTGAATCCATTTTTCGAGGAACGGCGAAGTCAGATTGCAGAATTGACCGCCAAGTACCCGCTGCCAAGCATGACTGCCGACCGGATGTACGTGGAGGCCGGCTGCCTCATGAGCTACGGGGCCAGTCTCACCGACATGTACCTGCGCTGCGCGACGTATGTGGACAGGATATTCAAGGGCGCCAAACCCGCCGACCTGCCGGTCGAGCAACCGACGAAGTTCGAACTGGTGATCAATCGCAAGACTGCCAAGGCGCTCGGGCTCACGATCCCGCAATCGCTCCTGATTAGCGCCGATCGGGTGCTCGACTAAATTCGTCAGTGGATCTCCGGTTCGGCCGTCGGCGCGGTGCCTTCGAGGAAGTCGAAGTCGCAGCCTTCGTTGGCCTGCTTCACGTGGCGCGAGAAAATGGCGCCGTAGCTCCTCGCGTATTTGAGGGGAGGGCGCTGCCAGGATTTTTTTCTTTTTTCGAATTCTTCTGAAGAAATCTTGAGATTCACGACCTTCTTTTCGACATCCAATTCAATCAAATCACCATTCTGAACGAAGGCGAGCGGGCCACCGACATAGGCTTCGGGCGCAACGTGCAGGATGCAGGTGCCGTAGCTGGTGCCGCTCATGCGGCCGTCCGAGATGCGCACCATGTCCTTGACGCCCTGCTTGATGAGTTTCTTCGGCATCGGCAGCATGCCCCACTCGGGGAAGCCCGGGCCGCCGAGCGGCCCCGACATTTTCAGCACGAGCACGGAGTTCGCATCGACCTCGAGGTCGTCGCGGTCGATCCTCGCCGCCATGTCGTTGTAGTCCTCGAATACTACCGCCTTGCCGGTGTGCTTGAGCAGCTTCGGGTCGGAGGCGCTGGTCTTCAGCACCGCGCCGTCGGGAGCTAGCGAGCCGTGCAGCATGACGATGGCCCCGGACTTCTTGAGCGGCTTGTCGCGCGGCAGGATGACGTCGGCATTCCAGACCTTGGCGCCTTCGATGTTCTCGCCGAGAGTGCGGCCGTTTACTGTTTTCGCATTCAGGTCCAATAAGTCTTTTAAAGAAAACAAAAGAGCCCTGAGTCCGCCCGCGTAGAAGAAATCTTCCATCAGGTACTTGTCGCCCGAGGGACGCACGTTGGCGATCACCGGCACCTTCGCCGAGATCTCGTTGTAGCGCTCGAGCGGGAAGGCGAGGCCCGCGCGCCCGGCCATCGCGACGAGATGCACCACCGCGTTGGTCGAGCCGCCCGTCGCCATCAGCGTGGTGATCGCATTGTCGAAAGAACCGCGCGAAAGGAAGTCTCTCGGCTTCAGGTCCTCCCACACCATCTCGACGATGCGCTTGCCGGTGAGCGTGGCCATGCGCGCGTGGTTCGAGTCCGGCGCCGGAATCGAGGAATAGCCGGGCAGGGTGAAACCGAGCGCTTCGGCGAGCGACATCATGGTGGCCGCGGTGCCCATCGTCATGCAGGTGCCCGGCGAGCGCGCGATGGTGTCCTCGATGTCCTGCCAGTCGCGCTCGGTGATGCGGCCGGCGCGCAGTTCGTCCCAGTATTTCCACGTATCGGAACCGGATCCCAGCGTCTGGTCGCGCCAGTGGCTGTTGAGCATCGGGCCGGCGGGCAGGTAGATCGAAGGCAGGTTCATGCTGGTCGCGCCCATGATGAGCGCGGGCGTGGTCTTGTCGCAGCCGCCCATCAGCACGCAGCCATCCGCCGGATAGGAGCGCAGCAGCTCCTCGGTCTCCATGGCGAGGAAGTTGCGGTACATCATCGTCGTGGGCTTCTGCATGGTCTCGGCCAGCGCCATCGCCGGCATTTCCAGCGGAAAGCCGCCCGCCTGCCAGATGCCGCGCTTAACTTCCTCCACGCGCTGCTTGAAGTGGGTGTGGCAGTGGTTAATGTCCGACCAGGTGTTGATGATGGCGATGACGGGCTTGCCCAGGTAGTCGCTGCGGTCGTAGCCCATCTGCGCGGTGCGCGAGCGGTGGCCGAAAGAGCGCAGGTCCTTGACACCGAACCAGCGGTGCGAGCGCAGTTCTTCGGGCTTCTTTCTTTTCACGGTTTCTCCCGGTAGGAAGCGGAGATTGTAAACTTGCTGTATGGCATTCGGCGGCGAGATCATCCTGCGGCCGCGCAGCTGGCGGCGGCTGCTGCGCTTCGCCAGTTTCGCCACCATCGCGGCGCTTTCTCCCTCTACCTACGGGCCGGCGGCGCGCGCCATCGCGGTGCGGCAGATTTACCTTACCGCGTGGACGGTGCTGCCGGGCTACCTCGCGTTCTCGGCGCTCCTCAGCCTGGTGCTGATCGAAATCGTCCACAGCACGGCCCACGCCTACGGCCTGTCCCAGCATGCGCTCGAACTGGTGCTGCGCGTGCTGGTGCTCGAGCTGATCCCGCTGCTCACGGCGCTGTTCGTCGCGCTGCGCTCCGGCGCCGCGATCGGGGCCGAAATCGCGCTGATGCGCGTCAGCGGCGAGCTGGAGGAGCACGCGGACGCCGGCGCCGGCCCGCTGCAGGGCGAACTCGTGCCGAGGATCGCGGGCGCCGCCCTGTCGGTCTTTTCGCTCACCATCCTGAGCAGCGCGCTGGCGCTTTATCTCGCGTACGCGCTTTTTTACGGTACTTCATCCTCGGGATTCGTCGTCTTCACGCGGGTCGTGGGCCACGTATTCGACATCCCGATCCTGGCCGGGCTCATGCTCAAGTGCCTGCTGTTCGGCTTGGCGGTCGCATTGATCCCGCTCGCCACCGGCCTGGAGGCCGAGCGCGGCGAGGTCCGGACGGTGCCGGCCGCGGTGCTCGCGGGGCTGATGAAGCTGTTCCTCGTCATCGGCCTGATCGAAGTACTGTCTTTGATGATCAAATACGTCTGAGCATGGAACAGAAACCGCAAACCGGCGCATCCGAAAGCGGCCTGCCTTTCCTGCCGAAGAGTCTCGGCGTCAAGGTCGGGATGCTGCTCACCTTCACGATCATCCTCGCGGTGGCGCTGGTGGGCTACGTGCTCTACGCGCGCGGCGTTTTCGAGCAGTTCCAGCGCGTGACGCTGATTGCCGACAACGCCGAAGGCGTGAGCGCGGGCATGGACCTCACCTTCGCCGGGTTTCCGATCGGCCGCGTGCGCCGGCTGTCGCTCTCCGACGACGGCAAGGCGCGCATCCACATCCGCGTGCCCGTGAGCGAAGTACGATGGTTGCGCACCACCACCATCTTCACGCTCGAAGTACCGCTGGTGGGCGGGGCGAAGATCCGCGCTTTCACGGCGAACCTCGAGGATCCGCCCCTGCCCGACCGCGCTGAGCGTGCCGTGCTGCGCGGCGACGCCAACGCGGAGATTCCGCTCATGGTCGCGACGCTGCGCTCGGTGCTCGAGAACATCGACCGGATGACCGACACCGGATCCAGCCTGCAAGAGAGCTTGAAGAATGTGCGCACCGTCAGCGAGCGCATGGCGGGCAAGCAGGGCGTCCTCGGCGCCGCTCTCGGCAGCGAGGACAACGCGAAGGAGCTGCTGCAGACGATCGACCGCGCCAATACGCTGCTGGCGTCGCTGGGCGGCGTGTCGCTCAAGCTCGACTCGGTGCTTTCGAACACCGACCAGCGCCTGTACGGCGCGGGCGGCATCGCCGACGAGACGCAGAAGGCGGTGGCGCAGGCGAACGCGATCCTCGGCGAGGTGCGAACCAGCCTGAAGCGCGTGGACGGCATCCTCGCCGATGCGCAGTCGGTGGCAAGTAACGTCAAAGCGGCCACCACCGACCTCACCGCGCTGCGCGCCGAAGTCGAGGCCAGCCTGCGCAAGGTGGCCTCGCTGATCGACGAGATCAACCGCAAGTGGCCGTTCGAGCGCGACACGAAAATCAAGCTGCCATGACGGCTCTGCTCCGGGTTGGGCTTTTGTTCCAGGTCATCTTGTTCTGGGGATGCTCGAGCGGTCCGGTTCCACCCGACTGGCAACTGAATTCCCACGACGCCTTGGGCGCTTTTCAGTCGTATTACCTGAAAGGCGATTCGCGCGTCGCGGAAATTGAACTCGAAAGAGCAAAATCGGAATTGCGAAGTACCGGTAACCCCGCGCTGGTCGCGCGAGCCGAGCTGGTGCGCTGCGCGGTGCGCGCGGCGAGCCTGGAGTTCGATGCATGTCCCGGGTTCGAGAAACATCGGGCCGACGCGGGTCCCGAGGAACTCGCCTACGCCGAATATTTGGCTGGTCGATCGGATAAGGCGCCAGGCGACGATGCGCTTTCGAAGCTTGTTTCGTCAGGGGTAAGACTGAACGGCGGAAAAATCACCCCTTCGGAGATTGCCGCAGCCATCGACGTCGCCTCCGCACAAGGCTGGCGCAGGCCGCTGCTGGTGTGGCTCGGGGTGCAGGGAAAGCGCGCCGAAACCGCGGGCGACCGCGAAGCGCTCGAGCGCATCCGGCGCCGGATCGAAATCGTGACGGGATCGACCGGGAGGAGGTAGCGCGCTGGTTCTGCGCTAGCGCAGATGCGCGCCGATCCAGGCCCGGATCGGCGCCCAGCGGTCGATCTCGGGCTCGGCGCGAGAACGCGGCAGGTCGAACAGGGGCGCGCCGGTCGCGGCGCACTGCACGTAGACCTGCGCCGCGCGCAGGTGCGCGATGACCGGGAGGTCGTACGCGGCGAGAAAATTTTCCAGCTCCAGCGCCGCCAGCGTGCGCGGATCGACACGGTTCGCGACCAGCGCCACGGGGCATTCGCCCTTGCGCACCGTCTTATACTCGGCGAGCGCTTCGAGGAAGACCACGGTGGCGTCCATGTCGAGCACCGAGGGTGCGAGCGGCACCACGATCAGATCCACTCGCTTCATCGCCCGGTCAAGCCGCTTGCCGTGCAGACCGGCTGGGGAGTCGTAGATGGCCCATTGCGGATCGAACGCCTCGACCTCGTCACGGTCGTCATCCGGTGTCCAGCCGGCGATTTTCGGAAAGCCCCTCGGCCGCCGTTCGAGCCAGCGCGCGGCAGAGTGCTGGCGATCGAGATCGACAAGCACGGTGCGCACGTCGCGCCCGGCGAGCAGCCCGGCGAGATTCGTCGCCAGTGTGGTTTTCCCGCTGCCGCCCTTCGCGTTCGCGACCAGCAGTCGCTTCATGAGAGCCTAGGCGGCGGCACGGTATCTGAGTGGAACCCCGTTCAGCCGCTGCAATTCGTCGAAAGACAGGCCCTCGGCGACGATCTCGACCAGATGCAAGCCGTCGGGTTTGATGTCGATCACCGCAAGGTCGGTGTAGACGCGGTTGACGCAGCGCGCGCCGGTGAGCGGGTAAGTGCAGCGCTCCACGAGCTTGCTTTTGCCGTCCTTGGTGAGGTGCTCCATCATCACCAGCACCTGCTTGGCGCCGACCGCAAGGTCCATCGCGCCGCCCACTGCGGGGATCGCGTCCGGTTCGCCGGTATGCCAGTTGGCGAGGTCGCCCGCGGCGGAAACCTGGAACGCGCCCAGCACGCAGAAGTCGAGGTGCCGGCCGCGGATCATGCCGAAGGAGTCGGCGTGATGGAAATAGGCGCCGCCGGTGAGCAGCGTCACCGGCTCCTTGCCGGCGTTGATCAGGTCCTCGTCCTCTTCGCCCTGCGGCGGGCGCGGGCCGATGCCCAGCACGCCGTTTTCGCTGTGCAGGATGATCTCGCGGCCCTTGGGCAGGTAGTCGGCGACCAGGGTCGGCAGGCCGATGCCGAGGTTGACGTAGGCGCCTTCGGGAATGTCCTGCGCGACGCGCGCCGCCATCTGCTTGCGGTCGAATTTCTTCACGCGGCCTTCCGTGCAGTTTTCCCTGCGGGGGCGAGGCGCACGACGCGTTTGACGAAGATTCCCGGCGTGACCACCATTTCGGGATCGAGCTCGCCGAGTTCGACGCTCTCGCGCACCTGCACCACGGTGCATTTTGCCGCCGCGGCCATGATGGGTGCGAAATTGCGCGCGGTCTTGCGGTAGGTGAGGTTGCCCCAGCGGTCGGCGCGGTCCGCCTTGATCAGCGCGTAGTCGGCGTGGATCGGGTATTCGAGCACATAGTCGCGGCCGTCGATGCGGCGCGTCTCCTTGCCCTCCGCGAGGCGCGTGCCGAACGCGGTCGGCGTGAAAAAGCCGCCGATGCCGGCGCCCGCGGCGCGGATGCGTTCGGCGAGCGTGCCCTGCGGCACCAGTTCCAGTTCCAATTTTCCGGCGCGGTAGAGTTTGTCGAAATGCCACGAATCGGTCTGGCGCGGGAACGAGCACAGGATCTTGCGCACCCGGCCCGCGCCGATCAGCGCGGCGAGCCCGGCATCGGCGTTGCCCGCGTTGTTGTTCACCACGGTGAGGTCCGTCGCGCCCTGCGCGATCAGGCAGTCGATCAGTTCCGCGGGCATGCCGGCGCCGCCGAAGCCACTGATCATCACCGTGGCGCCGTCGTGCACGTCGGCCAGCGCGGCTTCGGGCGTGGCGAAGAATTTGTTGATCATGGGCCGCGAATTATCGCGCCAAAGGGTTTTTCGCCTTTTCAGTGAGTAACTACTAACAACTAAGAAATTACATTGAATTAATTTTATATCCATATGATAAATAACAATAATTAAAATATAGAAACTGTCTCCAATAGTTCAGCTAAGTGGTTGTCTCGACTGAAGAAATTCGGTTGTCTAGCTTGACCTGTCTCCCTCTTTCGGATTAAAGTGGGAAAACGTAGAAAAAAGTGGCTCAAAAATGCCGAAGCGTTCGGTTTGACCGGTCCAGGTGGAGGAGACAAAAAGAGATGAGCGGTACGTTTCACGGCGCAACTGTCCTCACACTGGACGCCAAGGGCAGGCTCGCCATCCCCACGCGGCACCGCGACGCGCTGGTCGCTGTGAGCCGAACCCTGGTGCTCAGCGCGCACCCGGAGGGCTGCGCGCTCATCTATCCCGAAACCGCCTGGGAGCGCGTGCGCGCGCAGGTGGAGAAATTTCCCAGCTTCCATCCGCAGGCGAGCTGGTGGAAGCGCCTGCTGCTTGGCTTCGAGGAGCACACCGCGCCGGATGCCTCGGGCCGTGTGCTGTTGTCGAGCGGTCTGCGGCTGCACGCCAAGCTCGAGCGCGAGGTCATGCTGGTCGGCCAGGGACACTATTTCGAACTCTGGGATTCAGGCGTCTGGAGCGCGAAGCTCGCCGCCGCGCTGTCCGTTTCCGGCGCCCCGCCTCCGGGCATGGAGGGCTTCTCGCTGTGACGGCGGGTGCGGACGATGAGCACACCATCGCTCGGGAAACCCACTGCTCATCGCCCAGTCCTTCTCGAGGAGGCCGTTGCCGCCCTCGCCATCCGCACCGACGGCGTCTATGTGGACGCCACGTTCGGCCGCGGCGGCCACAGCCGCGCGATCCTCGAGCGGCTCGGGCCCTCGGGTCGGCTGATCGCGCTGGACCGCGATCCGCAGGCGGTTGCCGCCGCGCGCGAGATCACGGATCCGCGCTTCAGCATCGCGCACGCGCCCTTCAGCGAACTTGCGCAAGTGCTCGATCGGCAGGGGATCGAGCAGGTGCAGGGGGTGCTCACGGACCTCGGCGTCTCCTCGCCACAACTCGAAGATCCGGCGCGCGGCTTCTCGTTCCGCGCCGACGGTCCGCTCGACATGCGCATGGATCCGACCCGCGGCGTTTCGGCCGCGGACTGGCTGGCCACGGCAACAGAACAACAAATCCGGGAGGCAATCGGTGGCTATGGCGAAGAACGGTTTGCTAAACAGGTTGCAAAGGCGATTGTTGATGCTCGGGCACGCGAGCCGCTCGTCCGCACCGAGCAACTTGCCGCTGTCGTGGCTGCGGCGGTCCGCACACGGGAAGCAGGCCAGAATCCGGCGACGCGCACCTTTCAGGCTCTACGGATTCTCGTCAATCGGGAGCTTGAGGAAATCGCGATGATGCTGCCGCAGGCCACCGCGCGGCTCGCGCCCGAGGCCCGGCTCGCAGTGATCGCCTTCCATTCACTGGAGGACCGACTCGTCAAGCGCTTCCTGCGCGCCTGCTCCGCGGACAACCTGCCCGCGGATTTGCCGATTCGCGCCCGGGATTTGCCACAACCGCCGCTCAGAATCCTGGGCAAGGCGGCGCGTGCCTCGGCGGCGGAAGTCGCGGCCAACCCGCGCGCGCGCAGCGCGACCCTGCGCGTCGCCGAGCGCAGCAATGCAGCACTTGATCCTGCCGTACTGAAGCGTGCACTTTCCGAACACGGGCCCGACGCGTGGCGAAGCTGAACCTCCTCCTCCTCCTGGTTCTCATCGTCTGCGCGCTCGGGCTCGTCACCTCCCAGCATGAAACGCGCAAGCTCTTCACGCGGCTCGAACGCGAGCAGGAGCGCGCCCGCGCGCTGGACGTCGAATTCGGCCAGCTGCAGCTGGAGTCGAGCACCTGGGGCCTGCATTCGCGCGTCGAGAAGATCGCCGCGGGCACGCTCGGCATGCGCGCGCCCGATCCGCGCCGCGTGCGGATGGTTCAGATCCGCGCAGGAGAGCCGCAGCCTTGATCGCGGCCAGCGTGCCGATGATGGTCCGGCTGCCGGTATGGCGCGCGCGCTTCGCGCTTGCCGCATTGCTGGCCGCGTTCCTGGTGCTGGCCGGCCGTTCGGTCTATCTGCAGTCGATGCATACCGTCTTCCTGCAGGGCAAGGGCGAGGCGCGCTATTCGCGAGTCCTGGAAGTTCCGGCCACGCGCGGCCGGATCGTGGACCGCAATGGCGAGGCGCTCGCCATCTCGACGCCGGTCAAATCGGTGTGGGCGATCCCGGAGGACGTGAACGCGACCCCCGCGCAGCTGAAGAGCCTGGCGGTGTTGCTGCCGCTCGACCCGCGCGAACTGGCGCGCAAGTTCTCGGAGGCCGAGCGCGAGTTCGTCTACCTGAAGCGCCAGATTGCGCCCGAGGCCGCCGCCCGCGTCCTCGAGCTGGGCATCGCCGGCATCCACCAGCAGAACGAGTACCGCCGCTACTACCCGGGGGGCGAATCGACCGCGCACGTGGTCGGCTTCACCGGCGTGGATGACGTGGGCCAGGAAGGCATCGAGCTCGCGCAGCAGGCGGTGCTGGCCGGCGCCGCGGGCAGCCGCCGCGTGATCAAGGACCGGCTCGGCCGCGTCGTCGAGGACGTCGAATCGATCCGCGCCGCGCAGGACGGGCGCGATCTCAGCCTGTCTATCGACAGCAAGATCCAGAACCTCGCCTTCGGCGCGCTCAAGGCGGCGGTGGAGGCCCACAAGGCAAAGGCCGGCGCGATCGTGGTGCTCGACGTGCGCACGGGCGAGGTCCTCGCGCTCGCCAACATGCCCACCTACAACCCGAACAACCGTGCCCGCCTGACCGGCGCGCAGCTGCGTAACCGCGTCATGACCGATACCTTCGAGCCGGGTTCGACATTGAAGCCCTTTACCGTCGGCCTGGCCATCGAGACGGGAAGGATCACGCCGCAGACCGTGATCCAGACTTCGCCCGGCACGCTCACCATCGCGAGCTACACCATCCACGATGCGCATGCAGGTGGACCCGGCGGCGGCGCGCTGACCGTCGCGCAGGTGATCCAGAAGTCCTCCAACGTGGGTGCGGCGAAGATCGCGCTCTCGATGCCGCGCGAGGAAATGCACGACATGTTCAAGCGCGTCGGCTTCGGCAGCGTGCCGCAGCTGGGATTTCCGGGCGAGGCAGTCGGCCGGGTGCGCGAAGCCAGGACCTGGCGTCCCGTGGAGCAGGCGACCATGGCCTACGGCCACGGTATTTCAGTCAGCCTGATCCAGCTCGCGCGCGCCTATACCGTGTTTGCGCGCGATGGCGAACTCGCGCCGCTGTCGCTGCTGAAGACCGGCGCGCCGGCCGAAGGCAAGCGCGTGTTCTCTCCGGAGGTTGCGCGCGCGCTGCGCGAAATGCTGGAGGCGGCGGTGCAGCCCGGCGGCACCGCGCCGCGTGCCCGTATCGTCGGCTGGCGCGTGGGCGGCAAGACCGGCACCGCGCACAAGCAGGAAAACGGCGGTTACGCGGCGCACAAGTACGTCTCTTCGTTCGTCGGCTTCGCGCCGGTGTCCGACCCGCGCCTGGTGATCGCCGTGATGCTGGATGAACCCTCGGCGGGCCAGTACTACGGCGGCCAGGTGGCGGCGCCGGTGTTCGCGCAGGTCATGCAGGGCGCGCTGCGCCTGCTCGGGGCACCCTACGACGCGCCGCTCGCGCCCATCGAGTTGCCCGGGGAGGGTGACGAGGCAAAGGAGAACACGTAATTGAAAATGTTCTTGCGCTGCTTGCGCGCCAAGGCGCAGTGATCGAGCGGCTTACCTCCGACAGCCGGAGCGCGGCGCCCGGCGCCGCGTTCTTCGCCTGGCCGGGTGAAGCTACCGACGGCCGGCGCTACATCGCGCAGGCGATCGAGCACGGCAGCGCGGCGGTCGTCTGGGAGAGCGATGGCTTTGCCTGGGACGCCGGCTGGAAAGTGCCCAACGCCGGCCTCAAGGATCTCAAGCTGCAGGCGGGTTTTCTCGCGCATGAGTTTTACGGCCGGCCCTCCGATTCGATGTGGGTCTGCGGCGTCACCGGCACCAACGGCAAAACCTCGTGCTCCCATTGGCTGTCACATGCTTTGTCGATTCAAAAAACAAGAACGGGCGTGATCGGAACGCTGGGGAGCGGTTTTCCTTCTAATTTGAGTTCAATCAAAAACACGACTCCCGACGCGCTCGAAGTGCATCGCCTGCTCGCGGAATTCAAGTCCGCCGGCGCGATTGCCGTGGCGATGGAAGCGTCCTCGCACGGCCTCGACCAGGGGCGCGTCAACGGCGTCGCCTTCGACTGCGCGCTGTTCACCAATCTCACGCACGACCACCTCGACTATCACGGCACGATGGCGGCGTATGGCGAGGCGAAGGCGCGGCTGATCGACACGCCCGCTCTGGAGAGCGCCGTTCTCAATCTG
The DNA here is from genome assembly GCA_009693345.1 of Betaproteobacteria bacterium. Taxonomy (GTDB): domain Bacteria; phylum Pseudomonadota; class Gammaproteobacteria; order Burkholderiales; family SG8-39; genus RBG-16-66-20. The sequence goes on from SHXL01000001.1 coordinate 31,684, forward strand.
GACGATCCCTTCGGCCTGCGCCTTGCAGGGCGGGCCGCAGCCCGCGGCGTGCGCACGATCGGCTATGGTCTTGCGCACGCCACGGCAGCCCGGGACGCGGTGGACGATTTTGTCTTTGCGCACGACATCCGCATCGAGGGCGCAATCACACATGTCGCGCTCCAGTCGAGCTGGGGAGCGGCGGCCGCGACGATCAACCAGATCGGGCGCTTCAATGTCGCGAACGCCCTCGGCGTGCTGGGGTGCCTGCTGGCGCACGGCGTGGCGTTTCACGAAGCAGCGGCGCTCCTCGCAGCCTTGCCGCCGGTTCCCGGCCGCATGCAGAAAATTGCGGAACAGCCAGGGCGTCCGCTGGTGGTGGTCGATTACGCGCACACGCCCGATGCGCTGGACAAGGCGCTTATGGCGCTCAAGCCCGTCGCGCAGTCGCGCGGCGGCCGACTCGTCGCGGTGTTCGGGGCAGGCGGCGACCGGGATGCCGGCAAGCGGCCCTTGATGGGTGCCATCGTCTCCCGCCTCGCCGACCGCGTGGTGCTGACCTCCGACAACCCACGCGGCGAGGATCCGGCGGCGATACTGAGGGCGATACGCCGGGGCGTGTCCGGCGACTGCATCACGGAACTCGACCGCGAAACGGCCATCGTGTCGGCCATCGAAGCCGCGGCTGCGGCGGACGTCGTGTTGATCGCCGGAAAAGGCCACGAGGAATACCAGGAGATCGCGGGCGCGCGTCTGCCGTTCTCCGACGCCAGGGTTGCCGTTGCCGCGCTCGGCGGCTGGGGGCGTGGATGATGAGCCTCGCCGAAGCCGCCGGCGCGATGGGTGCCCGCCTCGCGAACGACGGCGCAGGCGCCTGCGATGAGCTTCGCTTGCGCGGCGTTTCCACCGACACGCGCTCGATCGGCAAGGACCAGTTGTTCGTCGCTATCCGCGGCGAGCACTACGACGGCCATGATTTCCTCGCGATGGCGCAGGAGCGCGGCGCGGTGGCGGCGCTGGTGGATGAAAGCTACGTCGGCAAAGCGCCTCTTCCTCTACTGGTGGCAGACGACACGCGGCGCGCACTCGGGCGCCTGGGCAGGAACTGGCGCCTGCGTTTCGCGCCGGTGGTGATCGCGATCGCGGGCTCGAACGGCAAGACCACCACCAAGGAAATGCTCGCTTCGATCCTGCGCCGCCACGCCGGCGAGGGCGGCGCGCTCGCCACACGCGGCAATCTCAACACCGACATCGGCGTGCCGCTGACGCTGCTCGAGCTGCGCGCCAGCCATCGCTACTGCGCGATCGAGCTTGGCATGAACCACCCGGGCGAAATCGCGCAACTTGCGGATATCGCGCGGCCCACCGTCGCCCTGGTCAACAACGCGCAGCGCGAGCACCTCGAATTCATGCAATCCGTCGAGGCGGTGGCGGCCGAGAACGCGAGCGTATTCGATGCGCTGCCGGACGACGGCATCGCGGTGCTGAATGCCGAGGATGCGATGGCCGGCGTGTTCAGGGAGAAAGCCGGCAGGCGCAGGCGCATCGAGTTCGGCATCACGGCGGGCGAGGTCACGTGCCGCTATGTGCTGAAGGCGCTTGCAAGTGAAATCGTCCTGAATACACCCTCGGGCAAGGCGCGGGTGACCCTGGCGATCCCCGGGCTGCACAACGTGCGCAATGCGCTCGCCGCCGCGGCCAGCTCGCATGCCGCCGGCATTCCGGCCGATGTCATCGGCGCCGGACTCGCCGCATTCCAGCCCTACGCCGGCCGGCTGCAGGTGAAGAAGACCTCTGCCGGGGCGACTTTGCTCGACGACAGCTACAACGCCAATCCGGATTCGGTGCGCGCCGCCATCGACGTGCTTGCTTCCTGTCAGGGCCCGACGGCGCTGGTGCTGGGCGACATGGGCGAGGTAGGCGAGCAGGGCCCCGAATTCCACGCCGAAATGGGACGCTACGCCAGGGAACGGGGGGTATCGGTCCTGCTGGCGCTCGGTACCGCCACGCCCGCGGCGGTGAAGGCGTTCGGCGACGGCGGCCGGCATTTCGACGAAATCGAAAAACTTGTCGCTGCAACAAAGGGCGTCACCACGATTCTCGTCAAGGGCTCGCGCTTCATGAAGATGGAGCGGGTCGTGGCGGTCCTGGCGGGTGAAATGCGCGGCCCGACAGAGGCGACCCACTGATGCTGCTCGAACTTGCCCAATGGCTCGCCAAGGATGTGCGCCTTTTCAACGTTTTCAATTACCTCACGCTGCGCGCGGTACTGGCCTGCCTCACCGCGCTGGCGATCTCGCTGATCCTCGGACCCTACGTGATCCGCAAGCTCACTGCCTACAAGATCGGCCAAGCGGTGCGCGACGACGGGCCCAAGTCGCACCTCACGAAGGCGGGCACGCCCACCATGGGCGGGGCGCTGATCCTGCTGTCGATCGCCATCACCACGCTGCTGTGGGGCGACCTGGGCAACCGCTTCATCTGGGTGGTGCTGCTGGTGACGATCGCCTTCGGCGCCATCGGCTGGATCGACGACTACCGCAAGGTCGTGCACCGCGACCCCAGGGGACTGTCGGCGCGGGTGAAGCTCTTCTGGCAGTCGCTGTTCGGGCTGGCCGCGGCCTGCTATCTCGGCTGGCTCGCGCAGAGCACCCCGTCGTTGAACACCCTGATCGTGCCGTTCTTCAAGTTCGTCGCCTATCCGCTGGGCGCGATCGGCTTCGTCGTGCTCAGCTACTTTGTCATCGTCGGCACCTCGAACGCGGTGAACCTGACCGACGGGCTGGATGGCCTGGCGATCATGCCGACCGTCATGGTGGGCGGCGCGCTCGGCATCTTTGCCTACGTCGCGGGCAACGCGGTGTTCTCCAAGTACCTGGGCGTGCCTTACGTCGCCGGCGCGGGCGAGCTGGCGGTGTTTTGCGGCGCGCTGGTCGGCGCGGGCCTGGGCTTCCTCTGGTTCAACGCCTATCCGGCGGAAGTGTTCATGGGCGATGTCGGCGCGCTGGCGCTGGGCGCCGCGCTGGGCACCATCGCCGTGATCGTGCGGCAGGAAATCGTGCTCTTCATCATGGGGGGAGTGTTCGTCGCCGAGACGCTGTCGGTGATGATCCAGGTGCTGTATTTCAAGGCCACCGGCGGCAAGCGCATCTTCCGCATGGCGCCTCTGCACCACCATTACGAACTCGAGGGATGGAAGGAATCCCAGGTGGTGGTGCGCTTCTGGATCATCACCATGATGCTGGTGCTGTTCGGCCTCTCGACGCTCAAGCTCAGATGATGCGCGAACCGGCCTTCTCGCTCCTTCGAAAACCAGTTTCTTTTTCATTAAAAGGAAAAAGAGTCCTGGTCCTTGGCTTGGGCGACACCGGGCTGTCGGTGGCGAACTGGGTCGGGAGCGAAGGCGGCATCGTGCGCGCCGCCGACACGCGTGCTGAGCCGCCGCGGAAGAAGGATTTTTCCGGAGAACTGCATGCCGGGAAGTTCACCGCTTCGCTGCTGAAGGACATCGACCTGGTCTGCATCAGCCCCGGCCTTTCGCTCCAGGAGGAAGTGATCCAGGCCGCGCTCGCGAAAAACATTCCGGTCGTCGGCGACATCGAGTTGTTCGCATGGGCTGCTGGCAGGGAAACTGCGGCAATGGTTCTCGCGGTGACGGGTACCAACGGCAAAAGCACCGTGACGGCACTGACCGGGCACCTGCTGCGCTCGGCCGGCGTCGACTGCGAAGTCGCGGGAAACATTTCCCCGCCGGCGCTGGATGCGTTTCTGAAAAGGAAAAATCCGCCTGCCGCATGGGTGCTGGAACTTTCCAGCTACCAGCTCGAGACGACGTGGTCGCTCGCGCCGGTCGCGGCCGCGATGCTGAACCTGTCGGAAGACCATCTCGACCGCTACGCCGGGCTCGCCGAGTATGCCGAAGCCAAGGCGCGCATCTTCGTGGGCGAGGGTGCGCAGGTGCTCAATCGCTGCGACTCGGTCTCGATGGCGCTCGCGTTGCCAAGTCGAACGCAAATCACATTCGGGCTGGATGCACCGTCGATGCCCGAGGATTTTGGCATCGACGGCATTTACCTCGCGCGTGGCACGGAGCGCATCCTCCCCGTCGCCGAACTGCCGCTTGCGGGCGCACACAACGTTTCCAATGCGCTCGCGGCGTGCGCGCTTGCCTGCCTCGCCGGCGTGCCACTTTCCGCGCTCGCTAGGGGCCTGCGCAGTTTCCACGGCCTGCCGCACCGCATGCAGCGCGTTGCGCTGCGCGGCGGCGTCGAATGGCTGGACGACTCGAAGGGCACCAATGTCGGCGCCACGGCGGCCGCGCTGATCGGCTTGTCGAAAAAGGCCGTGCTGATTCTTGGCGGTGAGGGCAAGGGGCAGAAATTCGCACCGCTCGCGCCGGCGATCCGCGCACACGCGAAGCATGTGCTCCTCATCGGCCGGGACGCCGCGTTGATCGAGATGGCAATCGCCGCCAGCGGCGTGCCTTTGGAACGGATTGCATCAATGGAAGAAGCAGTGGCTCGTGCGGCGCAAATCGCCGCGCCGCACGACGCCGTGCTGCTCTCGCCGGCCTGCGCGAGCTTCGACATGTTCCGCGACTACAGGCACCGCGGCGATGTATTTGCAGCGGCTGTGAAAGCACTTGGCCATGAATAGTCTTGTTTTTGCACAAGACAAAACAGCGACGGAGTATGACCGCTCGCTTGCCTGGGCGGCGCTGCTGCTGGTCTCGCTCGGGCTGGTGATGGTGTATTCGTCGTCGATCGCGACCGCGGAAGCAGGCCGGCACTCGGCAAACAATCCCGCCTACTTCCTCCTGCGCCACAGCCTGTTTCTCGCGCTCGCGCTGAGCGCCGCGACCGCGGTATTCCTCGTGCCGGTGCGCATCTGGCAGAAAGCCGTGCCATGGTTCTTCGCCGCCTGCGTCGTGCTGCTCGTGCTGGTGCTGATTCCCGGCATCGGGCGCGAAGTGAACGGCGCTCGGCGCTGGCTCAATCTGGGCGTGGCCAACATGCAGCCCTCCGAACTGATGAAGCTTGCGGTGGTGCTCTATTCCGCCGACTACACCGTGCGCAAGCACGCGGTGCTGAAGAACTTCCGCAGGGGGCTGCTGCCGATGCTGGCGGTAATGCTGGTCGTCGCGTGGCTCCTGCTGCGCGAGCCCGACTTCGGCGCCTTCGTGGTGGTCGCGGTGACCGCGTTCGGCATCCTGTTCCTCGGCGGCATGAGCGGCCGGCACTTCAGCGCGCTGCTGGGAATGCTCACCGCGGGCTTCGTGCTGCTGGTGCTGTCGTCGCCCTATCGCATGCAGCGCATCCTCGGTTTCATGGATCCCTGGTCGGACGCCTACGGCAAGGGCTACCAGCTGTCGCACGCGTTGATCGCATTCGGCCGCGGCGAATGGCTGGGGGTCGGCCTGGGCGCGAGCGTCGAGAAGCTGCACTACCTGCCGGAGGCGCACACCGACTTCCTGCTCGCGGTGGTCGGCGAGGAACTGGGGCTCGCGGGCGTCGCCGCGGTGATCGCGCTCTTCGTCTGGATCGTCCTGCGGGCCTTCTTCATCGGCCGCCAGGCGGTGCTGCGCGAGCGCTACTTTCCCGCGCTCGTGGCGCAGGGCATCGGCATCTGGATCGGCTTTCAGGCGCTCATCAACATGGGCGTCAACATGGGCCTGCTGCCGACCAAGGGCCTGACGCTGCCGCTGATGAGCTTCGGCGGCTCTGGGCTGATCGTGAATTGCGTGGCGATCGCATTCCTGATCCGCATCGATTGGGAAAATCGCCAACTCGCCCGAGGATTGAATGCGTGAGTAAGACGATCCTCATCATGGCAGGGGGCACCGGCGGGCATGTCTTCCCTGGCCTCGCGGTCGCAGATGAAATGCGCGGCCGCGGCTGGAACGTCGTCTGGATGGGCGCGCGCAGCGGCATCGAGGCGCGCCTGGTTCCCGCGCGCGGCTATCCCGTGGAGTGGATCCGTGCGACGGCGCTGCGCGGCAAGGGGCTTGCGGCAAAGCTGCTGCTGCCGTTCAACCTGCTGATCGGCTTCTGGCAGAGCGCACGGGCGATCTTCCGCATCCGGCCCGATGTCGTCCTCGGCATGGGCGGCTACGTCGCGTTTCCCGGCGGCATGATGGCGTCGCTCTTCGCCCGGCCGTTCGCGGTGCACGAACAGAACGCGATCGCCGGTCTCACCAACCGCGTGCTCGCCGGCGTCGCCGACAAATCGCTGGCCGCGTTTCCTCACGCGCTGAAGAACGCGGAATGGACCGGCAATCCGGTGCGCGCGGAAATCGCCGCGATCGCGCAACCCGCCGAGCGCTATGCAAACCGCAGCGGGCCGTTGCGCCTGCTGGTGGTCGGCGGCAGCCTGGGCGCACAGGCGCTGAACGAGATCGTGCCAGAGGCGCTTGGGATGATGGCTGCTCCGGGGAGGCCTGCAGTAACGCATCAGGCAGGCGAAAAGCATCTCGAGTCCCTTCGTTTGAACTATTCGAACGCGAAGGTCGAAGGCGAGCTCGTTGCCTTCATCGATGACATGGCGCAGCGCTACGCCGAGGCCGATCTTGTTATCTGCCGCGCTGGTGCGATGACCATCGCGGAACTCTCCGCGGGCGGCATGGCCAGCGTGCTGGTGCCTTTCCCGCATGCGGTGGATGACCACCAGAGCGCCAATGCGCGCTTCCTGTCCGGGCAGGGGGCGGCGATCCTCCTTCCGCAGGAAAAGCTCACGCCGAAAAGCCTCGCCGATCTCATCCGCTCGCTCGATCGCAAGGCCCTTCTGGTGATGGCCGAGAAGGCGAGAGTGCTGGGAAAACCCGGGGCCGCGCGCGCCGTCGCCGACCGGTGCGTGGAGCTCGCCGCATGAAGCACAAGCTCAGGCGCATCCATTTCGTCGGCATCGGCGGTTCGGGCATGAGCGGTATCGCCGAAGTCCTGGTGAACCTCGGATTCGAGGTGAGCGGCTCCGACCTCGCGGAAAATTCCGCGACGCGCCGCCTGGCGAACCTCGGCGCAAAGATCGTCTTGAAGCACGACAAGGGCAACATCGAGGGCGCCGATGCCGTGGTGGTATCCACCGCGGTAAAAGGCGACAACCCCGAAGTGGCCGCCGCGCGCGCCCGGCGCATACCCGTGGTGCCGCGCGCGCTGATGCTCGCCGAACTGATGCGCTTGAAGCAGGGCATCGCGATCGCGGGCACCCACGGCAAGACCACCACCACCAGCCTGGTGGCAAGCGTGCTCGCAGAGGGCGGCATGGACCCGACTTTCGTGATCGGCGGCAGGCTGAACGCCGCCGGGTCGAATGCGCGCCTGGGCGCGGGCGATTTCATCGTCGTCGAGGCCGACGAGTCGGACGCGAGCTTTCTGCACCTGCAGCCGGTGCTCGCGGTGGTCACCAACATCGACGCCGACCACATGGAAACCTACCAGCACGACTTCGCCCGGCTGAAGCAGGCGTTCGTGCAGTTCCTGCAAAACCTGCCCTTCTACGGCAGCGCGGTGCTGTGCATGGACGATCCTCATGTGCGGGAGATCCTGCCCTTCGTCTCCAAGCCCGCGGTGACCTACGGCACCGGGGCCGAAGCGATGGTGCGCGCCGAGGGCATCGAGCATGCCGCCGGGCGGATGCGATTCCGGGTGGCGCGCGCCGACGTGCGACAACCAGGCGCGCAGCCGATGGAGGTCACGCTCAACCTGCCCGGCCACCACAACGTGCTCAATTCGCTCGCGGCGATTGCGATCGGCCTGGAGATCGGCATCCCGGAACCGTCGATCCTGAAAGCGCTTGCCGAATTCAGGGGCGTGGGTCGGCGCTTCCAGCGCTGCGGCGAGATCGCGCTGGATGCGGCCAATCCCGCCGGCGGGCGCTTCACCCTGGTGGACGACTATGGCCACCACCCGGCGGAGATGGCGGCGACGATCGCGGCCGCGCGCGGCGCATTTCCCGGCAGGCGGCTGGTGCTGGCATTCCAGCCGCACCGCTACAGCCGGACGCGGGACCTGTTCGAGGACTTCGTGGCAGTGCTGTCCACCGCCGATGCGCTGGTCCTGACCGAGGTGTACGCAGCGGGCGAGCCGGCGATCGCGGCTGCCGACGGAAACACTCTGGCGCGCGCGGTGCGTGCCGTGGGCAAGACCAAACCCGTGTTCGTACAGGACATCGGCCGCATGGCGGACGGAATCCGCGGCGTGGCGCGCGATGGCGACGTCGTGCTGACGATGGGCGCGGGTTCAATCGGTAACGTGGCGGCTCAACTGTCGTGAGCAAAGAAACGATCCAATTCGAGGGCCTGCGCGGAGAACTGCGGCGCGACGAGCCGATGTCCCAGCACGCGAGCTGGAAGGCCGGCGGCCCGGCGAACCGCTTCTTCGCGCCGGCGGACCTCGAGGACCTGTCCATGTTCCTCGGCCAGCTGCCGCCGGAGGAACAGGTCCTGTTCGTCGGACTTGGCTCCAACCTGCTGGTGCGCGAAGGCGGGTGGCGCGGCACGGTGATATTGACCTATGCGGCGAGCAAGCGCCCGCGCATGGAAGAAGGGCTGCTGTATGCCGAGGCGGGCGTCGCTTGCCCGCGGGTCGCGCGTTTCTCGGCCGACAATAATCTTGGCAGCGCGGAATGGCTCACCGGGATCCCCGGCACCGTCGGCGGCGCGCTCGCGGGCAACGCCGGATGCTACGGCGGCGAGACCTGGGACATCGTCGAGCGCGTGGTGACGATCAACCGGCGCGGCCAGTTGCGCCGGCGCTCCAGGGACGAGTTCGAGTTCGGCTACCGCCGCTGCGAACTGAAGACCGACGCCAGCAGCGACGGCGATGAATGGTTCGCTTCGGCGCATTTCAAGCTGCCCGAGGGCGACCGGGAGGAATCGCGCGCCATCATGCAGGCCCTGCTGACCAAGCGCCGCTCGACGCAGCCGCTGCAGCTGCCGAACGCAGGCAGCGTGTTCCGCAATCCGGCCGAAGGCAAGACGGCGGCGAAACTGATCCAGTTCGCCGGGCTGAGGAAGTACGCGATCGGCGGCGCGCGGGTCTCGGAGAAGCACGCCAACTTCATCGTCAACCCGGGCGGCGCCGGCACTGCCGCCGACATCGAAATCCTGATCCTGCACGTGCAGGAGGTGGTCGAGGAAAAAACTAATGTCCGCCTGGTCCCCGAAGTGCGCATTGTGGGGGAGGCGAAATGAATGCGCCCGCAAAATTCGGCAAAGTCGCCGTCCTGCTGGGCGGGACATCGGCCGAGCGCGAGATTTCGATCATGAGCGGTAGCGGCATTCTCAAGGCGTTGCACTCGAAAGGGATCGACGCGCATGCCTTCGATCCGGCCGAACGCGACCTGTTCGACCTGAAGCGCGATGGCTTCGCGCGCTGCTTCGTCGCGCTGCACGGGCGCGGCGGCGAGGACGGCACCCTGCAGGGCGCACTCGAGGTGCTGGGCGTGCCCTATACCGGCAGCGGCGTGCTCGGCTCGGCCGTCGGCATGGACAAGTGGCGCAGCAAGATGATCTGGATCGCAAGCGGCCTGCCGACGCCGCGCTACCGGATTCTCTCCGCGGGCGACGATTGGGACGAGGTCGCGCGCGATCTCGGCTTGCCGCTGATCGTGAAACCGGCGAACGAAGGCTCGACCCTGGGCCTGTCGAAAGTCACGGCGGCGGTGCAGCTGCAAGCCGCGTACGAGCTGGCGGCGAAGAAATATCACGACCTCGCGCTGGCCGAGCAGTTCATCGCAGGCCCCGAATACACGGCCAGCATCGTGGGCGGAGCGGCGCTGCCCCTGATCCGGATCGAAGCCCCGCAAGGCAATTACGACTACCAGAACAAGTATTTCTCCGACGACACGAAATACATCTGCCCCTGCGGGCTGGACGCGCCGAAGGAAAAGGCCCTGCAGGCGCTGGCGCTGGAGGCGTTCAGGCTGACCGGCGGCGCGGGTTGGGGCCGCGTCGACCTGATGCTCGACGCAAAAGGCGATCCCTGGCTGCTGGAAGTGAACACCTCGCCCGGCATGACCGGCCACAGCCTCGTGCCGATGGCTGCGCGCGCCGTCGGCATCAGCTACGAGGACCTCTGCGTCAGGATTCTGGAGGGTGCCCATGTGGGATAACCCGCGGCTCCTCAATACCGCGGCCAACGCCTTGATCGGCCTCGCTGCCCTGATCTTCGCGTACGCTGCGCTGCAGCTGCTGCTGCGCTCGCCGCTGTTCCCGCTGCACGAAATCGTGGTGCGTGGCGAGCTCAAGCACGCGAATCGCGAGGAAATCGCCAGCACGATGGATGGCGTCGGCGGCAATTTCTTCGCGACCGATCTGGCCGCGGTGCGCGAGCGCCTCGAGCAGGTTGCCTGGGTGCGCAGAGTGGATCTGCGCCGTGTCTGGCCTGACCGCCTCGAAGTGACGCTCGAAGAGCACGTCGCCTTCGCGCGCTGGGGCCAGGGCGTGGGCGACCTCCAGTCGCGCGGCCTAGTGAATACCTTCGGCGAGCCGTTTTCGGCGCCGATGAACGACGGCGGTGAACTGAAGCTGCCGCTGTTCGCCGGACCCGCGGGCAGCGAAGGGGACATTGCGAGGCGCTACCGGATCTTCGCCGGACTTCTCGCGCCGCTGGGCGAGCTCCCCGAACGCGTGGTCCTGACGCCGCGTTACGCGTGGCAGCTGCGTCTGGCCGGCGCTCAGAACGGCGTTCTGCACCTCGAACTCGGCCGTGACGGCGCGGAAGCCGTCGAGCAGCGGCTGGCACGGTTTATCGCCGCCTACCCGGAATCGCTGGGGCGCCTGCCGCGGCGTGCCGTGGCTGAGCATGGCTTCGTCGACCTGCGCTATCCGAACGGCTTCGCGTTGCGCGTCGCCGGCTGGAAGGGATAGATGGCCAAGGAGAACCGCAACCTCGTCGTCGGCCTGGACATCGGCACCTCAAAAGTGGCGGCGCTGGTGGCGGAGCTCGGGCCGGATGGCGTTCTGGAGGTGCTCGGCATGGGCGGCCATGAATCCAGGGGCCTCAAGAAGGGCGTGGTGGTGAATATCGAATCCACGGTCGCGGGCATCCAGCGCGCGCTCGAGGAAGCCGAGCTGATGGCCGACTGCAGGATCGCTTCGGCCTTCACGGGGATTGCCGGCAGCCATATCCGCAGCTTCAATTCCACCGGCATGGTCGCGGTGAAGGACCGCGAGGTGAGCATTGCGGATGTGGAGCGCGCGGTCGAGACGGCGAAAGCGGTGAACATTCCGACCGACCAGCAGATACTCCACGTTCTCCGGCAGGAGTTCATCATCGACGGCCAGGAGGACGTGCGCGAGCCGGTGGGCATGTCCGGCGTGCGCCTGGAAGTCAAGGTGCACATCGTCACGGGCGCGGTGTCCGCGGCGCAGAACATCGTCAAGTGCGTGCGCCGCTGCGGCCTTGACGTGAACGATCTGATCCTGCAGCCGCTCGCCTCCGCGCGCGCAGTGCTCTCGGACGACGAGCGCGATCTCGGCGTCTGCCTCGTGGACATCGGCGGCGGCACCACCGACCTCGCGATTTTCACCCACGGCGCCATCCGCCACACCGCGGTGATCCCGATCGCCGGCGACCAGATCACCAACGACATCGCGATGGCGCTGCGCACGCCGACGGCCGAGGCCGAGGCGATCAAGACGCGCCACGGCGTGGCGCTGCGCCAGCTCGCCGATCCGAACGAAATGATCGAGGTGCCCGGCATCGGCGACCGCGCGCCGCGCGTCATGTCGCGCCAGACGCTCGCCGAGGTGATCGAACCGCGCGCCGAGGAATTGTTTTCGCTGGTGCAGCAGGTGCTGCGCGAATCGGGCTACGAGGAGCTGCTGTCCTCCGGGATCGTGCTCACGGGCGGCAGCGCGCTGATGCAGGGCATGGTCGAGCTGGGCGAAGAGATATTCCATATGCCGGTGCGCATCGGCGTGCCGCGCTACAGCGGGGGCCTTGCGGAGGTGGTGCGCAGTCCGCGCTACGCCACCGCCATGGGCCTGCTGCTCGAAGGGGCGACGCAGCTGCAGCAAGGGCGCGTTGCCAGACAAAACGGCTCCGTCCGTGCGGTCGTCGGACGGATGCGCGACTGGTTTCAGAGGAATTTTTGATGTGGTCCAACCGGCAAGGAGAAAAAAATGTTCGAAATCGTGAATGAAAGTTCAGCAGGACCCGTGAGTTCAGCAGGACCCGTGATCAGGGTGGTTGGTGTCGGCGGTGCCGGCGGCAACGCCGTCGATCACATGATCGAGCAGGGCGTGGAAGGCGTCGAGTTTTACGCCGTGAACACCGACGCGCAGGTGCTCGGCCGCAGCAAGGCACGCAAC
>SHXL01000086.1 GCA_009693345.1 Betaproteobacteria bacterium
CTGGCGCAGGTGGTGTGCGACCCGGACCGGGCGGAGGCGTTCGAGCGCGCCAACCGGGTTCGTTCCGAGTTCGTCCTCAGGATCACCGGGCTGGTGCGCGCGCGCCCCGCCGGGACCGTCAACGCGAACCTGCGTTCGGGCGAAGTCGAGGTGCTGGCGCACGAAGTCGAGATCCTCAATCCTGCGGTGACGCCGCCGTTCCAGATCGACGATGAAAATCTCTCGGAGACGGTGCGGCTCGAGCACCGCATCCTCGACCTGCGCCGCGACATGATGCAGAAGAACCTGCGCCTGCGCCACCGGACCGCGAAGGCGGCGCGCGCCTTTCTCGATGATCACAGCTTCACCGACATCGAGACGCCGGTGCTCTACAAGTCCACGCCGGAAGGCGCGCGCGAGTTCCTGGTGCCCTCGCGCATCAGCGACGGGCATTTCTACGCGCTGCCGCAAAGTCCGCAGCTGTTCAAGCAGATGCTGATGATCGCGGGCTTCGATCGCTATTACCAGATCGTGAAGTGCTTCCGCGACGAAGACCTGCGCGCCGACCGCCAGCCCGAGTTCACGCAAATCGACATCGAGACCTCGTTTCTCGGAGAGGAAGCGATCCGCGCGCTGATGGAAGGCCTCGCGCGCCACCTGTTCAGGGAAGTGCTCGGCGTGGCGCTGCCGGAGCCGTTTCCCGTCATGACGTACGAGGACGCGATGCGTGATTACGGCGTCGACAAGCCGGACCTGCGCGTGTCGCTCAAGCTGACCGAACTCACCGACATCGTGAAGGCCGTCGATTTCAAAGTCTTCTCCGGGCCGGCGAATACGCCCGGAGGCCGGGTGGCGGCCCTGTGCGTGCCGGGCGGCGCGACTATTTCGCGCAGCGAGATCGACGCCTACACCGAGTACCTGCGCGGATTGGGCGCCAAGGGCCTGGCTTGGATCAAGGTGAACGAGCTCGGCAAGGGTGCCGAAGGCCTGCAATCGCCCATTGTTAAGTTTTTTCCTTTGCCTGTTATGGATGAAATTCTTTCCAGAACAAAAGCAAAAGCGGGAGACATCATCTTCTTCGGCGCGGACCAGGCCGAGGCCTGCAACGCCCACCTGGGCGCGCTGCGGCAGAAGGTCGGCCACGATCGCGGCCTGGCCGAGAAGGGTTGGCGCCCGCTGTGGGTGGTGGATTTCCCGATGTTCGAGTACGACGCGGAATCGAAGGAGTGGAAGGCGCGCCACCATCCCTTCACCAGCCCCAAGGACGGCCATGAGGCGTTCATCGAGACCGACCAGGCGAAGGCCTACGCCAAGGCCTATGACATGGTGCTGAATGGCTGGGAAATCGCCGGCGGCTCGGTCCGCATTCACCGCCAGGAAATCCAGCAGCAGGTGTTCCGCGCACTGAAAATAACGCCTGAAGACCAGCAGGCGAAATTCGGCTTCCTGTTGCAGGCGCTGCAGTACGGCGCGCCGCCGCACGGCGGCATCGCCTTCGGTTTTGACCGGCTGGTGGCGCTGATGGTCGGCGCGGAGGCGATCCGCGACGTGATCGCGTTCCCGAAGACGCAGCGCGGCCAGGACCTCGTCACCGGCGCGCCTTCGCCGGTCACGGAGCGCCAGCTGCGCGAGCTGCATATCCGGTTGCGGAAGCCGGAATAGAGCCGCCGCGCCGGTGAGGCTGCTTGCCGGGCTTTTGGCGCTGTTTTTTTCTTTCAGCGCCTTTTGTTTTTCTGAAAGAGCAATAGAGAAAAAATTTCTTCCAAGGGAAGCAATCCAAACCCTTGCCCTGATCCAGAAGGGCGGGCCGTTTCCTCACCAGCGGGACGGCGTCGTGTTCGGCAACCGGGAGAAAAACCTGCCGCCGCGCGAACGCGGCTGGTACCGCGAATACACGGTGAAAACGCCGGGCGCGAGGGATCGCGGGGCGCGCCGCATCGTTGCCGGCCGGGATGGTACGCTTTACTACACCGACGACCACTACCGCAGCTTCAAGCGCATCCTCGAGTAGAACATGAGCAAGCTCCTGCAGCGGTTGAGCGATGCTTCCAGGTCCGGTGTCTACCGCGCATCCCGCGCGGACGAGATCCTCGATGCCACGCGCGGCAGCGGGCTCAAGGTCTCGCCCATCGGCCTCTCCGGTGCGGCCAGCAAAGAGGCGCTGATGGAGTGCCTTGCGCGCGCCCTGGAATTTCCACGCTGGTTCGGCGGCAACTGGGATGCGCTCGAGGACTGCCTCACGGACCTGTCCTGGTCGGGCGCCGCCGGCCATGTGCTGCTGATCGAGGGCGCCGGGGAATTGCCGGGCGACGAGCGCGGCATATTGCTTGACATCCTCGCCTCGGCAGCGGCTTCATGGGCTGAGCGCAAACACCCGTTCTTCGCCGTGTTCCTGGACGGTTTACCTGCCTTGCCCGAGCTCTACAGATCCCGTAAGTGATGCCAAGCTGCGTGACTGCAAAAATACCGATTTCAGTTCTTGTGGTCGTGCATACGGCGGATCGCGAGGTGCTGCTGCTGGAGCGCACCGGGCGGCCCGGATTCTGGCAGTCGGTGACCGGATCGCTCGACCGCGCCGACGAGCCCACGGCCGAGGCGGCGCGGCGCGAATTGCGCGAGGAAACCGGAATCGAGGCGCGGCCGGAGGATCTCAAGCGCTGGAACCTCATCTACACCTTCGAGATTTTCGCGCACTGGCGGCACCGCTTCATGCCGGGAACGACGCACAATACCGAGCGGGTCTTCAGCCTGGAGCTGCCGCGGCCTGTGCCGGCGGCGCTGGCCGCGGAGGAACACATCGCCAGCCTGTGGCTGCCGTGGCGGGAGGCGGCCGACAAGTGCTTTTCGTGGTCTAACCGCGATGCGATCAGGATCATGGGCCAATGCGCGCGCTGAGTTTGGCCGGATTCCTGTGCCTGGCGCTGCTTTTCCGTGCGGGCCCCACGCGGGCGGCCGACGACGTTTCAGTGGAAGCGACGCGGCGCGACGAGGCGTTAGAAGTGGTCTGCCGCGCGACGCTCGATGTGCCGCTCGATCTCATCTGGCAGACGCTCACCGACTACGACCGGCTCGCGGATTTCATCCCCGGCATGCGGCGCAGCCGCCTGATCGAGCGGCGCGGCGCGGTGGCGGTGGTCGAGCAATTGGGCGAGGCAGGGTTCCTGTTCCTGACCTTTCCGATCGAAGTGACGCTCGCCTCGACCGAGCGACCGCCGTACGACCTTGAAGTGAGCATGCTGAAGGGCAATCTGAAGCGGCTCGATGGCGCCTACCGCATCGAGCCGCAGGGCGGCGGGCGGATCCTGCTCACCTGGAACGGAATCGTCGAGGCGCAGTCCATGCCGCCGCTGCTGGGCGAATTGGTGATGCGTTCGAACATCGCGGACCAGTTCCGCGGCATGGTCCGCGAGATAGAACGACGCGATGCGCTGCGCCGGGACGCGCTGCATCGCGAGCCGGAAGGGGCGCCGAAGCAATGACGCCGCGCCTTGCGGCCGCGGTGCTTGTCGCGGGCCTGTGCGTGTCCCTGGCCACGGGCTGCGTCACGCTGGATGTGCTGTTCCGCGCTCATCTGGCGTCCGATGCGCCGCAGGTGCGCGAGTGCGCCGAGTGGTACCGCCTGCTGGACGAGCGCGTGGCGGCGGCCGGCACGCGCGATGCACAGGACACGCGGGTGCCAGGATTCCCGTACCTGCGCGTCAGCCGGCTGCTCGCGGCGCTGCGGCCAGCCGTCCTGTCGAACGATGCCGCGCTGCACGCCCTTGCCGACAGCATGCTCACGCTCGACCTGGAGGCGCGGCGCTACGAGATCATGAACCTGCCGGCCGGGCAGTTTCCAGAGCCGCGCGATGCGCTGCAGCGCACCCAGCAATGCGGCAGGCTGTTGCGCGACGTCGATCTCGCCCGGCCCGAGTCGCGCGCTGCGCTGCTGCAGCGCGCCGAGGTGCCCGACGATTACCGGGATGCGAGCCGGATTCTCGGGCTGTACTGGTTGACGCGGATTCCGTTTGCCGAGGGCGTGCGGCGCCAGGAGGAGGAGACGCGGGCCGCATTCCGGCGCCCGGCCGATGCGGCCGGGGACTCAAGCGTGCTGCGCTATGCGCCCGGGCCCGGCACGCGGTTGCCGCGAGCGATCGTTGCGTTGTTGCTCAAGCGCGCAGCGGAAAATCCGCTCGGGGTCCCCACGCCGTCCGAGGATGAGGCGAAGGAGCTGCTCGCCGCCTACGCGCCCTCGGTGGACGGGGCCCAACTCGCGGTGTACGGGCATCCCGCATGGACGCGCTACGAGGACAAGGTGCTGCTGCAGCTCGTCTACACGTTCTGGTTTCCTGAGCGGCCGCCGCAGTCCGAGGGCGACCCGCTGGCCGGAAAACTCGACGGCATTACCTGGCGCGTTACGCTTGCACCGGACGGCGAGCCGCTGGTGTACGACGCGATCCATCCCTGCGGCTGCTACCACCAGTTCTTTCCGACGCCCCGCGCCACCGTGCGCCCCGGCCCCGGCGGCATGGAGGAGTGGATGTTCTCGCCGCAGTCGCTGCCGCGCATCGCGGATGGCGAGCGTCCGCTGGTGAGGATCGCCACCGGCACGCACTATATAGAGCGCGTTGCCGTGGTGCGCGGCACCGACAGCCTGGTGCGCTACGAGCTGCGGCCCTACGGCGAGCTGCGTTCGCTCATCCGCTACGCGGGTGGGCGCGCGAGCGTTTTCGGCGAGGACGGCCTGGTGCCCGGCACCGAGCGGGCCGAGCGCCTCGTCTTCTGGCCGATGGGCATCGCCTCCGCGGGCGCGATGCGCCAATGGGGACGGCAGGCGACCGCGTTCGTCGGCAGGCGGCATTTCGACGACGCCGACCTGTTCGAGAAGCGCTTCGGTTTCGACCTGAGATAACGGCGATGCTGCGGGTCGTCACGCTGAACATCCACAAGGGCCTTTCGCAATTCAACCGCCGCGTGGTGATCCACGATCTGCGCGAGGGCTTGCGCTCGCTCAAGCCGGACCTGGTGTTCCTGCAGGAAGTGGCGGGCGTGAACCAGCGCCACGCGCTGCGCTTCGCGGGGTGGCCGGGCGAGGCGCAGCACGAATTTCTCGCCGGCGACGAGTTGCAGCACGTCTACGGCCGCAATCGCGTGCACCAGCACGGGCACTACGGCAATGCGCTCCTGTCGCGCCATCCGATCCTCTCCTCGGAGACCGAGGACATATCGGACCACCGTTACGAGCGCCGGGGGCTGCTGCACACTGTGGTCAAAGTGCCCGGCTGGCGGCGCAACCTGCACTGCGTTTGCGTGCATCTTTCGCTGCACGAGCGCGGCCGCCGCCGGCAGCTCGATGCGATCGCCGCGCGCCTGAAGAACCTCGCCGACAAGAGCCTGCCGATCATCGTTGCCGGCGACTTCAACGAATGGCGCCAGCGTGCCAGCGGCATTCTCGAGAAAAGTCTCGGCATGACCGAGGTGTCGACGGCGGCGGGCGGCGGGCACAGCCGCACGTTTCCCAGCGTGCTGCCGATGTTCCGCCTGGACCGCATCTACGTGCGCGGCTTCAAGGTGCTCAGCACGCAGGTGCATCGCGGCCCGCCCTGGTCGCTGCTTTCGGACCACCTCGCGGTGAGCGCGGAGCTGGAGCGTGCCTGAATACTCCGGCGGCAACCGCCTCACGCTGCTGAAGAACGGCGAGCAGTATTTCCCAGCGCTGGCCGCGGCAATCGATGCGGCGAGGGCGGAAGTGTTCCTCGAAACCTACATTTTTGCCGACGATGAAACCGGCAGCCTGATCGCCCATGCGCTGGCGCGCGCGGCAGCGCGCGGCGTCGCCACGCACCTGCTGATCGACGGCTACGGCGCCCGCGATTTCGCGCCGCGCTTCCGCGACATGCTCCTGACAGCGGGCGCCGAGTTGCTGGTGTTCCGTCCGCAGGTGAGCCCCTGGCCGTTCTGGAAGCAGCGCAGCCGCCTGCGCCGCATGCACCGCAAGCTCGCGAGCATCGACGGCGCGGTCGCGTTCGTCGGCGGCATCAACGTACGCGACGATTTCCATGCGCCGGACCCCTCGCCGCCGCAATACGACTACGCGGTCAGGATCGACGGACCGCTGGCGGAGCAGGTGCGTGCGGCGGCAGTGCGGCTCTGGAGACGGGTCTCATGGGCGACGCTGGGCCAGCGGTGGCGCCGCTGGCCTGGGTTCGCGGTGCTTTCCGGCCGTGCGCCGCCGCAGGCGCACGATCAAGGCAGTCAGCGCGCGGCGCTGGTTGTGCGGGACAGCCTGCGCCACCGCCGCGACATCGAGAACGCCTACCTCGAGCAGATCAACGCGGCGCGCATGGAGGTGCTGATCGCCAACGCGTACTTCTTTCCCACACGGAGATTCCGCCGCGCGCTGCTGCAGGCGGCGCGGCGCAACGTGACCGTCACGCTGCTGCTGCAAGGCAAGGCAGACCATCCGCTGCAGCACTTGGCGTCGAGGGCGCTGTACCGTTCGATGCTTGCCGCGGGGATCCGGATTCACGAGTACCACTCCAGCTTGCTGCACGCCAAGGTGGCGGTGTTCGACGGCCGCGTCGCAACGGTCGGTTCATCGAACATCGACCCGTTCAGTCTCGGCCTGGCGCGGGAAGCCAACCTGTTCGCCGCCGACCGGCCGTTTGCCGCCGAACTGCGGACCAGCCTGCACGAAGCGATCGAGAAACGCGCGCGGGCCGTGCCGCTGCACTACTGGAGGCGCCTGTCGTTCGCGCTCAAGGCGCGGATCTGGCTTGCCTACCGCTTCGTGCGGCTGCTGATGGTCATCTACGGCTTCGACCATCTGCGTTAGCCGGCCGGCTTGACCGGGCGGCGCCCGAACATCCCCCAGCCTTCCATCGCCATCACCATTTCGCCGCGCTGGTTCAGCGCTTCCCATTGTGTTTGCACCAGGCCGATGCCGGGCCTGCTCTCGGAGGGGCGCGCCGCGGTGATCCTGCGGCGATAGGTGATGGTGTCGCCCGCGCGCACCGGCAGAGCAGGTCGTCGGCCATCGCGCATCGGAGTGTAGTATGGCCCTCGCCATGGATGAAATCGTTCTGCGCAGCATGGCGAAATGGCCCGGCGTCGCGGACGTCTATGGCTGGCTTTCTCTCGACCGCCGCGGCAATTGGCTGATCAAGGGAGAGAAAATCGGCAACGCCGCGCTGCGGGATTTCATTTCCAGGAACTACGCCCCGGACGCGCGCGGCTGCTGGTACTTTCAAAACGGCCCGCAGCGGGTGTTCGTGAAGCTCGCCTATGCGCCGCTGGTGCTGCATTTCGAGGGCGCGGCGCTCCACGACCACTGCGGCAGGCCGTTCCTGCCGGAGCAGGCGTTTCTCGACGAGGAAGGCTCTGTCCTGATGCGGGGGAAGCCCGGGATCGGGTTGCTGGATGACCGCGATCTGGCGGGTTTTGCCGACCGGGCGCAAGGGCTGCCCTCGATCGCCCGCGCGAGCGTACCGGAGCGCTACGGCTTTATCCTGCACCCGGCACCATGAATCCTTGCGTCCCGGAAAAAATCTCTTTATAATCCGGCCTCTTTTTTGCACCTGGGCGGCTACGCGTGTAGCAGACGTGGTCGCCCGGTTCGTTTCTGGAAACGACAAAAACATGCCTACCGTCAATCAGTTAATGCGCCATGGGCGCGTCGCCAAGGCCGCCAAGTCCAAGGTTCCGGCCCTGGCTGGCTCGCCGCAAAAGCGCGGCGTGTGCACGCGGGTCTACACGACCACGCCGAAAAAGCCGAACTCGGCGCTGCGTAAAGTCGCCAAGGTGCGCCTGACCAACGGTTTCGAGGTAATCGGCTACATCGGCGGCGAAGGCCACAACCTGCAGGAGCACTCGGTGGTGCTGATCCGCGGCGGTCGGGTGAAGGACCTGCCGGGCGTGCGCTACCACATCGTGCGCGGTTCGCTGGACACACAGGGCGTGAAGGACCGCAAGCAGAGCCGCTCGAAGTACGGCGCCAAGATGGCGAAGTCCGCCTAAAGAGAACACAGAGAGATCACGCATGCCCCGTCGCAGAGAAGTTCCCAAGCGCGAAATCCTCCCGGACCCGAAGTTCGCCAGCATCGATCTGGCGAAGTTCATGAACGTGCTGATGACGCGCGGCAAGAAGTCGGTCGCCGAGAGCATCGTTTACGGCGCGCTGGCGATGATCAAGTCGAAGTCGGGCAAGGACCCGATCGAGGTGTTTACCCAGGCGGTGCAGAACGTCAAGCCGGTGGTGGAAGTAAAGAGCCGCAGAGTTGGCGGCGCGAACTACCAGGTACCGGTCGAGGTTCGCCCGGTGCGGCGCATGGCGCTGTCGATGCGCTGGATCCGCGAGGCGGCGCAGAAGCGCGGCGAGAAGTCGATGATGGCGCGCCTGGCGGGCGAACTCGCGGAAGCGGCCGAAGGCCGCGGCGGCGCGATGAAGAAGCGTGAAGAAGTGCATCGCATGGCGGAGGCCAACAAGGCCTTCTCCCACTACCGGTTCTAGGAAGGCATACGTCTAGGTGATGAACGTGGCACGCAGAACTCCAATCGAACGCTATCGGAACATCGGGATCTCGGCGCATATCGACGCCGGCAAGACCACGACCACCGAGCGGATCCTGTTCTACACCGGCGTCAATCACAAGATCGGCGAGGTGCATGACGGCGCGGCCACCATGGACTGGATGGAGCAGGAGCAGGAGCGCGGCATCACCATCACTTCCGCCGCCACCACCTGCTTCTGGAAGGGCATGGACATGTCCTATCCGGAACACCACATCAACATCATCGATACCCCCGGCCACGTCGATTTCACGATCGAAGTCGAGCGTTCGATGCGCGTGCTCGACGGCGCCTGCATGGTCTACGACGCGGTCGCGGGCGTGCAGCCGCAGTCCGAAACGGTGTGGCGCCAGGCGAACAAGTACAAGGTGCCGCGGCTCGCGTTCATCAACAAGATGGACCGCGTCGGCGCCACGTTCTTCAAGTCCTACGACCACATCAAGGACCGCCTGAAGGGCAATCCGGTGCCGATCCAGATTCCGATCGGCGCGGAGGACAAGTTCGAAGGCGTGGTGGATCTCGTCACGATGCAGGCGATCTACTGGGACGAAGCCTCCCAGGGGATGAAGTTCGATCGCCGGCCGGTCCCTGCCGAACTGGTGGCGGAGGCCAAGAAATGGCGCGAAAAGATGGTCGAAGCCGCCGCCGAAGCGAACGAAGAGCTGATGAACAAGTACCTGGAGTCGAACGCGCTTTCGGCCGAGGAGATCAAGAAGGGCATCCGCATGCGCACGATCAACAACGAGATCGTGCCGATGCTGTGCGGCACCGCGTTCAAGAACAAGGGCGTGCAGGCGATGCTGGATGCGGTGATCGACTACCTGCCTTCGCCCGTGGACATCCCGCCGGTCAAGGGCGAGAACGGCAAGGGCGAACCGGATTCGCGCCGGCCGGCCGATGAAGAGCCGTTCGCCGCGCTCGCCTTCAAGATCATGACCGACCCTTTCGTCGGCCAGCTTTCGTTCATCCGGGTGTACTCTGGCGTGCTCGCCTCCGGCGATACGGTATTGACGTCGGTGCGCGGCCGCAAGGAACGCATCGGCCGCCTGCTGCAGATGCACGCCAACGATCGCGCCGAGATCAAGGAAGTCCGCGCCGGCGACATCGCCGCTGTGGTCGGGCTGAAGGACGTGATCACCGGCGAGACCATCTGCGACGTGAAGAAGTCCATCACGCTGGAGAAGATGGAGTTCCCGGACCCGGTGATCTCCCAGGCCGTGGAACCCAAGACCAAGGTCGACCAGGAAAAGATGGGCGTGGCGCTGAATCGATTGGCGCAGGAAGATCCGTCGTTCCGCGTCCATACCGACGAGGAATCCGGCCAGACGATCATCTCGGGCATGGGCGAGCTCCACCTGGAGATCATCGTCGACCGCATGAAGCGCGAGTTCGGTGTCGAAGCCTCGGTCGGCAAGCCCCAGGTGGCCTACCGCGAGACCTTCAAGAAAGCGCTCGAATCCGAGGGCAAGTTCATCAAGCAATCGGGCGGTCGCGGCCAGTATGGCCACGTCTGGCTCAAGCTCGAGCCCCAGCCCCACGGCACCGGCTATGAATTCGTCGATGGCGTCAAGGGCGGCAGGGTGCCAAAGGAATTTATTCCGGCGGTCAAGAAGGGCGTCGACGAGGCGCTGCTGGACGGCGTGCTCGCCGGCTACCCGGTGGTGGACGTGAAAGTCACTCTGTTCGACGGTTCGTACCACGACGTGGACTCGAACGAGAACGCGTTCAAGATGGCCGCGATCTTCGCGTTCAAGGACGGCATGCGCGCCGGCAATCCGGTGCTGCTCGAGCCGATCATGGCGGTCGAGGTGGAAATGCCCGAGGAGAAGATGGGCGACGTGATGGGCGACCTTTCCGCGCGGCGCGGCGTGATCCAGGGAATGGAAGATCTGGCTGGCGGCAAGACGATCAAGGCCGAGGTGCCGCTGGGCGAGATGTTCGGCTATTCGACGACGGTGCGTTCGCTCACCCAGGGCAGGGCCACCTACACGATGGAATTCAAGCACTACGCGGAAGCGCCGAAGAGCGTTTCCGAAGCAGTGATCAGCGCGAAAAAATAACCACCCAAAGGTCGAGCAGATGGCAAAAGGCAAATTCGAGAGAACCAAACCGCACCTGAAGGTGGGGACGATCGGGCACGTGGATCATGGCAAGACGACGCTGACGGCGGCGATGACGCACATTCTGGCGAAGAAGTACGGCGGCGAGGCGAAGAACTACGACCAGATCGATGCAGCGCCGGAGGAGAAGGCGCGCGGGATCACGATCAA
>SHXL01000087.1 GCA_009693345.1 Betaproteobacteria bacterium
CGAAGTACTGCACGGCGACGCGGGCTTTTGCCTGCATCGCGCGCATCGCCAGTTGCTGGACGCCGGCTTCAACCAGATTGCGCCGCGCCTCCAGCACGGTGGCAAGCGGCGCGGCGCCAGCGCCATACTGCGACTGAAGCGCAACCAGGCGCGCGCTGGCGTCGGGAAGAATGGCGCCTTCGATGTTGCGCAGACGCTCGCCGGCGAGCTCCCAATCCGCGTAGGCCGCGGCGAGATCGGCGCGCAGCTGGCGAAGATGATCCGCGCGCTGCTCCCGAGCGCGCTCCAGTTGCGCGAGCTTCGCGGCCACCACCCGGTCCTGCTTGCGGTCCGCGAACACCGGCAGCTCGATCGCCACCTGGAACATGAGCATGTCGGAGCGGCCGCCACCGCGCGCGAAATAACCAAGCTCTACCGAGCGGTCGGGTTTGGAGGCTTCACGGGCAAGCGCCACATCCGCCTCGGCAACGCCCTGGGCGCGAAGTTGCATGTCGTGCAGCGGATGATGCTCCAGCGATTCGATGATCGCAGCGAGGGGGGCGGGCGGGGGGAGCGCCGGCAGCTCAGCGGGCAGATCCCGCGCGGCAGCCTCGGGCACCCAGCGCGCCAGCGCGGAGCGCGCGCGCCGCGCCTGCGCCACAAGCTCGAGCCGCCGGTCGTGGGATTGGCTGTGCAGTTGCCGCGCCGCGAGCACCTCCGCCTGGGCGCCTTTGCCGGACGCCAGCGCAATGCGCGCCAGCTCGATCGAGCGCTCGAATTCCTGCGCAAGTCCGACCAGCATCCGCTCGGCACCGATCGCCTGCCACGCGTCGAGCCAGGCCTGGCCGACGTCGCGCGCGATTCCCTGGCGCAGTCCGATCGCTTCGGCGCGCGCCTGCCCGGCTTCGGCGAGCGTGCGCTCGGTGCGCAGCCGGCGCTTGTCGCCGCCCGGAAAGGACTGCTCCCAGCTCACGCCGACCTGCGTCATGTCTTCGCGCGCGCTGGGGAAATTGCGCGAAGGGAAGTTCAGGGCGCCGAGCTTCAGCCGCGGGTCGGGCAGTGCGCCGTCAGCGACCGAAGCCTCGTCGGCCGCCCGGGCATTGAGATCGAGCGCGCGCAATGCAGGCTGAGACTCAAGCGCAAGGCGGCGCGCCTCCCCCAGCGTGAGAACCTGCCCCAGGGCAGGCGTGGCGGCCGCCAGAGCGGCCAGTAATAGCATTGAAATGCGCATCCGATTCTCCACATGGCAAGACCGCCGCCGGCGGATGCCGGCAGCGCAATCTCAAACGCGGAAAATCAGATCAGGAAAGACTGAAAGAGAATGCGAGGCGGCGGTGCGGCAGGGCGCGGCAGGCTGTAGCGCAGCGCCGCTGCCGGGTAGATCGGGCCATCGGCGAGCGCGACCTTGAGCGACGCCGTTCCGATCCAGTCGTGCACCACGATCTGCGGCGTGCCGGCGCTCTGGTCTGCGCCCAGGCAATGCGCGAGGCAAAGGTTCGCGTTAAGCGCCGGTTCCTCGTGGCAGGGCGGCTGATCCAAACCAGCGCCGATCGTCAGCGCAGGCGCGGCCCTCAGCCAGTCGCAGCCCGCCACCGCAAGCGCACCTTGCGCGAACAGCAGCAGGCCCAGCATCAGCTGCGCAACGCGCGTCCGGGTACGGCTGCTCACCATGGCGCCTATCCTACTCCCGACGCGACCGGTTCACGCCGTTCCACCCGGACTCGGCAGTTGACCAGGATCAAACTTCACTTAACCGGCTCGATCCGGGTAACAGCCACTTTGCCGCCTGCCCGCATTTCCGCCTGGAACTTGACCTTGTCGCCCGCCTTCACCCGATCGAGCATTGCCGCTTCCTTCACCTGGAACGCCATTGTCATGGCCGGCATGTCGATCGCCTGAATCGGCCCGTGCTTGATGGTGAGCGTTCCCGCCTTCTTGTCCACCTTCCGGATTTCGCCATCCGCGAGCTGTTGCGCCATAGCCGGCAGCGCGGCCGCAATCAGCGATGCCAATAAGATTCGTTTCATTTGACCACCTCCAGTTTTACGAACATTGCCGCCTCAGAAATTTTCAACTCTGCGGCGGCGCGATTACTTTGTCGGTTCCATGCCAGTGACCGTGAACGCGCCGCCAAGCTTCTCGGCTTGGAACTTTACCTTGTCTCCTGCCTTCACTTTGTCGAGGATCGCCGGGTCCTTGACCTGGAACACCATTGTCATTGCCGGCATGTCCAGAGTCGGCATTGGCCCGTGCTTGATGGTGATCTTCTTTGCGTCCTTGTCTACCTTGCGGACCTCGCCCTCAATTGACGCGCCCTGCTTGTGGTGCGCCTCGTCCGCGAACGCGGATGACAGTGAAAGAGATGCCGCAATCAATGCAAGCGCGATGCGTTTCATATGCATCTCCTTTCAGGGTTTGACCGCTATTTTCCCCACCATCCCGCCCTCGAAATGGCCGGGAACCAGACAGCCGAAATAGAACTCGCCAGCTTTGGTGAACTGCCAGGCCATGGTCTCGATCTTGCCTGGCGCCACATGCGCCATGTATGGCTCGTCGTGTTCCATGGTCGGATGTTTCTGCATCATCGCCGAGTGCTCCTTCAGTTCCTGCATCGTGCCGAGCACCATCTCGTGCATCAGTTTGCCACTGTTTTTTACGACGAACTTCACCGTTTCCCCCTGCTTGACTGTCAGGCTGGCGGGCGTGAAGCGCAGCTTGTCGCTCATGTCGACGTTCACGGTGCGCCCTGCTTTTCTGGGATCGCCTTCGCGCCCGAACTCCTTCTCCTCGATCGAGATCGGCTTGGCGGCTTTCTTGTCGTGCTTGGCCTCGCCGTGCGCGAGCACCTGGCCCGACACGAACGCGACGGATATTGCGGTGGCTAGAATCGTACGAATCATCCTTTCCTCCTCTGTGATGGCTGGAATGTCAAAGAAATTCAATGCTTGCCGTGCCCGGCCGGCTTGCGAACCTTGACGGTCGGTCCCGGCTGCTTCGTCGCTGGCGCGGCGCGCTCGGCGAGCGGTGCTGCCCCGCTCCATTCGTATGCGATGGTGCCTGCCGGATGTTTGTACCAGCCGGGGTCCTTGAAATCGCTGCGCGCCAAGCCCTGCCGGATCTTCACGGTGGTGAACATGCCGCCCATTTCGACGGCGCCGAAGGGGCCGGTCCCGGTCATCATGGGCAGCGTGTTGTCGGGCAGCGGCATTTCCATCTCGCCCATGTCCGCCATGCCGCGCTCGCCCATCACCATGTACTCGGGTACGAGGCGGATGATCTTCTCGGCGATGCCGCGATGGTCGATGCCGATCATCGTGGGCACGCCGTGGCCCATCGGATTCATGGTGTGGTGCGATTTATGGCAATGGAACGCCCAGTCGCCGGGTTCGGTGGCGTCGAACTCGATCGCGCGCATCTGACCGACCGCGACATCGGTGGTGACCTCCGGCCAGCGCGAACCCGGCGCGGTCCAGCCGCCGTCTGTACCCGTCACCACGAATTCGTGGCCATGGAGGTGGATCGGGTGGTTGGTCATGGTCAGATTGCCGATGCGAATGCGCACCTTGTCGCCCAGACGGCACACCAGCGGATCGATGCCCGGAAAGGAGCGCGAGTTCCAGGTCCAGAGGTTGAAATCCAGCATCGTGTTCACCTTGGGAGTGAAACTGCCCGGATCAATGTCGTACGCGTTGAGCAGGAACACGAAATCGCGGTCCACGCGCAGGATGCCGGGGTCCTTCGGATGCGTGACCCAGAACCCCATCATGCCCATCGCCATCTGCGTCATTTCGTCGGCGTGCGGGTGGTACATGAACGTGCCCGGCCGCCTCGCCGTGAACTCGTACACGTAGGTCTTGCCAACGGGAATCTGTGGTTGATTAAGGCCGCCCACACCGTCCATGCCGTTCGGCAGCCGCTGCCCGTGCCAATGAATCGTGGTGTGCTCGGGCAGCTTGTTGGTGACGAAGAGGCGCACTTTGTCGCCCTCCACGACCTCAATGGTCGGCCCAGGGGACTGACCGTTGTAGCCCCAGAGGTGGGCTTTCATGCCGGGCGCAATCTCACGCACCACCGGCTCGGCCACCAGATGGAACTCTTTGACGCCGTCCTTCATGCGCCAGGGCAGCGTCCAGCCATTCAGCGTCACGACCGGGTTGTATGGACGCCCGTTCGGCGGCGCGAGCGGTGGCTGGGTCGCGGGCTTGTCCATGCTCGGTGCTTCGGGCACCGCGCCCTGCGCCGCGCGGCTCACGCCCGCGGCGCCGAGCATCGCGGCGCCCGCGGTTTTCAGAAAAATTCTACGATTTGTCATGTCCATTTCCCTCTGTCAGTGGCCGCGGCCGCCCATTGAGAGCGATGGCATGTCGGCGCTTTTAGCGGCCATGCCGCCGCCGGCACGCCCCGAGAGGCTCGCCTGAAGTTCGGCGTCCGCGATCCAGAATTCCCGCAATGTGCCCAGATACGAATTCACGGCCGCGACCTGCTCCCGCGAATCGGCGAGCAACTCGAACACGCTCGCCAGCATGCCGTTGTAGCGCAGCAGCATTTCGTCCGAAATGCGTTTTCGCAAAGGCACAACTTCATCGCGATAGTGACGCGTGAGGTCGTACGCGGTTCGATAGGCGCCGTAGAGCTCGCGCACCTCCGAGCGCGCATCGATCGCGACCTGGGCGACGCGATGCGCCGCCTGCATGTAGGTCGCCTCGGCACGCGCCACCCGCGCTGTACCCCAGTCGAAGATCGGAATCTCGACGCCCACTACGTAGCCGTAGGAAAACCCGTCCTGGCCTTCCTTGGTGCGCGCACGGCCCAGCTCGAGGGCGTTGATGAACCGCGTCGCCTTCGTAAGGCCCAGCGATTCGGCGACCCACTCGGCTTCACGCTTCGCTGCCCTGACATCCAGCCGCTGCTCCATGGCGCGGGCTTCCAGCTCGCCACCGTCGCGCGGCGCAGCCGGAAGATCCGACAGCCGCTCTGGCAGCCTGAACGCGAGGTCCTCGCCCCAGAGTCCCGCTAACCGCGCGAACCGCTCGCGCGCGGCGTGCGCTTCGTTCCTGGCGCGCGCCAACTGTGCCGCCGCATCCGCATAAAACGCCTGTTCGCGCATCTGGTTGAGCTTGGACCAGTTGCCCACCGCGGCCATCCTGCGCGCAAGCTCCGAGCCCGCATCCGCGGCGTCCTTTACCTGCCCCATGTAGTGCTCGGCTTGCGCCGCTGCGACCGCGTGCACCCAGGCTTTTCTGGTTTCCGACGCAACCCGGATCACTTCCGCCGTCACGTCGGCCTGGACGCGCTCGAAGCGCCGCGCCTCCATTTTCTGGCGCAGCGGCATCAGCAACACCCCGAGCAGATCGAAACTGAAACTCTCTTCGACCTTGGTGACATCGTTGCCGAACTTGGTGCGCAACCAGTGCAGCCGAAGGTTCGGCCCGCGGCCCGCCTGGACGAGGTCGGCCTCCGAGATTCCTAGTTCCGCATACGTCGCCTGCAGGCCGGGGTTATTCAGCAACGCCAGTTGCACGGCATCGTCCGCCGTAAGAGGGCGTCCGAGGATTTCTCGCGTGCGCGCACGCACCGAGTTCGCGTCATCGTCGGTTCGCACCCAACGCGCGTCCTGCCCGGTACGCTCCTTGACCGTGCGCTGCACGGTGCCGAAGCCGCCGTCCTCCGAAAATGTCGCGCAGCCGGCGAGCAGCAGAGTGGCCATGGCCACAGTAGCGGTCCTCATTTGTGTCCTCCATGACTCGCGGGTGCAGGTTGCTTGGCGCCGGGCTTGGCGGTTGCGCCCGTTTCCCGGGGCACGTGGCCTACGTGGCCGCCAAGACGGCCCATTTCCTCATTGGACTGGCGCCAGCGCGCCACATCGGGATCGGCGTACGGCCGGTAGTCCTTAAAGGCGGATTCGTACGTTCGCAGCGGAACGGCCGCCTTGGGATCGGCGGGATCGGGCCGCGCGGTGGTCTGCGCGGCGGCGCTGCCGACGGCGCACACCGCCAGTGCAATGCAAAAAATCTTAGACATGGCTCTCCAAACGCAATCAGTCGCACGCTTGCGCGCGCAGGAGCGGCACGCCCTAGCGCGCCGCGGCCGGATCAGCGTTCAGGAAGCGAGAGGAGGTCGGTCGAGATGCTCAGGAACGTAACCCGAGGTACGGCGGTCGAAGAAGGCAATACGGTCAGACACTGGAGACTGGACTACCGCTACGCGCGGCGCATCCGGCGCGAGGCTCGCGCCCGCGCAGCACGATGCGCAGATGCTGCACACCGATGCTGCGTGCGACGGTCCGCCAGCGCCTTCGTCCGAGTCATGATGGTGGCTGTCGCCGTGCTCGTGCGCATGCTCTTCAGCAACGGCAGCACCCCCATGGTGCGATTCGCACAACGCCGTCAGCACGCCGGCATAGCCGCGCAACGGCAGGGCCGCGAGCAGCAGGGCGAGCAAAACGATGCGGCAGGTGCGCTTCACGGGGAAAATCCTAGCACATGCATTGTTGATTGACCGTCCGCGGCGTTTTCAGTTCCCGTTGTCAAGCCGGCCCCCCGAGATCGTCCAGGATGGGGCAATCGGGCCGCTGGTCGCCATGGCAGTTGTGTGTCAAGTGCTGCAGCGTTGTCAGCATGGACTGCATCCCGGCAATCTTCTTTTTCAGTTCATCCATGTGGCCGGCCGCGACCTTCTTCACCGATGCGCTGGGGCGCGACTTGTTCTGCCAGAGCGCGAGCAGGTCGCGGATGTCGTGCATGGAGAAGCCGAGCGTACGCGCGCGCTTGATGAAACGCAGCGTATGCACGTCCGTGTCGCTGTATACACGGTAGTTGGCATGGGTACGGGCGACGTTCGTCAGCAACCCGATCGCCTCGTAGTGCCGGATCATCTTTATCGAGACCCCGCTTGCCGTCGAGGCCCGCCCGATGTCAAGCAGGCCGCGTTCGAGGGCGTCGGCATGTTCGAAGACGGACTCGCTTTTTCCCAACTCAGGCTCCTGGATTCCAGCGCTTGAGCAGCAAGGCGTTGCTGACCACGCTCACGCTGCTCAGGGCCATCGCGGCGCCCGCCACCACCGGGCTGAGCAGCCCGAGCGCGGCGAGCGGAATGCCGACCACATTGTAGATGAACGCCCAGAACAGATTCTGCCGGATCTTGGCGTAGGTGCGGCGCGAGATGTCGATCGCCGCGGCGACCAGCCGCGGGTCGCCGCGCATCAGCGTGACGCCGGCGGCATGCATCGCCGCATCCGTGCCCGAACCCATGGCGAAGCCGATGTCCGCCGCCGCGAGCGCCGGCGCATCGTTGATGCCGTCGCCCACCATCGCCACCACACCATGCGCCTGCCGCAATTCATGAATCACCCCGGCCTTGTCCTCCGGCAGTATCTCGGCGCGCACGCTGCGGATCCCTACGCGTGCAGCGATTGCTTCGGCGACGACGCGGCTGTCGCCGGTGAGCATCACCGTCTCGATGTGGCGCCGCGCCAGTTCAGCAATCGCTTCGGCCGCTTCCGGCTTCAACTCATCGCCGATGCCGAGCAGCGCGATAATGCGTGGCGTGCCGGAGAGTTCTGCGAGCCACGAGGCTGTCTGGCCCTGCCGTTCGATAGCCGCGCGGCGCGCGTCCAGAGAGGAAGTGTCCACACCGAGTTCGCACATCCAGCGGCTCGAACCGACAACCAGCCTGCGACCGCCGACCTGCGCTTCGACCCCGCGCCCCGGTACCGCCGTGGCGCCTTCGGCCGCCGGGACGGTAACCATTTCCTTCTTCGCGGCGGCGACGACCGCCTTGGCGAGCGGATGTTCGCTGCCGGATTGCACGGCAGCCGCGAGCGCCAGCGCGGACGCCCGATCGCCATCCGCCCCTTCGAGCGAGACGAGCATCGTGCGGCCGAGCGTCAGCGTTCCGGTCTTGTCGAAGGCAACGACGCGCACGCCGTGCGCGATTTCGAGCGCTTCGGCATCCTTGATCAACACGCCATGCTTGGCGGCGACGCCGGTGCCGGCCATCACAGCCGCGGGGGTCGCCAGGCCGAGCGCGCACGGACAAGCAATCACCAGCACCGCCACTGCATTTAGCACTGCCTGCTCCCATTGCCCGGTGACGAGGCCCCAGGCAAGGAACGTAACCACCGCAATCCCGAGTACCACCGGCACGAAAACCGCGCTCACCTTGTCCACCAGTCGCTGGATCGGCGCCTTGCCCGCCTGCGCGGATTCCACCAGTTCGATGATGCGGGCGAGCACCGATTGCGCGCCGACCGCGGTCGCGCGCACCACGATCAGCCCTTCGCCGTTTACCGAACCGCCGGTAACCCGCTCGTCCGGGCCTTTCGCGACCGGCCGCGATTCGCCGGTGATGAGCGATTCATCGACGTGCGTCGTACCTTCGAGGATCTCGCCGTCGGCGGCGATGCGCTCGGCCGGGCGCACCACGACCGCGTCTCCCACGGCGAGCGACGCGAGCGGTATCTCGATCTCCCGGCCGTCGCGTCGCACGCGCGCCCGCTCCGGACGCAACGCCTGCAGCGCACGGATCGCTTCGGTGGTCTGGCGCTTGGCACGGCCTTCCAGCCATTTGCCAAACAACACCAGCGTAATCACCACCGCGGAGGCTTCGAAATAGAAGTGCGCCATGCCGTGGTCCCAGTGGCGAACCAGCAGGTAGAGCGAAAGTCCGTAGGCCGCACTGGTGCCCAGCGCGACCAACAGGTCCATGTTGCCGACGCGCGCCAGCAGCGCCTTCCAGCCGGCGCGGTAGAAGCGCGCGCCGAACACGAACTGCACCGGCGTGGCAAGAACGAGTTGTACCCAGCCCGGCAACGCCCAGTCGGCGCCGAACGGTTCGGCGAGCATCGGCAGCATGAGCGGCAGCGCCAGCACCGCGGAGGCCGCAACCGGCAACCACGATCGATCGGTGGCAGGCGCCTGCGGCGAGGGCGTAAGACGCGCCTCGTAACCTGCCTTGTGCACGGCATCGACCAGCGTCTGCGGCAGCGCGCCTGCTGCCAGCGTCACCGTGGCGGTCTCAGTGGCGAGGTTGACCACGGCGCTGCCCACGCCGGGCACAGCCTTGAGCGCCTTCTCCACGCGCGCGGAGCAGGTCGCGCAGGTCATGCCCTCGATCGGCAGGCGGATCCGAATGCTGGTATCCATAGGCTTCAGGCTAAAGTCTGCCACCATTGGAGGGTCAAGGGCTTGACCCTGCTACGATGGGAGCGTTGATCATGGCACCCTCTGAGGAGATGACGATGATCGAGATCAAAGTTCCGGATATGACCTGCGGGCACTGCGTCAGCACCATCACCAAGGCGGTGAAGGAACTGGATGCTTCCGCCAAGGTGGATATCTCGCTGGCCGAGCACCGCGTGCGGGTTGAAGGCAAGGCGTCGAAGGAAGACCTCTTCCACTGCGTCGCCGAAGCCGGCTTCACGCCGCAAGCAGTCTAGCCGGGCATCCTCTTGCCGAAGTCGCGCAATACTTCGCGCGCGCAATTGTGCCCGGGCGCTCCGGTGACCCCGCCTCCCGGATGCGCGCCCGAGCCGCAAAGATAGAGCCCCTTCACCGGCCCCCGGTAGTCGGCATGGCCAAGCAGCGGCCGCGCCGACCAGAGTTGATCGAGCGACAGCGCGCCATGGAAAATGTCGCCACCGGTGAGCCCGAACTCACGCTCCAGATCGGCGGGCGACAGCGCGCTATGCCCGAGCACGCTATTGCGGAAACCCCGCGCGTGCGACTCGACCACGTCGAAGATACGGCCGATTGCTTCGTCTTTCCTCAGGCCCCAATCCGCATCCGGCGCAAAGTGCTGGCAAAACAAGCTCGCCACGTGCGCCCCTTTGGGCGCGAGTGAATCGTCCAGCGTGCTCGGAATGACCATTTCGATAATCGGCCTTTCGGCGATTCCGCCGGCGCGCGCATCCAGGTAGGCATGGTCCATGTAGCCGAGCGACGGCGCGAGGATGATGCCGCTCGCATGATGCGGGCCGGGTTCCGGGAGGCAGGAGAAGCGCGGCAACGCCGACATCGCAACATTCATGCGGAAGGTGGCCGATCCACATTTGTAGCGCTCCATGCGCGCAATGAATTCCGCAGGAAGCTCGCTTTTCTCCATCAGCTTCAGATAGAGCAGCTTCGGATTGACGTTGGCGACGACGGCCCTGGCCGTCAACTCCTTGCCGTCCTCGAGCACTAAGGTGTTCTTGCGCACGCGTGCGACCGCGGAATCGCAGGTGATTTCCACACCGAGCCGCCGGGCTTCCGCAGACAGCGCCTCGCTGATCGCGCCCATGCCGCCGATCGCATGGCCCCAATGGCCGCGCTTGCCATTCACTTCTCCGAAACAGTGGTGCAGCAGCACGTAGGCGGTGCCCGGGTGATACGGGCTGGCGTAATTGCCCACCACCGCGTCGAAACCGAACGCCGCCTTGACTGGTTCAGACTCAAACCAGTCCTCCAGCCACTCTGCCGCGCTTCGGGTGAACAGCCCGAGAAGATCGCGCTGCGTTTCGATGGGTAGATTTTTTATTCTCCAACCGGAACGAAGCAAACCGAGCAGATCAAAAACCCCTCCCCCTGCATTCGGCGGTTTCTCCAGCACCATCTCGCGAAGCACGTTGGCGACACGCTCGAGTTTCGTCCAGTAGTGCGGGAGGTTCTCTGCGTCACGAGTGGAGAACTTCGCGAATTCGCGCTGCGTCGCCGCCAAATCGCCGCCGACCTTCAGGAAGCCTTCTTGCAACGGCAGGAAATTGGCCAGCGGCCGCTCGACGATGCGCAGCCCGTGTTCGGCCAGGCGCAGCTCGCGGATCA
>SHXL01000088.1 GCA_009693345.1 Betaproteobacteria bacterium
GCGCCGTTCGTCGAGACCACGCACCGAAAGCTGAACTTCAGCGCGCCGCTCACGGGGATCACCGCGGCGGTCGTTGGCGTGATCGTCAACCTCGCCCTGTTCTTCGCATGGCACGTGCTCTGGCCCCAGGGTGCAGGCGGGAGTTTTGAGTGGCTCTCGGCGATCATCGGCGGCGCCGCGTTCGTCGCGCTGTTTCGCTTCAAGGCCGGGATCATGCCGGTGATCGGCGCTTGCGCCCTCGCCGGGCTCGCCGCCACGTTGCTGCGATAAGAGGTCAGGGAGAATTTGAAATGTCCGCCTTCGTCATCGTCGAAGTAAACGTCACCGACCCGCAGCTGTTTCAGGAATACGCCAAGGGCGTGCCGTCGACCATCGCCGCCTACGGCGGGAAATACCTGGTCCGCGGCGGCAGCGTTGACCCGAAGGAAGGCGGCTGGACGCCAAAGCGCGTCGTGGTGCTGGAATTTCCGTCGATGGACCAGGCGCGCAGGTGGTACGGTTCGGTCGAATACGCGCCGCTCCTCGCCATGCGTCTCAAGGC
Organism: Betaproteobacteria bacterium; assembly: GCA_009693345.1. Classification (GTDB taxonomy): domain Bacteria; phylum Pseudomonadota; class Gammaproteobacteria; order Burkholderiales; family SG8-39; genus RBG-16-66-20. The sequence goes on from SHXL01000088.1 coordinate 542, forward strand.
CGCGGACTCGAAGCTGATCCTGGTCGACGGTGTCTAGCACCGCCGGCAACATTTACCTCGCCAAGGCGATTCGCGACTTCGGCGACGGTTTTGTCGCCATCCTGCTGCCGGTCTACCTCATCGCGCTGGGCATGTCGGCCTTCGAGGTCGGCGTGGTGGCGACGCTGGCGCTGTTCGGGTCTGCGCTCCTCACGCTCGCGATCGGCTTTCTCGGCGTCCGCCACGACCAGCGCGCGTTGCTGCTCACGGCCTCGGCGCTCATGGCGGTCACGGGAATTGCCTACGCGGCCGCAGGCGACTACGCGCTGCTTCTAATCGTCGCCTTTGTCGGCACGATCAACCCTTCGGGCGGCAGCACCAGCATCTTCGTGCCGCTCGAGCACACGGTGCTGTCCGGCGCGGTCGCACCGCTGGAACGAACCCGCGCTTTCGCGCGCTACAGCCTGATCGGCGCTCTCGCCGGCGCCTTCGGTTCGCTGCTCGCGGGCATGCCGGAGTGGCTGGCGCCCGCAGGCATCGGAACACTCGCAGCCATCAAGATCATGTTCCTCGCCTACGCCGTCCTCGGCATTCTCGGCGGGCTGGCATACAGCAGGATTCCCGCCTCCGCCCGCGCGCCCCGCTCGGTATCGCAAGCGCCGCCCGCGCTCGGGCAGTCGCGCGCCATCGTGTACAAACTGGCCGCCCTGTTCAGCATCGATTCCTTCGCCGGCGGTTTCGTCGTCCAGTCGCTGCTCGCGCTCTGGCTGTTCGAGCGCTTCGATCTGTCGCTCACCGCGGCGAGCGTGTTCTTCTTCTGGACCGGCGTCCTCTCTGCATTCTCCTTCCCGGTTGCCGCCTGGATCGGCGCGCGCATCGGCCTGGTGAACACCATGGTTTTCACGCATATCCCGTCCAGCCTCTGCCTGATTGCCGCGGCATTCGTACCCTCGGTCGAATGGGCGTTGGGCCTGCTGCTGGTACGCGCCACGCTGTCGCAGATGGACGTGCCGACCAGGTCCTCCTACGTGATGGCCGTGGTCACCGAGGCCGAGCGGCCGGCGGCTGCCAGCGTTACCGCGGTCCCCCGTAGCCTCGCTTCGGCGGCCAGCCCGGTGCTCGCCGGCGCGCTGTTTGCGTCCGGAAACATGATTTGGCCGCTGCTGCTATGTGGCGGCCTGAAGATCTTCTACGACCTGCTGTTGTTGGCCGCCTTTCGCCATATCAAGCCGCCGGAAGAGAAAATCTAGCTTTGCTAGATCAATAGCAGCTAGCCGCGCTGAATCACCGCACAGGCGCTGCGTGCGCCGGCGTTGCCGACCGGTTGCGATTTGTAGTCGTCCGGCTGCGCATGCACGATGAGCCCCCGGCCCACGATGCCCGTGGTGCCGGGCGTGATCGTAATGACATCCAGGTCGGCGGTCAGGCTGGCATTGCCGCTGGCGTCGGATTGCAGGTTGGGCATATCGCCGGCGTGGCGCTCCATCGTCGTGTGATGGCCGTGGGGCTTGGCGAGCGGGTTGAAGTGGCCCTTGGCGCTCATGCCGTCGCCGGAATTGCAATCGCCGGCTTCGTGAATGTGGAAGCCGAACTGGCTGTCCGGCTTGAGCCCGCTGACATTGGCCGTCACCCGCACCTTGCCGTCAATCTGCACGAAGGTCGCGGTACCGCGCACGCTGCTGCCTTTGGTCGGCTGCAGGCTGGCGCTCGCCTTGGGCGCATCCGCCGGAATCGACTGGCAACCGGCCGCGAGGACCAATACGGTGACCGCAAACAATCGCACGGCAGCGGCTACTTCTTCTTCCCGGAGGTCGTGGCTGCCGAAGTCTTCGGCTCGGCCATGCCCTTGTTCTTCTTGTAGTTGGCCACTGCTTTGTCCTGTGCCTTGGCGTTCTCCGCGCCTTCCTTCGCCTTGGCCGCAGCCGCCTTTTCCGCCTCGACTGCCTTGTCGGCATCGCTCTTCGGCGGCGCCGCGGGGAGTTTTGCCTGCACCCCGGCAAGCGAACCGAGCGCCAAGCCTGCAGCGAGCGTCAATGCGATGAACTTTTTCATGGTGGCCCTGCTCCTCCTCAATGCAGTGTCTGCGGTGCGGCGCCGGATTTCGCCGCAGTTGTCACCCCAGCCCCGCCCGATTTGACGTCGTCGTACCACATATCGTGGTGCTCCTTGGCCCAGGTTTCATCCGTGACGCCGTCGCGCATGTTGCCATAGGCGCCTTCCACCCCGATCGTGCCCATGTAGATGTGCCCGATCGCGAAGCCGATTACCAGGATCGCGGCAATCGCGTGCACCACGCTCGCCTGCTGCATGGTCGAGCGCAACTGGTCGAAGTTCGGGAACAGCAGGATCAGCCCCGAGACGCTCACGATCAGGCACAGCACCACCACGCCAACCCAGAACCAGACCTTCTCGCCAGCGTTGAAGCGGCCCGAGGACAGATGCACGCCGTAGAAAAACTTCCAGCCGTTGGCGAGCCAGGTGGCGTCACCTTTTTCGGGCAGATTGTCCTTCAGGTACATGACGATGAACACCAGCAGACTCACGATGAACAGCGGCGCGACGAAGTTGTGCAAATTCTTCCCGAGCGCTGTCAGCCACGCGAACAGGGTGTAACCGAGGACCGGCAGCAGCACGTGCTTGCCGAACAGGATGATGAGACCGGAGACGCTCAGCACGCAGAAGCTGATTCCCATCACCCAGTGCGCCCAGCGCTCGGCAAGCGAGAAGCGATCGATGACCCGGCCGGTGGGTTTGTCGTGCAACTTGATCGGTCCCCGCGTGTAATAGATCGCGCCGATGATCGCGCACATCAGAATCACCAGCCAGCCGCCGTAAAACGTGACCGGGCCGTTCCTGAACTTGCGCCAGGCCTCGCCCGCGGTGGTCATGTTCTCTTGCCCCGGAAAGCGCGCTTGCGCCTGCACCAGCACGCCGGTTTCCCTGCCCGGAACAGTCGTATTGTTGGGCTGGCCGGAACGGACGTCGCGCCAGACCTCCGAGTTATTGCCCGGTTGGTTGACGGTGCGCTGCTGCTGGTCTTTCGCAAGATCTTTCTGCGCCGGGGTCTGCTGCGCGCCGACCGGAAGCGCAAACGCAAAAGTCAGAACGAGCCAACCCGTCATGCGGGAGAGCGTGTGCATGGCGTCCTGCCCGCTATTCATAAATCCGACGGTGCTCGTGCTGGGCCAGCTGGCGCTTCTTGATCTGCTCTTCCCAGCTCGTGCGGTCGCCCTTGCTCCACTTCGGACCGTTGGCAAGCGGCTCGTTGCTCCATGGGTTGGTGTCGCGCCTTACCGTCTGGCCGGCCTGCTTCTGCGCGTTGCTGACCTGCTCCACTTCCATGCAGCCCCCGATACACAACACCGAGGCGGCGAGCAGCGAGCACCGGATCATGACTTGCCCCCGGCGGGTGCGGCAGGCGCTGCCCCCTTGGGCGGCTGCCCGTAGGCGCTGCCCCAGCCCCAGGCCTCGGCGCCCTTGCTGCCGCGGCGCGCCACGCGCTCGCGATAGATGTCGGCGATCACGTCGCCGTCGCCACCGAGCAGCGCCTTGGTGGAGCACATTTCCGCGCAGGCCGGCAGTTTGCCCTCCGCCAGGCGGTTGCGGCCGTACTTCTTGAACTCGGCCTCGCTCTTATCCTCCTCCGGGCCGCCGGCGCAGAAGGTGCACTTGTCCATCTTGCCGCGCAGGCCGAACGCGCCGGCCTGCGGAAACTGCGGCGCGCCGAACGGGCAGGCGTAGAAGCAGTAGCCGCAGCCGATGCACAGGTCCTTGTCGTGCAGCACCACGCCGTCCGCGGTCTTGTAGAAGCAGTCCACCGGGCACACCGCCATGCAGGGCGCGTCCGAGCAGTGCATGCAGGCGACCGATATGGATTTCTCCGCGCCGATCACGCCGTCGTTGATCGTCACGACGCGGCGGCGGTTGACGCCCCAGGGCACCTCGTTTTCATTCTTGCACGCGGTAACGCAGCCGTTGCACTCGATGCAGCGTTCCGCATCGCACAGGAATTTCATTCTCGCCATGGCTCTCTCTCCTTACGCCTGGAACTTCGCCACTTGGCAAAGCGTAGTCTTGGTTTCCTGCATCATGGTTACCCGGTCGTAGCCGTAGGTGGTCGCCGTGTTCACCGCTTCGCCGCGCACGATCGGCGCGGCGCCCTCCGGGTAGTACGGCAGCATGTCCTGCCCCTGCCACCAGCCCGAGAAGTGGAACGGGATGAAGCAGGTATCCGGCCCGACGCGCTCGGTGACCTGCGCCTTCACCTTGAGCTTCGCGCCCGAAGGCGTGCTCACCCAGACAAATTCGCCGTTGCGGATGCCGCGGTCGGCCGCCGACTTCGGGTTGATCTCGACGAAGTTGTCCTGCTGCAATTCGGCGAGCCACGGATTGGAGCGCGTCTCCTCGCCCCCGCCCTCGTACTCCACCAGGCGGCCGCTGGTGAGAACCAGCGGGTATTTCTTGTGCATCTCCTCCTTCACCGACTTCTGCTGCACCGACTTGAACAGCGTCGGCAGGCGCCACATGTTCTTCACGTCGTCATGCGTCGGGTATTTCTCGACCATGTCCGGGCGCGGGCTGTAGAGAGGCTCGCGGTGCTGCGGGATGCCGTCGGGGAAGTTCCAGACGACGGCGCGCGCCTTGGCGTTGCCGAACGGATGGTTGCCGTGCTTCATGGCGACACGCTGAATCCCGCCCGAGAGGTCGTTAGCCCAGGTTTTTCCTTCCGCTTCCTTCTTTTCGTCCTCGGTGAGGTCGTCCCACCAGCCCAGCTTCTTCAGCAGCACGTGGTCGAACGGCGGATGGCCGGTGGTGATCTCGGCGCCTTTCGGGTGCGAGCCGTCTTCGGCCAGCAGGTTGACGCCGTCCCTCTCCGCTCCCCACAGGGCGCGGAAGTTGCCGCCGCCGTCCATCATGTGCTTGGAGTTGTCGTACAGGTTCGGCGAGCCCGGGTGCTTGAGCGCGGCATTGCCATAACAGGGCCAGGGCAGGCCGAAGTAATCACCGGTCAGGTCGTACCCGGTCTTCGCGTCCTTGCCGCCCTTGGCACGCAGCGTCTTGACGTCGAACTGGTGCATGTTGCGCATGTGCGCCTGCAGGCGCTCCGGCGACTGGCCGGTGTAGCCGATGGTCCACGCACCGCGGTTGATCTCGCGCAGCGTATCCTCCATCGAGGGTTCCATGCCGCCCTTGCCCTTGACCAGCGCGATGTTGGGCTTGCCGTCACCCTTCTGACCGATTAATTCCTTGGCGAAGCCGAATTTTTCGGCCAACTGGTACATGATCATGTGGTCGGTGCGCGACTCGAACAGCGGGTCGATCACCTTCTGGCGCCATTGGAGTGAGCGGTTCGATGCAGTAGCCGAACCCTCTGTTTCGAGCTGCGTCGCCACGGGCAGCAGGTAGGCGCCATCCTTGCGCACCATCGCGAACATCGCGGCGGAGGCCGAAGGGTACGGGTCGACGACGATCATCAGGTCGAGCTTTTTCATCGCCTCCACCATCTCGAGGCCGCGCGACTGGCTGTTGGGCGCATGGCCCCAGTAGACGATGGCGCGCAGGTTCGATTCCTGGTCGATGAGCTCGTTCTTCTCCAGCACGCCGTCGATCCAGCGCGATACCGTCATGCCGGGCTTGGCCATCATGGCTTCCGAGGCGAACTGCTTCTTCAGCCAGGCAAGATCCACGTTCCAGACCCGCGACCAGTGCGCCCAGGAGGCGGGCACCGTGACCGGGTAGTAGCCGGGCAGCGTGTCGGGGTTCGGGCCGACGTCGGTCGCGCCCTGCACGTTGTCGTGGCCGCGGTAGATATTGCAGCCGCCGCCCGAGCGCCCGACGTTGCCGAGCGCGAGTTGCAGGATGTTCGAGGCGCGCACGATGCCGTTGGCGTTGTTGTGCTGCGTCTGGCCCATCGCCCAGATGATGAATCCGGGCCGGTTCTCGGCCATCGTCTTGGCGATGTTGAAGATCTCGGCCTCGCTGCAGCCGGTGGCCTCGGTCACCTTGTCCGGCGTCCACTTGGCCATGACTTCCTTCTTCACGTCCTCCATGCCGTAGACGCGGTCGTGGATGTACTGCTTGTCCTCCCAGCCGTTCTTGAAGATGTGGTGCAGGATGCCGAAGATCAGCGGCACGTCGGTGCCGGAGCGAAAGCGCACGTAAATGTCGGCCTTCGCCGCGGTGCGCGTGTAGCGCGGGTCGGCGACGATCACCTTGCAGCCGTTCTCCTTGGCGTGCAGCGTGTGCAGCATCGACACCGGATGGGCTTCCGCCGCGTTGGAGCCGAGAAAAAACAGCGACTTCGAATTCTGCTCGTCATTGTACGAGTTGGTCATCGCGCCGTAGCCCCAGGTCTGGGCCACGCCGGCGACGGTGGTCGAGTGGCAAATGCGCGCCTGGTGGTCGGTGTTGTTGCTGCCCCAGAGCGACACCCACTTGCGCAGCAGGTAGGCCTGCTCGTTGTTGTGTTTGGAGGAGCCCACCACGAACAGCGCGTCGGGCCCGGATTCCTTGCGGATCTTGAGCAGCTTCTCCGAAATCTCGGTATAGGCCTGGTCCCACGACAGGCGCTTCCACTTGCCGCCCTCGAGCTTCATCGGATACTTCAGGCGGTGCGAATCGTGCGTGATGCCGTGCTCGCGGATCGAGGCGCCCTTGGCACAGTGGGCGCCGAGGTTGATCGGCGAATCGAACACCGGCTCCTGGCGGATCCAGACGCCGTCCTGCACCACGGCATCGATCGCGCAGCCCACCGAGCAATGCGTGCAGATCGTGCGCTTGACTTCGGTCTTGCCGGCCGCGGCGTCAGCCGCCTTCGCCTCGCCCATCATGCTGAACGGAATCTGCGCCGCGGCGATGCCGGCGCCGGCGGTCATGCCCGAGCGCTTGAGGAAGGTGCGGCGGTCGATGGTCTTGCCCAGCACGCTGGACAAACCCTGCGAGAGACGATTGTGCTGGACGGCACTCGTGCCGTGTTGGGAGGCGCTTCCGTTGTTTTTTCTGGTCAGCAGCATGGCGCGCCTCCTAGACTTTAGTGGTGCGGTAGTAGTTGCTGATGTGCTCGCTAACCTTGTAGCCGCTGGTCGCGCGCTTGTCCTTGCTGTCGGAGGCCGAGGGTGTTGACGCGTTCTTGCCGACGATCGCTGCCGCAGTCGCGGCGCCGCCGGCGCCCACCGTCAACAGGAAATTTCTACGCGAAAGAACCGCTTTTTTCTGGCTCATACCTGCCTCCTTTGTTGCGTCCGGACCCTTTTGCAAAGCCTGCGCGGCTTCGGAGTATTACAGGGAATCCCCTGTAACTTACCTTCCCCTTACCCATTGATCAAGTGCGGGAATCAGCCCAACCCAAAATAATTCTCGCCAACGCACAGGCAATCAATAGCCATTCTCATAGAATGGTTTATTCATATTGTCTCGAACGCTTCGCGCTCGAGTTCGAGAAACTCGCGCGCGAAGGTTGCGACCAACCGGTAGAAATTTGCTTTCGCTGAGGCAGTTACCGCACCGCAAAACGCGATCCCGCCCCGATATAGAAAACGCTCGAAGAACGCCCGCTGCTCTTCGAGCGATCGATGCTGCACCGCAATAGCGAATCGCATGGCTTCGCTGATGCCGGAGATATGGTCTTCGGGTTCATTGGCATTCTCGCGCCGCGCGATGCCCCAGCGGGCCAGTTGCTGCCGCAATTCGACGAGCGGATTGTCGGTCGCGTATTTGATGACGTAGTGCGTGAGGTACGGCGTCACGTCGGCCTTGCCGACGCCGACGAACAACTCCGTGTGTTCGTTCTCGAGCACGACGGGAAACGCGGTACGGCAGGCCTCCACGATAGCGCCCCAGGCCTGCGCGAGCTTCTTGCCGCGCCCTTCGGCATCGCCGCCCGCTTCCTCGAACGCGCCCATGTGCAGCAGCTGCCCCAGCAATTGCGGATCGGGCGGCGCGTAGAACAGGCGCGCGATAAGGCCATAGAAAGCCGCGCGCGCCTCGTCCTCCGGCGGCAGTTCCGGCACCGGTTCAGGATTGCTCAATTTCTGCCCGTGTAGTCGAAGATCGAGGGCTGGTCTTGCGAACCGGCCATGTCGATGACCCGGCAATCACCGCACATCTGCAGCCGCTTCAGGGCGCCCGCGGAAGCGAACATCGAATGCGCGCCCAGCTTGCCCACCATGTTGTCGACCATGCGCTTGGTGCCGAACGGCTTGGCGCAGCGGATGCAGTTGAAGGGTTCGGCCTCGTGCAGCACAACCGACTCTTTCGCCTGCGCGCCGAGCAGCAGCCGCGGCACGAGACGAATCGCGTCCTCGGGGCAGGTCTTGGCGCACAGTCCGCACTGCACGCAATTGCGCTCGATGAAGCGCAGTTGCGGCGTCTCCGGCGAATCCAGCAGCGCCGCTTCCGGACAGGCGCCGATGCACGCCTTGCACAGCGTGCAGGTCTCCTTGTCGACCGTGAGCGCGCCGAAGGGCGCTCCGGAAGGGAGGCCAATTTCCCGGACCTTGCTTGCGGCGTCCTTGCACAGGAAATCAAACGCAAAATCGAGCGAAGTGCGCTTTTCGGGCGAAAGATTGAACGCCGCTGGCCTGGCGACGCCGCCCGCTGGCGCAAGCTCCCAGAGCTTTGGCTCGAGGTTGCCGCTTTCGATCACGCCAAAGTGCGCCCCCGCGTAGCCCAGCCCCTCGAGGATCGCGCCGGCGAACGACATCTGTTCCTTCAGCGCGGCGACGTAGCCCTCGGCCTCGCGCCCCGTCACCAGAACCCTTACCTGGCTCGCGCCGTAGCAGATCGCGCCGAGCAGCACGTCGATGCCGATCGCGGCAACGTGAAAGGCCTCGAACGGGATCACGCGCGCCGGCAGGCCTCGCCCGACGCCCTTCGCGCCCAATCCGCGCACGCCGAAACCGGCATTGCGGCCTACCGCGCGAACCGCGTCGCGTCCGGCCTCCATATCGTGAATCAGCACGCAGGCGTTGCTGCCGCCCGCCCCGCGAAATACCGAAAGCATGGTCTTCAACCTTGCCCCGAGTTCCGGGACGCCCGGATAGGCGTAGGTCATCGCGCCAGACGGGCATACCGTCGCGCAGCCGCCGCAACCCGCGCACAGGTGCGATTCGACTTTCACTTGGTCGCCAGTCGAGCTGATCGCGCCGGTCGAGCAGACGTCCAGGCATTTGGTGCAACCGGTCTTGCCTGAGCGGCCATGGGCGCAAATCCGCTCGCGGTATTGCGTGAAGCGGGGCTTGGAGAACTCGCCCACCATCCCGGCCAGGCGTTGCGCGGCAAGCGCCTGCTCCAGCGGATCGGCGCCGGGCGCGGCGTAGCCCTGCGGCAGGTCGGGAATGCGGATCAATGGCTGCCGCGACAGATCCAGCACCAGGTCGAATCGCTCCTTGCGCGTTGGGGACTGGCGCGCAAAATCGATCGCGCCGATCGCGCCGCAGGCCTTGACGCAATCGCGATGCGCTTTGCACTTGTTCAGGTCGATCTGGTAGCCGAAATCGATTGCGCCCTCCGGGCAGGCGCGCACGCAGGCGTTGCAGCGCGTGCAAAGTTCGAGGTCGATCGGATTTTCCTGCGCCCACTCCACCTCGAACGCGCCCAGCCACCCCGATATGCCGGTGACCTTTCCGGACCAGACCGGATAGCTGCGCTCCGCCGGCTGCATGCCGCTGCCCTTGCCGGTCAGCAGCACGCCGACTTCGAGCGAGCCGGCGAGCCTCCCCGCCCAGTCGAGCGCGGCGTCGGACGGCCCGATGATCAGCAGGTGGCCGCCCGACTTGAAGTCCACCTCGGGCACCGGTTCGGGCTCCGGCAGCGCCGCCGCGGCCAGCAGGGCCGCGATCTTGGGCCCCGCTTCCCTGCCCTCGGCGGACCAGCCGGCGACTTCGCGGATATTGAGGAAAGAAATCCTTGCCTGCGACTGCGCCGCCGAAGCGAGCTCGGCAAACAACGGCGCTTCCTGCGTGCAGGCCACGATCACGTCCGGATCTGAGAGCGCCGACTGGAACGCGCCCGCTTCCTTGCGGCACAGCTCGCGGTGCACCGTCAGCGGCTGCTTCGCCTTCAGCGCCTCCGCCAGACGCTTCGCGTCGAGGGGAATCGTGCCGTTGCAGGAACAGACCTTAAGAGTCTTGCTTTCCAACCGGATCCTTTGGGTCTTCTTCGCCCTGCGGCGCCGCTGCGGCAGCGGCCTCGATTTTCTTCTCGGGTTCGTCGAACAACAGCTTCTTCGCATGGTTGAGCGTCTTCAGCATTTCC
>SHXL01000089.1 GCA_009693345.1 Betaproteobacteria bacterium
AAATCGCCGCGCGGATGGAAGGCGCTGCTCCACCAGTCCTGCAGCAGGCCGGCCCGCGGACCGGGGCGAGCGCTATCGGCTGTATCGTTACGGTCGGGGATGACTGGATGAACACCACTTCGCCTGCCGCCTGCCCCGCCTGGAAGAAGCTCGAGGCGCATGCCGAGAGCTGGCGCGACGCGCGCCTCGCCGAGCTGCTGGCGGGCGATCCCGGGCGCGGCCGGCAGATGCTCGCCACGGCGCCTGGCGTGCAGCTCGACTACTCGCGCCAGCGCGCGGGCGCGTTCACGCTGCGCCTGCTCGCCCAGCTCGCCGCCGAGCGCGGGTTCGACGAGTGGCGCGCGGCGCTTTTCTCGGGAGAAGCAATCAACACGACGGAGGACCGCGCCGCCACGCATACGGCCCTGCGCGCGGACCAGGCCGCTCCCGCGCGCATGTTCGAGCTTGCCGAGAAGATTCGCGGCGAAAAACGCTTCAGGAGAATCGTCAACCTCGGCACCGGCGGCTCGGACCTCGGCCCGCGCCTGCTCGCGGACGCCTTCGGCGACGGCGCGCTCGACGTGCGTTTCGTGGCGAACATCGACCCGGTCGAGCTCGAGCGCGCGCTCGCGGGCGCCGCGCCGGACACGACCTTGATGGTTGTCGTCTCGAAGACTTTTTCGACCCAGGAGACGATTGCGAATGCCACGGCCGCCCGCCGCCTCGGCTACAAAAAGCTCATTGCGGTAACCGCAAACCCGGAAGCGGCGATGCAATTCGGCGCCGATGAAATCCTGCCGATCGCGGACTCGGTCGGCGGCCGTTATTCGGTCTGGTCGGCGGCGGGATTCAGCGCGGTGTGCGCGCTTGGAATCGATGCATTCAGGGAATTCATCGAAGGCGGGAAGGAAATCGACGACCACTTCCTCGAGAGCCCGGTGGAGCAGAATGTGCCGGCGCTGATGGCGCTGCTCGGCGTCTGGAACGTCAATTTCCTCGGCATCGGAGCGCACGCCGCGCTGCCCTACGCGCACCACCTGCGCCTGCTGCCGGCCTACCTGCAGCAGCTCGAAATGGAATCCAACGGCAAAGGGGTGGACCGCGCAGGACGCCCGGTGGACTACGCGACCTGCCCGGTGATCTTCGGCGCGGAGGGCACGCCGGCGCAGCACTCCTTCATGCAGCTGCTGCACCAGGGGCCGCGGCCGGTCGCGGCCGACATCATCGACACAGGCATCAACGCAACACTTTCGGCCAACGCGCAGGCCCAGGCGGATGCGCTTGCCTATGGCACCGCGGATGCCGAATTGCCGTCCCATCGACGCCACCCCGGCAACCGCCCGTCGAGCATCCTGAGGTTCAGGCAGTTCACGGAGCGCGATCTGGGCCGGCTGATCGCGCTCTACGAGCACAAGGTGTTCACCCAGGGTGTAGTGTGGAACATCAACAGCTTCGACCAGTGGGGCGTGGAGCTTGGCAAGGACCTCGCCAAACGCAATCTGAAAGGAGTCGCCTGATGGACCAGGAAACCTTCAACCTGAGCATCCGCAAGTTTCTGAAAATGGTGGGGGTCAATTCGCAGCGCGAGATCGAGCAGGCGGTGCAAAAGGCCCTCGAGGGAAAACCCGGATCGCCGCGCCTTGGCGGCGACGAAACCCTGGCCGCGAAGTTAACGCTCGAGATCCCCGCGCTCGGGCTCAAGGTGCCGTTCGACGGCGAGATAAAGTTAAAATAATTCCATGAACAAGGCCCGCGAATTCGACCAGTCCGTCGTCGCCGAGCTCAAGGCCCTGCTGGGTGACCGCGTCTCCACCTCGCACGCGGTGCGCGAGCACCACGGCAAGGACGAGTCCTACTTCCCGTACGCGCTTCCGGATGTCGTCGTTTTCCTGAAGACGACTGAAGAAGTGCGAGACGTCGTGAACATCTGCCGCGCGCACCGCGTGCCGATGATTCCCTACGGCGTCGGCACCTCGCTCGAAGGCCACATCCTCGCGCTGCAGGGCGGCGTGTGCATCGATCTGTCGCAGATGAACCAGGTGCTCGCGGTGCACGAGTCCGACCTCGATGCGGTGGTGCAGGCGGGGGTCACGCGCAAGCAGTTGAACGAGCACATCAAGCACACGGGCCTGTTCTTCCCGGTGGACCCAGGCGCGGATGCGACGCTCGGCGGCATGGCGGCAACGCGCGCTTCCGGCACCAACGCGGTGCGCTACGGCACGATGCGCGAGAACGTGATGTCGCTGAAAGTGGTGCTCGCCGACGGCCGCATCATCCAGACCTCGCGCCGCGCCAAGAAGTCCGCGGCCGGCTACGATCTGACGCGTCTCTTCGTCGGCTCGGAGGGGACGCTGGGCATCATCACCGAGGTGACGGCGCGCCTGTACCCGGTCCAGGAAGCGATGTCGGCGGCGGTCTGCGCCTTCGAATCGGTGGACGGCTGCACCAACACCGTGATCCAGACGATCCAGGCGGGCGTGCCGATCGCGCGCTGCGACATCGTCTGCGAAAAGACCGTGGGCGCGATCAACAAGTACAAGAAAACCAGCTACCGCGTCGCACCCACTGTGTTTTTTGAATTTCATGGAACAAAAAAATCTGTAGTGGAACAGGCCGAACTAGTGCAGGCGATCGCCAAGGAGCACGGCGGAATGGATTTCATCTGGGCGACAAAGCCCGAAGAGCGCACCCAGCTCTGGCAGGCGCGCCACGACGCCTATTTCGCCTGCCTGCAGCTCAAACCCGGCTCGCGCGCGGTCTCGACCGACGTCTGCGTGCCGATAAGCCGGCTGGCCGAATGCGTGCGCGAGACGATGGATGACGTGAAAAGCTACATCAACCCGGTGCCGCTGCTCGGCCACATCGGCGACGGCAACTTCCACCTCATGTTCCTGATCGACCCGGACAAGCCCACGGAGACCGAGATCGCGAAGAAATTTAACCAACGCCTGATCGAGCGTGCGTTACGGATGGAAGGCACCTGCACCGGCGAGCATGGCATCGGCCTGGGCAAGATGGGCTCGATGCGCATGGAACTAGGCGACGACATGATGGATCTGATGCGCGACATCAAGAAGGTCTTCGACCCGGAAGGTCTGATGAATCCGGGCAAGGTCGTGCCTCTCGAATGAGTGCGGAAAAAAAACTCAAGGAACTCGGCATCGCGCTAGCGCCAGTAACGCCGCCGATGGCGAATTATGTCAATGCCGTGCGCACCGGCAACCTGCTTTTTCTGGCAGGCAAGGGCCCTGGCCCGGTCAAGGGAAAACTGGGACGTGAATTCACCGTCGATCAGGGTTACCAGCACGCGCGCGCCGTGGCGCTCGCCCTGCTGGCGGTCATGAAGGCCGAGCTCGGCAGCCTCGACAAGGTGAAGCGCGTGGTGAAGGTGCTCGGCATGGTGAACGCGGTGCCCGAATTCACCGACCACCCGAAAGTGATCAACGGCTGCTCGGATCTCTTCGTCGAAGTGTTCGGCGATGCCGGCAAGCACGCGCGCTCCGCAGTCGGCATGGGCTCGCTGCCGATGGGAATTCCGGTCGAGATCGAAGTGATCGTCGAGGTGACGTAAGACCTGGATCCCCGCTTTCGCGGGGATGACGGCATCCCGCCGTCAGATCGTCATCACCGCCTTGCGGTAGAATTTGAGTTCCTCGATCGACTCGTAGATGTCGGCAAGGGCTTCGTGCTTGCCCTGCTTCAACTTCATCATTTCCTTGATCAACTCCGGCTTCCAGCGCTTGACCAGTTCCTTGAGCGTGGAAACGTCCAGGTTGCGGTACAGGAAATGGGCTTCCAGCTTCGGCATCCAGCGCGCAAGGAAGCGCCGGTCCTGGCAAATGGTGTTGCCGCACATCGGCGACACTCCCGCGGGCACGTATGCTTTCAGGAACTCGATGCACTGGCGCTCGACCGTGGCCTCGTCCAGCCGCGACGCCTTGACCTTCTCCACCAGGCCGGACTTGGCATGCACTGAGCGGTTCCAGGAGTCCATCGCGCCGAGCACTTCGTCGGGCTGGTGCACCACCAGGACCGGGCCTTCGGCGATGAGATTCAGTTGCGCATCCGTCACCAGCAACGCGATCTCGATGACGCGGTCGGTTTCAGGCACCAGGCCGGTCATTTCCATGTCGATCCAGATCAGGTTGTTGGCGTTCTTGTCCGGCACGGCAGCCATGCCGTATTCTCTCATGGCATGAACAACGCTTTTATGTGGCTCTTCGTCGCCGCGCTCGTGCTGGCGACCGGCACGCGCCTGTGGCTCACCGCGCGCCAGTCGCGCCATGTGCTTGCGCACCGCGAGGCAGTGCCGGATTCGTTCGCCGGCATCATCCCGCTTGCCGCGCACCAGAAGGCGGCCGACTACACCGTCGCCAAGACGCGGCTGGCAATGGCCGAGGCATGCCTGTCCGCGGCGCTCGTGCTTGCGCTCACCATCGGCGGCCTGCTGCAGTCGCTGTCCGACGCCTGGGCGCGCGTCGCTCCGCCTTTCGGGATTGCGCACGGCGTGGCGCTGATCGTCTCGGTGGTGATTCTGCTGGGGCTGCTCGAAATGCCCCTCACGCTGTACCGCACCTTCGTCGTCGAGGCGCGTTTCGGCTTCAACCGCATGACGCCGAAGCTGTTTGCCGTCGACCTCGCCAAGCAGACGCTCCTCTTCGCGGCGCTGGGCATTCCGCTGCTGGCGCTGGTGCTCTGGCTGATGGAGAAGACGGGCGCGCTGTGGTGGATCTGGGTCTGGTGCGCCTGGACGGGCTTCAACCTGCTGGTGCTGCTCATCTATCCCAGCTTCATCGCGCCGCTGTTCAACAAGTTCAGCCCGCTCACCGAACAGGCGCTCGCCGCGCGCATCGAGGCACTGCTGGCGCGCTGCGGCTTCCGTTCCAGCGGCCTGTACGTGATGGACGGCTCGAAGCGCTCCAGCCACGGCAATGCCTACTTCACCGGCTTCGGCGCCGCCAAGCGCATCGTATTCTTCGACACGCTGCTCGCGCGCCTTGCGCCGGGCGAGATCGAGGCAGTGCTCGCGCACGAGCTGGGCCATTTCAAGCGCAACCACGTCTGGAAGCGCATCGCGGTGCTGTTTGCCGCCTCGTTCGCGCTGCTCTGGGCGTTGGGGCGGATGATCGACCTGCCCTGGTTCTACACCGATCTCAACGTGACGACGATGAGCACGGCGACCGCGCTGCTGCTGTTCGTGCTGGTGACGCCGGTGTTCACCTTCTTCCTGCAGCCGCTGCTCGCCCTGCACTCGCGCCGGCACGAATTCGAGGCTGATGCCTACGCGGTGGCGCACGCAAGCGCGGCCGAGCTGGCGCTGGCGCTGGTCAAGCTCTACCAGGACAACGCCTCGACGCTGACGCCGGATCCCCTGCATTCGGCCTTCTATGATTCGCATCCCCCGGCCGCCACGCGCATCGCCAGATTGAGGACGGCATGAACGATCTGCTGCAGAAACGCTGCAAACCCTGCGAAGGCGGCACAGTTCCCTACAACGCGGCGCAGACGAAGGAGACGCTCGCGCAGCTGAAGGGCTGGATCGTCGAGGACGGCAAACTGGTCAAGCTCTACCCGTTCAAGAACCATTACGAGACCATGGCCTTCGTGAACGCGCTCGCCTGGATCTCGCACCGCGAAGACCACCACCCGGACCTGCTGGTCGGCTACAACAAGTGCCGCGTGGAATATTCGACCCATGCCATCGGCGGCTTGTCGGAGAACGACTTCATCTGCGCCGCCAAGGCCGACACGCTGTTCAGATTGTGATGAAAAGGGTTTTTTCTTCTCACAACCTCATCCTGGCCCACCATTCCCGCAATCTCCTCGAGACCGAAGGCATCGCGACGGAGATGAGGAATCTGATGTTGTCCTCCGCAATGGGCGAACTGCCGCCGGCCGAATGCCAGGCCGAGGTCTGGGTGGTGAATGACGAAGATGAGGCGCGTGCGTTCGGCGTACTGCGCCGGTCAGCCGTATTCGGGCCCGACTGGAAATGCGCTGGTTGCGGGGAAACCTGCGAACCGCAGTTCACCCAATGCTGGAAATGCGGAGCGCTCAGAAAATCCGCGCCACGGTGAGGATGATCAGCACGAATACCCAAAGCACCAGCGCGCGCCACAGCAGGCCGACCGTGCTGTCGAGAAACGGGGCATCGGCGGCCTCCCCCAGGCCCAGCTCGGGCCGCGGCTGCAGGCCCTCGACCTCGGTGAGGGGCATGCCCAGCTTCACGCCCAGCGCGCCCGCGCCCGCGGCGAGCACGATGCCCAGGTGCGGATCGGGCCAGACCGCGGCCTGGGTGCGCCAGCAGTAGATCGCATCCTCGAAATCGCCGACCACCGCGAACGCCGCTGCGGTGAGGCGCACCGCAGGCCACTCCAGCACGAAGAGCACCTTCCTCGCAAAGCGGCCGAATTCGCCCTTGCCGCCCCAGCGCCGATCGAGGAACACCGCCATGCGGTAGAGGATCGCGCCGCTCGGGCCCGGCAGCAGCACGAACCAGAACAGCACCGCAAACACGTGCCGGTGGGACGCAGCGATCGCTTCTTCGATGGCCAGCCGCACGACCTCCTCGCGGCTGCGATGCGTCGCGGACTCTCCGCGCCAGGCGCCGAGCAGCTCGCGCGCGCGGTCCACGTCCGATTCGCGCACTGCAGACTGGATGCCGGTGAAGTAATGGCTGAACTGGCGAAAACCGAGCGTGAGGTAGAGCGCGGCGATGTTGAGCAGCAGCGCCGCGAACGGGTTGAGCCAGAAGAGGGCCGCGTAAAGCATCCCCGTCAGCGCCAGCGGCGCGAGCGCCGCGACCAGCCAGGCAATCGCGCCGTGGCGCGATTCGCCCGCATTGAAGGTGTTCTCCAGCCAGTCGGCCCATCCCGCCAGCGCGCCCGCCACCGCCTTGCGGTCGTCCAGCGGACGCCACTGCTCCAGAACCAGCGCGGCAATGATGGCGAGGACTCCCATGGCCTCTAGAGTCTACCGTGCTCGGTTTCAACCATGCGCCAGATGGCGCGAAAGATTCACCAGCATGCCGGCCGTGGCGCCCCAGATGTAATGCTGCTCGTAGGGCATGGCGAAGAACCAGCGCAGCTCGCCTTGCCATTCGCGCGATTGGCGCTGGTGATTGGCAGGATCGAGCAGGAACGCAAGCGGCACCTCGAAGATCTCCTCCACTTCGCCGGCGTCGGCCTGCAGTTCGAAGGGCGGCGTGACGATGCCCACCACCGGCGTGATGCGAAAGCCGGTGCGCGTGTGGTACTCGGGCATGCGCCCGAGCAGCTCGACGCGGTCCGGATCGAGGCCGATCTCCTCGCGCGCCTCGCGCAGCGCGGTCGCCTCGGGCGAAGGATCGTGCAGCGCGACCCGCCCGCCCGGGAAGCTCACCTGGCCGGAATGGTCCTTCAGGTGCGCCGCGCGGCGCGTGAACAGCATCGTCAGCTGTGCGACATCCAACGACCCACGCGCCACGATCGGCAGCAGCACCGCGGCCGGCTTGAACTCGCCGGCCGCCGGGCGAGCGCCCTCGTCGCCGTAGACGCTCGGCGACGGCGCGCGCGCCGTGGCGAATTGGCGGCGCAGCCAATCGGCGCTGAGCAGGTCTTTCAGGGAACGAGCACCACCGACCCCGTCGTCTTGCGCCCCTCGAGGTCGCGGTGGGCCTGCGCCGCGTCTGCCAGCTTGTACTTCGCCGTGGTCTCGATCTTCACCTTGCCGGACTTGACGATGTCGAACAGCGCGTTCGAGCGCTCGACGAGATCGGCGCGGCTGGCGATGTGCGTGGCGAGGGTCGGGCGCGTGACGTAGAGCGAGCCCTTGGAAGCGAGAATGCCCAGGTTGACCGGTGCGACCGGGCCCGATGCGTTGCCGAAACTCACCATCAGCCCGCGCGGGCGCAGGCAATCGAGCGAGCCTTCCCAGGTGGACTTGCCGACGCCGTCGTACACCACCGGCACGCCCTTGCCGCCGGTGATCTCCTTTACCTTCACTGCGAAGTTGTCAGTGGAGTAGTTGATGACGTGGTCGGCGCCGTGCGCCTTGGCGAGCGCCATCTTGTCCGCCGAGCCTGCCGTCGCGATGGTGGTGACGCCGAGCGCCTTCAGCCACTGGCAGGCGATCAGGCCGACGCCGCCGGCGGCCGCGTGCCAGAGCACGGTGTCGCCTTTCTTCACCGCGTAGGTGCTGAAAATGAGGTAATGGACCGTCAGGCCCTTCAGCAGCATCGAGGCCGCCTGCTCTTCGGTGATGCCCTGCGGGAGCTTCACCAGGCGATCAGCCGGCACCAGGCGCTGCTCGCAGTACGAGCCCGACAGGCCGGTATAGGTGACGCGGTCGCCCGCCTTCAGGTCCGCCACGCCCGCACCGACCGCCTCGACGACGCCCGCGCCTTCGTTGCCGCCGATCTGCGGCAGCTGCATCGGATAGAGCCCGGAACGCTGATAGGTGTCGACGAAATTGACGCCGATCGCGGTATGCCGGATGCGCACCTGCCCCTGCCCCGGGTCGCCGACCTGGACGTCGTCGAGCTGCAATACCTCGGGACCGCCCTGCTTGTGATACCTGACTGCTTTTGCCATTGCCTGATCTCCTGATTACGGTTTCGTGTCCTTGGGTTCCTGCTGCATGTTCATCTGCATCGCCTGCTGCATGCCCTGCATCTGCTGCAGGCCGGCCTTCTGCATCTCCAGCCCCTGGATCGCGGTGCGCAGCATGTTGAGGTTCATCGACAACCACATTTCGACGGACTTCAGTTCCTGCACGCGCTTGTCGATCTCCTGCGGATCGAGCGTCGGCATCGCCATGCCGGGCACCGGCACGCCGAGCGGGCCCCACAGGCGCCGAAACATCTCGAATGGATCCTGCGGTGCGTTTGGATCGGCCATGGATTATCCCTCGGAGCCTTCAAAGAAAGCGCGAACTTCCTGTTCCCGGCTGACGGTGTCCTGGTAGCCAAGGTCGATCAGGGTACGGCAGAACGAATCCTCGAACAACAGGTAACTCGCCAGGTTCGAGCCCGAGCGGTTCATCGCCCCGGTCGGCCGCAGCACGAAGCGCACCATCGGCGGCAATTCGTGCACGAAGCGCGCCGCGATCCGCTCGATCGGCTGCGAAGGCGAGATGAACAACACCTTCACGGGCCTTAGCTCCACCTTCGCCTCGGCGAGCTTCTCCGGCGGAATCAGACTCACGGTGCGGTTGATGCGCTCCAGGCGCTCCAGGTCCACCGCCAGCCCGTCGAGGAAGATGGAGTTGAGCGCATGGCCCGCAACCTGGGCGAGCGACGGATAGATGTTGGAGCGCGCGCGCGACTGGTCGGCGTTCTGGCGGCCGGTGCCCACCACCAGCACGCGATCGGCGCCGAGGTGCAGCGCCGGGCTGATCGGCGCGATCTGGCGCACCGAGCCGTCGCCGAAGTACTCGCGGTGCACCTTGACTGCGGGAAAGATGAACGGCAGCGCGCTCGAGGCGAGCAGGTAATCGAGCTTGAGCGACACCGCCGCGCCGATGCGCTGGTTGCGCTCCCAGCACTCCAGCCCCGAGCCGCCCTGGAAAAACGACACGCTCTGGCCGGTGGTATAGCCCGACGCGGTCACGCTCACCGCGTAGAGCGCCCCGGAATCGATGTGGTCCTGGATGCGCTCGAACGCAAGCGTGCGCTCGAGCAGCTCCCGCAGCGGCGCGTTGTCGAGCAGCGAGATCGGGTTCTGGCGCGACAGCCAGGACAGCGCGCCGAGCCAGCGTATACCTCGGCGCGTGATGCTCGACACGTCGGTGCGGTAGACATGGTGGCAGTGCATGTTCTCCCACACTTCGAGCAGGTTGCCGACGCCGCGGCTGAAGTCGTCGGCATAGACCGCGAGCGTGGTGGCGTTGATCGCCCCCGCCGACGTGCCGCACAGGATGGGGAACGGGTTCTTGACCGGATTTCCCAGGATGTCGCGCACCGCCTTGACGACACCGACTTGATAGGCGGCCCGAGCGCCGCCTCCGGTAAGGACCAATCCTGCTCTAGGTTTCATTAGAAAAGAGATTGCTCTTGTCCGCGCGGGGCATTTGCATCAGCCACCGCGAGTGCGGTCATGTTGACGATGCGGCGCACGGTCGCCGAGGGCGTGAGGATATGCACCGGGCGCGCGGCGCCCAGCAGAATCGGCCCGATCGTGACATTTTCGGAGGAAGCGACCTTCAGCAGGTTGAACGAGATGTTCGCCGCATCCAGCGTCGGCATGATGAGCAGGTTCGCCTCGCCCCGCAGGCGGGAATGCGGAAACACCTTGCGTCGGATCTCGTCCGACAGCGCGGCATCGCCATGCATCTCGCCCTCGATCTCGAGGTCGGGCGCGCGCTCGCGGATCAGCTCGAGCGCGCGCTGCATCTTGTGGGCCGAGGGCAGGTCCACGGAGCCGAAATTGGACCCCGAGAGCAGAGCCGCCTTGGGCACGATGCCGAAGCGCCGGATCTCCTCGGCGGCGAGGAGCGTCATTTCGGCGATGTGCTCCGCATCCGGATCCGGCGTCACATAGGTGTCGCAGATGAAGATCGTGCGATTTGGCAGGATCAAGGCGTTCATCGCCGCGTAATGCGCGATCCCCGGGCACCGCCCGATCACCTGGTCGATATATCCCAGGTGCAGCGCGTGGGT
>SHXL01000090.1 GCA_009693345.1 Betaproteobacteria bacterium
GGGGGCGCACCACGTCGCCCAGAAATTGCATACGAGGATTCGGCCCTGCCACTCGCTCAGCCTGCGCGGTCGCCCGGCGAGGTCGACCAAGCTCGCCGAGCGCAGGGCGATGTTTCCGGTGGCTGCGCCCTCGCCCACCCCCACCCCGCTCCCGTTCGTCGATGGCAGCAGGATCGGACCAAGTAGAAAGCCGGCCGCGGCTGCGGCCACGCCGGCGGCACCGAGGATCAGCGCTTCACGACGGCCGGGCGTCATCCGCCGATTCCCCGGGCCCGATGTCGACCAATGCGCGCACTTGCGCGATTCCGGCGCGTAGCGTCACCCGGCCCGCAGGCCTGGTTTTCAGCGCCGAGCGCTCGTCGCGCGGGTCGAACACCGACAGGCGCAGCGGCACACCCTGCCAGTCGAGGGAAATCACGGCCACGGCGCGAGCGCGAGCGCCGATATAGCGCCTCTCGTCGCTGGCTTCGTAGGGGAAATTGCCGTCGATGAGAAACAGCTCGACCTCCTTGGTGCTTTCCGGGAACAGCTGCAACTCGATTTCGGCATAAGGCCCGGCGGTGCCCGCGAGCACCGGTCCGGTCAAATAGGGATTGAAGCGCTCCAGGGAGCGCATCGCCTGGAGCGCGAGGCTGCGCAGCTCGGCGACGCGTTCCGGATGCTCATCGGCCTGGTACAACGCCAGGTAGGCGAGCAGTTCGGCTTCGATTTCGTCGTTGCCGGGAAGCGCCTCCGTATTGGCGGCACCCAGCCCACGAGCGGCCTTGCGTTTGGCGAGCGCGAAGTCGTTGATGCCGTCCTCTGCCATGAGGCGGGCCGCCGCGGCCGCGATACGCGCCCGCATGCCGTTTTGCCGCGCGCTGTTGCGGCTCATGGGCGATGATAGCGCAGCGCTCGCGTACAATCGCTGCCTTCCCCCGTCCGGCAGCATTCGCAGTGCATCTCCACATCCTCGGCGTCTGCGGCACTTTCATGGGCGGCATTGCGGCCATCGCGAAACAAGCTGGATTTCGCGTGACCGGCTGCGACGCCAATGTCTATCCGCCGATGAGCGACCAGCTAAGCGCGCTGGGTATCGAGTTGATCGAAGGATACGGCGCGGGCCAGTTGCGTCTGACACCGGATCTTTGGGTGGTCGGTAACGTCGTAACCCGGGGCAACCCGCTGATGGAGGCGATCCTCGACCGCGGCGACCGGTATGTCTCCGGCCCGCAGTGGCTTGCCGAGCACTTGTTGATTGATAAGTGGGTACTGGCTGTTGCCGGAACCCATGGAAAGACGACCACATCTTCAATCCTGGCCTGGATCCTCAAGTGTGCAGGCGAGGAGCCTGGGTTCCTTATCGGCGGCATTGCCCCGGATCTGGAAGTTTCGGCCCGATCAAGCCAGTCCCGGTACTTTGTGATCGAGGCGGACGAATACGATACCGCCTTCTTTGATAAGCGCTCCAAGTTTGTGCATTACCGGCCAAAGACCGCGATTCTGAATAACCTCGAGTTCGATCATGCTGACATCTTCGGTGATCTTGCAGAGATTGAGCGTCAATTTCATCATTTAGTACGTACTTTGCCGGGTACCGGTCGAATCATTGTAAACGGCCAGGATGTCGCGTTACAGCGGGTTCTTGCGCAAGGATGCTGGACGCCGACGGAGGTCTTTGGCACCGCGGCTGGCTGGGAGACCGGGGTCCCGGACGGCGCGGGGAGCTTCGAAATTGCGTGGCAGGGCAGGGGGGTTGGCCGGCTCAAGTGGGGCATGCCGGGGCAATTCAACCGGCTGAACGCGCTTGCCGCGATCGCAGCAGCACGCCATGCCGGCGTCGCGCCCGAAACCGCGATCGAAGCACTCTCCAGGTTCAGGGGCGTCCGGCGCCGGCTCGAGTTGAAAGGCAAGGTCCGCGGCATCGCGGTGTATGACGACTTCGCGCATCACCCGACGGCAATCCGCGAAACCATCGCCGGGCTGCGCCAGTCGCAGCGCGACGGCCGCATCATCGCAGTATTTGAGCCGCGCTCGAACACCCTCAGGAAAGGCATCATGAAAGACGCGCTTGCGGGCAGTCTTGCAGGGGCCGATCGAGCATATGTCTACAGTGCCGGCCTTTCCTGGGATGCCGGATCGGTGTTTGCGCCGCTTGGGCCGCGCGCCCGTTGCGATTCGGATCTGGACGCGCTGGTCGCCGCGATCGCCGCCGACGCCCGGGATGGCGACCGGATTGTGGTGATGTCGAACGGTGGCTTCGGCGGCATCCACCAGAAGCTGCTCGCGGCGCTTCGGCAGAATTGATCCGGCGATGCTCGTCTATCTGCACGGTTTTAACAGTTCGCCCGCCTCCCACAAGGCGCAGCTGATGAAGGCCTGCCTGGAGAATCGGGGACTGGCGCATCTTTACGCCTGCCCTGCGTTGCCCGATACGCCGCGCGAAGCGATCCGCGCAATCGAGGCCGCAATCGCAGGCCGGGATACGGGCGCCGTCACATTTCTGGGCAGCTCGCTTGGCGGCTTCTATGCCACCTATCTCGCGGAAGAGCTTGGCTGCCGCGCCGTACTCGTCAATCCGGCGATCACGCCGCATGTCGGACTCGAGGCATACCTCGGAATGCAGAAGAACCTGCATACCGGCGCGCCCTACGAGCTGACCCGCGCGCATCTCGAAGGCTGGCGCGCGCTATTGGTCGAGCGCATCGAAACGGAGCGCTACCTTCTGCTGCTGGAAACCGGCGACGAGGTACTCGACTGGCGCGCAGCGGCACGCAAATACGAGGGAGCGCGTACGGTGATCCGCGACGGCGGCGACCACTCGTTGCACAGTTTTCCCGAGCACATCGGGCGCATCCTCGAGTTCGCCGGGATAGGTGCGCAAGCATGAACGTCCTGTACGAGGAGGAGGGCGATTACAAGACTGGCACGGTGCTCTCGCAAAGCCCCGCCTCCTACCAGATCGAAAGTCCGCACGGACGCCGCTCCAAGATCAAGGCCGCCAGCGTGGTCTTCAGTTTCGAGCGGCCCTCGGCTGCGGAATTGCTCGCCGAAGCGCGCAAGTTCGCCGACGGCCTGGACACGGATTTCCTCTGGCAATGCCGCAAGGGGGCCGAGTTCGGCTTTCAGGACCTGGCCCGTGATTACGTCGGCCACGATCCGCTGGCCGTGGAGAGCGCCGGAGTGTTGCTGAAGCTGCATTCGGCGCCGATTTATTTTTACCGCCGGGGGCGAGGGCGCTTCCAGGCGGCGCCGGAGGACACGCTCAAGCTCGCGCTGGCCGGCGTGGAGAAAAAGAAGCGCCTGCAGGAGACAATCGCCAATTGGGCCGGGCAGCTCGGGCGCTTCGAATGCCCGCCCGAGATCGCGCGCCTGCGCGAGGAACTGCTCTACTCGCCGGACCGCGCCAAACCGGAGACCAAGGCGCTGGAGCAGGCCTGCGCCCAGTCCGGCCTGACCACGGCGCGCCTGTTCGAGCGCTGCGGCCTGCTCGGCGACAGCCATGAGTATCACCTTGGGCGCTTCGTGCACGAGTTCTATCCGAAGGGCACCGGTTTCCCGGTGCACGAAACGCCCGTGCCGCCCGACGACCTGCCGCTCGCCGAATGTGCGGCCTTCAGCCTGGACGACATCGGCACCACGGAGATCGATGACGCATTCTCGGTCACGCGAGTGTCGGACGACGAACTGCGCATTGGCATTCATATCGCCGCGCCGGGTCTGGCGTTCGCGCCCGGCTCGACGCTCGATGCCATCGCGCGCGAACGGCTTTCGACCGCCTACATGCCGGGATGCAAATTCACCATGCTGCCCGACGATGCCGTGGCATGTCTGTCGCTGGACGCGGGCCGCGAGCGGCCGGTCGTGTCGCTCTATCTGAACGTAGGGGCGGGGGATTTTTCGCTGCGCGGCCGGCATACGAAACTGGAGCGCGTGAAGGTGGCCGCCAACCTGCGCCATGCCGAACACGATGCGCTGAATGCTGCCTTCGAGGCAGGCGGGGCAGACCCAGATTTACTCGGGTTTGCCTTCGAAGGAGAACTGCATACGCTGTGGCAAGTGGCGCTGGCGCTCGAAAAGCGCCGCGGCAAGCCGAGCGTCAACAGCGCCAATCTCGATTACCTCTTCCGCGTGGAGGACGGGCGCGTGGCGATAGAGGCGCGCAAGCGCGGCGCGCCGCTCGACAAGCTCGTCTCCGAACTCATGATTTTCGCCAACACCGCCTGGGGCGAACAGCTTGCCGAAAAGGACATCGCTGGCATCTATCGCGTGCAGTCTTCCGGCAAGGTGAGGCTGAGCGTGCATGCGGAGATGCACGAAGGCCTGGGCGTGTCGTCCTATTGCTGGATGACCTCGCCGCTGCGCCGCTATGTGGACCTCGTCAACCAGTGGCAGCTGGCGGCCGGATTGCGCGGCCGGCGTCCGCCCTTTGCGCGCAACACCGAAGCGCTGCTCGCGGCACTGCGAGCATTCGAAGTGACGACCGCCGGTTATGACGAGCATCAGCGCGCGATGGAGAAATACTGGTGCTTGCGCTGGCTCGTGCAGGAACGGCTTGCAGAGGCCGAAGGCGTGGTGCTGCGCGAGAACCTGGTGCGTTTCGACCGCCTGCCGCTGGTTGTGCGCGTGCCCTCGCTGCCTGAGCTGGACGCAGGCACGCGCGTGCGCCTGGCGCTCGGACCGCCCGACCTGATCGGACGCACTTTGGAATGCAGCTGGCATGAGACGCTGGGGCAGGTTTCGTTGTAAAAGCCTAAAATGGCAGCAGAACTTTGCCGTCCGAGGTGAATTTGCACGGCATTACCGCGAACATACTGCTGGATCCGCGCGAATACTGGAGCGGGCTTGATCGCCAGTCTCGCGTGCTGGCGATATCGATCGGGGCGTCGGTCCTGCTGCATGCGATTCTTCTGACGGTCCATTTCCGCTTCCCGGAGGCACTGCGCTGGAAGTCGGCCAATCAGCCACTCGAAGTGATTCTGGTGAATGCAAAGACGCGCGAAAAGCCCTCGCACGCCAAGGCGCTCGCGCAAGCCAACCTGGATGGCGGCGGCAACACCGAAGAAAAACGGCGCGCAACCAGCGTCGCCCCGGTGACCAACCCGCGCAATCCCGGGCGCGATCTGGCCGAGACGCAGCGCCGCCAGCGCGATCTGGAAGCGCAGCAGCAGAAGCTTCTGGCGCTCAATCGCGAGCAGGGCACGAAACTGCCGACGGAATCGCAGCGCCAGGCATCGGAGGAGGCTTCGCCGCAGGTTTCCGGGCGCGACATGGCGGAGCGGTCGCTGGCGATGCTCAACCTGCAGGCGCAGATCGCGCGCCAGGCGCAGGCCTACCAGAAGCGGCCGCGCAAACGCTTCATCGGCGCCAATGCCCGGGAATACCGCTTCGCGCAATACGAAGAAGACTGGCGCGGCAAGATCGAGCGGGTGGGAACGCTCAACTATCCTGCCGAAGCACGCGGCAAGCTCTACGGCATGCTGCGCCTCATCGTGACGATTCGCCCCGACGGCAGCGTGGAGTCGATAGATCTCGACCGCTCTTCAGGCCTCAAGGTTCTCGACAGGGCCGCGTTCCGGATCGTGCAGATGGCGGCGCCCTTCGCTGCGTTTCCGGCCGACATCCGCAAGGACACCGACCTGCTGGTGATCACGCGAACCTGGTTCTTCGACCGGGGTGACAAGGTCTGGACTGAATAAGCGCGTGCTGCGCGCCACGCGCACCGCATGGAAGGTTTTCTGCTACAGCCTGGGTGCGCTGGTACTGGTCGTCGCCAGCGTGCAGTTCTGGTTCTACGCGCACGTCCTGTGGTGGCGGGTTTATGAGCCCGCCACCACCGCGTTCATGGAATTGCGCGTCGAGCGCCTGCGCGAGAAGGATGCCAGAGCCAGGCTAGCGCACCAATGGGTTCCCTATGAGCGCATTTCTGCGCAGCTCAAGCGCGCCGTGGTTGCCGCCGAGGACGCGAAATTCGTCGGCCACGAGGGTTTCGACTGGGAAGCGATCTCCAGGGCGATGGAAAAAAATGAGAAGAAGGGCAGGGTGGTGTCCGGGGCCTCCACCATCAGCCAGCAGTTGGCAAAGAACCTGTTTCTTTCGGGCGAGCGATCTTGGTTGCGCAAGGGCCAGGAGGCCGTGATTACGTGGATGCTGGAGTCCACGCTCAGCAAGCGCCGCATTCTGGAGCTCTATCTCAATTACGCGGAGTGGGGCGAAGGGGTATTCGGCGCTGAAGCGGCGGCGCGGCACCACTTTGGCATCAAAGCGGCGGCCCTGAACGCCGCGCAGGCGGCATTCCTGGCAGCGATCCTGCCCAGTCCGCGGCGCTACGAGCCGGGGCGTATCACGCCCTATGTCTCGGGCCGTATCGAGACGATACTGTCGCGCATGCCTGCCGCGCAGATCCCATGATGACAGACCAGCCTTCGCGCCTCGAAGTCGAGGATCTGCAGCGGAATCTGCGGGCGGTGCAGGATCGGCTCGCGCGCACGCACGATCCCGCCAAACTGCGCGCCGAGCTGGACAAGCTCCATCCGGCCGATGTTGCCTACATTCTCGAAGCGCTGCCGCTGGATGAACGCCTGGTGGTCTGGAACCTTGTCAAGGCCGAGAGGGAAGGCGAAATACTGCTCGAACTCTCGGATGCGGTGCGCGAATCGCTTATCGCGACCATGGATTCGAAGGAACTGGTCGCCGCGGCCGAAACCCTTGATGCGGATGAGATCGCCGATCTCGCGCCGGACCTGCCCGAGGAGGTGGTGCAGGACGTCATCCGCGCGCTGCCCCAGGAAGAGCGCGTGCTGCTGCGCGCCGCGCTGTCCTACGACGAGGGCACGGTCGGCGCGCTGATGGACTTCGACCAGGTTACGGTGCGGGAAGACGTGACTCTGGAAGCTGCGACGCGCTACCTTCGGGCGCTGGACGACTTGCCGGCGCATACCGATCAGCTGTTCGTCATCGACCGCGGCGGCAAGCTGCGAGGCACGCTGCCGCTGGCGCGCCTCATCGTTTCGGACCTGGAGCGCGTGGTAAGCGAAGTGATGGTGCCTGAGAGCGTCAAACTGCGTCCGGAGGACCGCGCCGGTGATGCCGCGCAGGCCTTCGAGCGCTATGACCTGGTATCCGCGCCGGTCGTCGACCTCATTACCGGCAGCCTGATCGGGCGGGTCACGGTGGATGCGGTCATGGATCACATTAGGGAAAAGAGTGCCGAATCGCAGCTCGCCGAGGCCGGGCTGTCGAAGGAAGAGGACGTGTTCGCCCCGGTCTGGAACAGTTTCAAGAACCGCTGGGCCTGGTTGGCAGTAAATCTCGTCACCGCGTTCGTGGCGTCACGCGTGATCGGCGCCTTCGAAGGTTCGATCGAGAAGCTGGTGGCTCTCGCGGCGCTGATGCCAATCGTTGCCGGCATCGGCGGCAACTCGGGCAACCAGACCATCACCATGATCGTGCGCGCGCTGGCGCTCGGGCAGATCCAGTCGAGCTATTGGAACAAACTGATCGTCAAGGAACTCGGTGTGGCGATGTTGAATGGCGTGATCTGGGGCGGGCTGCTCGGCATCGCGACCTACCTACTCTACCGCAGCGTTGCGCTGGGGGGCGTCATGGCGCTTGCGATGCTGCTGAACCTGCTCCTCGCCGCCGGCATGGGTGTCGCGATTCCCGCCCTGCGTGCCCGGTTCGGTCGCGATCCCGCGGTCGGCTCCTCGGTGCTGATCACGGCCTGCACCGACTCGGGCGGATTTTTTATCTTCCTCGGTCTGGCGACCTTGTTCCTGCTCTGATGATCGTCACGCGAATCTACGCCGCGCCGGACGGCAAGGCATGCATCGAGCGGCGGGAAGTGCCGATGGCGCCGGACGCCAGCGGGCGCGCGACTTCGCCGGATTTTGCAGCACTGCGGCTTTTCTTCCGCGACACGCCGCCGGCGCACGTGCATCAGAAGCATCGCGCGCCGCAGCGCCAGTTCATCTTCGTTACTTCGGGGATTGGCGAAATCGAACTGGCGGACGGCACGCGGCATCGCTTCGCGCCGGGTGATGTCCTGTTCGCCGAAGACACCACCGGCGAGGGTCATGTCACGCGCACGCTCGAAGGAACGCGCGGCTTCGCGCATGTTCCCGTGCCAGCCGGGTTCGACATCACGCGCTGGCCGCTGGCCTAAGACCCGAACGCCTCGCGCGCCGCAGCCAGCGTTGCATCGATTTCGGTCGGACCGTGTGCGGCCGAGACGAATCCAGCCTCATAGGCCGATGGCGCCAGGTACACGCCGCGCTCGAGCAGGGCATGGAAGAATCTGTTGAAGCGATCCTTGTCGCATTGCAGGACTTCGGCAAAGCTCGTCGGCGGCGACGCGCGGAAATACAGGCCGAACATGCTGCCGACCGATTGCGCGGAGAAAACGACTTGGGCTTTCTTCGCTTCTGCGATCAGACCATCGACGAGCGACCGTGTCGTCGCTTCGATTGTCGATTGAAAATCTTTTTCTTCCACAAGCTTCAAGGTCGCAAGGCCCGCAGCAACGGCGACCGGATTGCCTGAGAGCGTACCGGCCTGGTACACCGGCCCGAGCGGGGCGATCTTCTCCATGATCTCGCGCCTGCCGCCGAACGCGCCCACCGGCAAGCCGCCGCCGATTACTTTGCCCAGGGTCGTGAGGTCAGGCCGGATGCCGTAGCGCGCCTGCGCGCCGCCGAGCGCGACGCGGAAGCCGGTCATCACCTCGTCGAAAAGAAGAACCGCGCCGTGCCGGCTGCAGTTCTCGCGCAGCGATTCCAGGAAACCGGGCCTGGGAAGCACAAGGTTCATGTTGCCGGCGACCGGCTCCACGATCACGCCAGCGATCTGTGATCCTTTATCCTTAAAAAGTGTTTCTACCTGAACGATATCGTTGTAATCGAGCACCAGCGTATGCGCGGCGGTCTCGGGCGGCACGCCGGCGGAGCTCGGGTTGCCGAAGGTGAGCGCGCCGGAGCCGACTTTTACCAGCAGGCTGTCCGTATGGCCGTGGTAGCAGCCTTCGAATTTCACGATCAGGCTGCGCCCGGTGTACCCGCGCGCGAGGCGGATCGCGGACATTGTCGCCTCGGTGCCGGAGGAAACAAGGCGCACCATCTCCACCGAAGGCACGAGGCGGCAGATCGCCTCGGCCAGTTCGATCTCGCTTTCGGTCGGTGCGCCGAACGACAGCGCGCGCGCTGCCGCCGCCTGCACGGCCTCGACCACTTTGGGATGAGTGTGGCCGACCACCATCGGCCCCCAGGAGCCGATGTAGTCGATGTAGCGCTTGCCGTCCGCGTCCCAGAGGTGCGGGCCGGAGGCGCGTTCGAAGAAGGGCGGCGTGCCGCCGACGGCGCGGAACGCGCGCACCGGCGAGTTCACGCCCGCGGGGATGCGCTTGCGCGCCCGCTCGAACAACGAATCGTTGCGTGAGGTCATGATTTGAAGAGCATACCGTAGGCGCGTGCGCGCGCGGCGATGTCCGGCGCATCGAACAGGTCGGAGATCACCGCCAGGCAGTCGGCGCCGGCGGCGAGCAGTTGCGGCGCGTTATGCAGCGTGATGCCGCCGATCGCAACCAGCGGCACGCCGAGCGATCGCGCTTCACCGAACAGGCCGAGCGGCGCGCGCATCGCCGCTGGCTTGGTCGAAGAGGGGAACACGCTGCCGAACGCGACATAGTCGGCGCCAGCGGCAACCGCGGTGCGCGCGGCGGGGAGGGAGTCATAGCAGGAGGCACCGAGCAGCTTGCCGGCGAAGTTGGCGCGCGCGGCGGAGATCTCGCCGTCGTCGCGCCCGAGGTGCACGCCGTCGGCGCAGCAGTCCAGCGCGATCCTAACGTTGTCATTGACGATGAACGGCACTGCGCAATCCCGGCACATGCGCGCCAATGTCTTTGCTTCGTCGACATGCTGCCGATCCTTGCGCCGGTACTGCAACATCGCGATACCGCCTTCGAGCGCTTGCGCCACGCTGCGCAACAGCGTCCCGGTGTCCTCGAACTCCGGCGTAATGGCATACAGGCCGCGCATCTTCATCGGGACTCGAAAAAGCGGTCGGGAATTGACTGGCCATGGCCCGGAGAAAATCCGGCGACAAGGGATTTCCAGGTGAATTCCTGCGCTTGCTGGACGGCCCCCTCCACTTCCGCGCCCTTGGCAAGCAGGGCTGCGATCGCAGAGGCAAGCGTGCAGCCCGAGCCGTGATAGCTTCCGGGCAGGCGCTGCCAACGATCTTCTCGCACAACCCCGTGAGCGGCGTAGAGCGTGTTGACCACCTCCGCCCCCCTTTCGTGCGTTCCGGTCACGAGGACATACTTGCAACCCAGTTTCGCGAGTTCATGCGCGCATTCGCGGAG
>SHXL01000091.1 GCA_009693345.1 Betaproteobacteria bacterium
GTTCATCTTCTTGCCACGCCTGTGGCAGAGAGGAGGTGAATGAGATGAATCAAACAGAAGCATTGAACGTGGTGCGCTCGCTTGCCAACGGCGTCGATCCGGAAACGGGTGAAGTGTTCGCCGCTGACAGCGTCTACCAGCGCGCGCCGGTTGTACGCGCGCTGTACGCGGCGGCGGAAGCGCTGGAGAAGTCGGAACGCTTCGAGCGGCGCAAGCAGCAGCTCCCGGCCAAGACCGGCGAGCCGTGGACCGAGGACGAGGACCGCAAGCTGCTGTCGGCTTTCGACGCCGGCAGAGGATTGCCGGAGCTCGCGAGCGCCCACCAGCGCACCCAGACGGGCGTGCGCGCAAGGTTGGTGAAGTACGGCCGCCTGGCCACGTAGTTACGGAGGTGCCACGGCGTCCGGACGCCGATCGCAGGACCGGGGCGCCGAGGCGCCGCGGTGCTTCCATTAAAATAGGCGGAACATGAAATCCGCCGAGATCCGCTCGAGTTTTCTCGAGTACTTCAAGTCCAAGGGCCACAGTATCGTGGCTTCCAGTTCGCTCGTGCCCGCCAGCGACCCGACGCTGTTGTTCGTCAATTCGGGCATGGTGCAGTTCAAGGACATTTTTCTCGGCAAGGAGAAGCGCGCCTATGTGCGCGCAACCACCTCGCAGCGTTGCGTGCGCGCGGGCGGCAAGCACAACGATCTGGAAAATGTCGGCTACACTGCGCGCCACCACACCTTCTTCGAGATGCTCGGCAACTTCAGCTTCGGCGACTATTTCAAGAAGGACGCGATCCAGTTCTCCTGGGAACTGCTGACCAAGGTGTACAAGCTGCCCGCGGAGCGGCTCTGGACCACGGTGTACGAGACCGACGACGAGGCCTACGACCTGTGGACCAAGACCATCGGCGTGCCGAAGGAACGCTGCATCCGCATCGGCGACAAGCCGGGCGGCGCGAAATTCCAGTCGGACAACTTCTGGCAGATGGCCGACACCGGACCCTGCGGCCCCTGCAGCGAGATCTTCTACGACCACGGGCCGGGAATACCCGGGGGGCCGCCCGGATCGCCGGATGCCGACGCCGACCGCTACATCGAGATCTGGAATCTGGTGTTCATGCAGTTCAACCGTGACGATGCAGGGGTGATGCATCCGCTGCCCAAGCCCTCGGTGGATACCGGCATGGGCCTGGAGCGCATCGCGGCAGTGCTGCAGCAGGTCCACTCCAACTATGAGATCGATCTTTTCCAGGAGCTGATCAAGGCGGCGGCGCGTGAAACGCAGCAGAAGCAGCAGAAGAATCCGTCGCTGAACGTGATCGCCGACCATATCCGCGCCTGCGCGTTCCTCATCGTGGACGGCGTGATTCCCGGCAACGAGGGCCGCGGCTACGTGCTGCGCCGGATCGTCCGGCGCGCCATCCGCCACGGCTACAAGCTCGGCCAGAAGCAGCCGTTCTTCCATCGCCTGATTCCGGATCTGGACCGGGCGATGGGCGACGCCTATCCCGAACTCAGGGGCGCCGCAAAGCGTGTGGCGGAGGTCCTGAAGCAGGAGGAGGAACGCTTCGCCGAAACGCTGGAGCACGGCATGGGCGTGCTCGAGGGATCGCTCGCCTCGGGCGAAAAGCTGCTCGACGGCGAGACCATCTTCAAGCTCTACGACACTTTCGGCTTCCCGGTTGATCTCACCGCCGACATCTGCCGCGAACGCGGCGTGAACCTGGACCTGGCAGGATTCGAAGCCGCGATGAGCCAGCAGCGCGAGCGCGCCCGCGCGGCGAGCCGTTTCACGTCCACTGCCGGGCTCGACTATTCCGGCGGCAAGACCGAATTCCGCGGCTACGACACGCTCAGCCTGGCGGCAAAGGTCGTCGCGCTTTACCGCGAGGGTTCTCCGGCCGAGTCGTTGAAAGCCGGCGAGGCCGGCGTCGCGGTCCTCGACCAGACACCGTTCTACGCCGAATCGGGCGGGCAGGTTGGCGACCAGGGCGATCTCGTCGCATCTGCCGGCACGTTCTCGGTCTTCGACACGCAAAAGATCCAGCCCGATGTCTTCGGCCACCATGGCACGCTCAGGACCGGCGTGTTGAAGCTCGGCGACAAGGTCGAGGCGCGCGTGGATGTGGGGCGGCGCAGCCGGACCATGCGCAATCATTCGGTTACGCACCTCATGCACAAGGCGCTGCGCGAGGTGCTGGGTCCGCACGTGCAGCAGAAGGGTTCGCTGGTGGATGCGGACAAGACGCGCTTTGACTTCGCTCACGACAAGCCGATGAGCGACGAGGAAATCCGTCAGGTCGAGCTTCGGGTCAACGACGGGATCATGAAGAACACAGCCACGCGAGCCCAGGTCATGCCGATCGAGGAGGCGAAGAAGTCGGGTGCCGTGATGCTCTTCGGCGAGAAGTACGGCGATGAAGTCCGCGTGCTCGACATCGGCTCCTCCCGGGAATTCTGTGGCGGGACGCACGTCGAGCGCACCGGGGACATCGGCGTTTTCAAGCTGTATTCCGAGGGCGGGGTAGCGGCGGGCATCCGTCGGGTGGAGGCGACCACAGGCGGAAATGCCCTCGCGATGATGAATAATCAGCTTCAGGAATTCCTCGAAGTGGCGAAGCAGGTCCGTGCGCAACCGGGCGCGGGAATGGTGGAGAAGGCAGTGCAGGGGCTGCTCGACGAGAGAAGAACGCTCGAAAAGGAACTGGCGCGGCTGCGATCTAAGCTAGCGATGGGGCAGGGTCAGGATATCGCTTCGCAGGCGGTCGACGTAAAAGGCTCGAAGGTGCTCGCGGCGACGATCGAAGCGGCGGACGCGAAGACGCTGCGCGAAACCATGGACAAGCTGAAGGATAAGCTGAAGAGTGCGGCCATCGTGCTCGGCGCGGTGAGCGACGGCAAGGTGTCGCTGATCGCGGGCGTCACCGCCGACCTGACCGGCAAGGTCAAGGCCGGAGAGCTGGTCAATTTCGTCGCGCAGCAGGTCGGCGGCAAGGGCGGCGGGCGCCCGGACATGGCGCAGGCGGGCGGCACCGAGCCAGCGAAGCTGGCAGCGGCGCTGCAGTCGGTCAAGGGCTGGGTTGAGCAGAGAATGTAGGTTCCTCCCGGAATGACGCCGATTGGCGCCCTCGAAGCGTCGGCGATCGGCGTCGCGCTGCGGGATGTGTCCTGGCTGTTTGCGGCGGTCAAGGCTGTTCACCTCGCCGGTATCGCGATGCTGGTGGGCTCGATCGCGGTGCTCGACCTGCGCCTGCTCGGATTGCGGCGTTCAGTTCCCGTGCGCCGGCTGGCGGGGCGCATTCTGCCGTGGACGGCCGCGAGTTTTTGCCTGATCGTGCCCAGCGGCCTGGCAATGTTCGTCGCCAACGCGGGCGAGTTGATCGCCAGCCCCGTGTTCGCGGTGAAAATCTGCCTGATCCTTCTGGCCGGCGCCAACGCGGGACTTTTCCATGCCGGGGTATTCCGGCGCGCGGCCCGGTGGGACGCGGATGTCATGCCGCCCATCGCGGCGCGCACGGCCCGCCGCGGTATCTCTCGTGCTTTGGGTTTCAGTGATCGACTGCGGGCGATCGCTGGCCCAGGTCTAGCAATACGCTCGCCCGTTGGTTAGAAACCGATCCTGGATTTCCGGCCGCCGCGCTGGATGTCCACGTCTTCGGGCGCCAATTCGTCCCGTCCCGCCACCTTGGCATTGCCGAAAGCCGCTTGCACCGCGCGCCGCATTTCGCGCGGCGTGAGGAGGGCGAGTTTTTCCACGACGCTGCCTGAAGGCGCCTCCGGAAAGCGCCGGCCCCAGTCGTGCGACTCGCGGATCTCGCGGTACAGCGAGCGCGCGATGCGGGCCGATCCCGCCGCATCGGGCGGCTCGATCTCGTACACGTTCATGCGATTGAGCAGCGGCTCCGGGATGCGCGAAGCATCGTTCGCGGTCGCGAACCAGACCGCGCCCGAGGCGTCGATCGGGATTTCCGCGAACTCGTCGGTGAAGCGCATCGCGGTCTGCGTCTCGAGCAGTTCGTAGAGCGCGCCCAGCGGGTCGTACTGGCCGTCGGCGCTCGCCTTGTCGAGTTCGTCCACCACCACCACCGGATTGGCGTAGTCGCCGTTGAGGAAGGTCTCGAAGACCTTGCCGGGCTTGGCGTTCTTCCATTGGGAGGACGCGCCCGACAGCACCCAGCCCGCGGTGAGCGAGCTCATGGGAACGAAGCCGTAGCCGGTGCCGAGCATCCGGGAAACGCGCCGCGCGAAGTGGGTCTTGCCGATGCCGGGGCCGCCCAGCAACAGGATCGGCGGCAGCTCGACGTCGTCCTTCGAGTCAATGCACAGTGCTAGCTGGCGGCGGATGTGTTCCAGTACCTCGCCAAAATTCGGCAATTCGTCGAACAGATCCTGCATTCCCGGCAGTCCGGAGGGTTTGACCGCGAAGCGCTGGCCGCCCAGGCGCAGCATTTTCTCGTAGAGCGCGCGCAGTGCTTCGTTGGAGGATTGCGGCAGCTCCTGCAGGGCTTTCTCCACCGCCGCAGTGTCGTAGACATCCTTGAATCCGGCGACTGGAATCGTCGGCGAGGGGACGGGAAGCGAGACGTTTGAGGACACTGCTACCTCCTAACGTTCTTGTTGTCTGTCATTTCCGCAGTGAAAAAATAGCATGACGCCATTCAGGTAGCAAATAGCGGCACTGGCAGTGCGCCGCCGGGAGTGCCAATCGCCATTTGCCTTTGTCCTGGGGTTCATGCTTCAATGGGCCATGCATTGCAGGTTCTTCGGCTATTTTTTCCGCTTCCCGCGCCCTCTGGCGGAGGGGAACGGCTAGCCGCGCAACCAGCGACACCGACAAACCGCCAGAGCAGAAATGCCTGGCGGTTTTTTTATGGGGTTTTGTGCACACGATTACCTGAGGCTCCACTATGACCACGCCCACTGATTCCTTTCTCGGCCCCGTCCCCGCGGACAAGACCTCGCTTACCGACGACGAGCGCATCGAGAACATCGTCCCGCTGCCGCCGCCGGAGCACCTGATCCGCTTCTTCCCGATCCAGGGCACGCCGGTGGAGAAGCTGATCTCCGACACGCGCCGCCGCCTGCGCGAAATCGTGCACGGCAAGTCCGATCGGCTGCTGGTGATCATCGGGCCCTGCTCGATCCACGACCCGGCCGCTGCCGTCGCATATGCGGAAAAGCTGTGCGCGGAAAGGAAAAAGCATTCAGGCGAGCTGGAGGTGGTGATGCGGGTGTATTTCGAGAAGCCGCGCACCACGGTAGGCTGGAAGGGGCTGATCAACGACCCGTACCTGAACGGCAGCTTCCGCATCAACGAAGGCCTGCGCATCGCACGCGACCTGCTGGTGCGCATCAACAAATTGGGCGTGCCCGCGGGCTGCGAGTTCCTCGACGTCATCTCGCCGCAGTACATCGGCGACCTGGTGTCCTGGGGCGCGATCGGTGCGCGCACCACCGAATCGCAGGTGCACCGCGAGCTGTCCTCGGGATTGTCCGCGCCGGTGGGCTTCAAGAACGGCACCGACGGCAACGTGCGCATCGCCGTGGACGCGATCCTCGCTGCGCGCCAGAAGCACCACTTCCTTTCGGTGCACAAGAGCGGCCAGGTATCGATCGTCGAAACGCGCGGCAACGACGATTGCCACATCATCCTGCGGG
Organism: Betaproteobacteria bacterium; assembly: GCA_009693345.1. Lineage (GTDB taxonomy): Bacteria > Pseudomonadota > Gammaproteobacteria > Burkholderiales > SG8-39 > RBG-16-66-20. Next base: position 5,649 of record SHXL01000091.1, read on the forward strand.
GCGGCAAGACCCCGAACTACGATGCCGCCAGCGTCAAGGCGGCCTGCGAAGAGCTGGCAAAAGCTAAGCTCGACTGCCGCCTGATGATCGATTTCTCGCACGCCAACGCGGCCAAACAGTACAAACGCCAGCTGGACGTGGCGCGCGATGTCGGCGGGCAGATCGCCGCCGGCTCGCGCTGCATCGTGGGGGCGATGGTGGAATCGCACCTGGTGGAGGGAAAGCAGGATCTCATCGCGGGCAAGTCCCTGGTCTTCGGCCAGAGCATCACCGATGCCTGCATCGGCTGGGAAGACTCGATCGAGCTCCTCGACACCCTCGCCGCCGCGGTGAAGGCGCGCCGAAAGAAGGGTAAGCGCTGAGCTCTTCGCTGCCGCTCTTGACGCTGCCATTTTCGCCGGAGATCCTGCTGCTCGCGGGGATGGTAGTCGCCTTCGCCTATACGGCGTTCGGCCTGACCGGTTTTGGCTCCACCGTGATTGCGCTGCCTCTGCTGGCGCATTTCTTTGCGCTCAAGTTCGCGGTGCCGCTGCTGATGCTGCTCGACCTTGCCGCTTTCCTGCTGTTCGGCGCGCGCGTACGCAAGCGCATCCGGTACGCCGAGATCGTCTGGCTGGTGCCGTTCATCCTCGCGGGCATGGCGGCGGGCCTGACGCTGCTGATGGAAGTGGCCGAGCAGAAGCTGCTCGCGGTGCTGGGAATTTTCCTGCTCCTGTACGCCGGCTACAGCCTGCTGCGCGACGGCCCGGCGACGGCGCTGTCGCGTGCCTGGTGCGTGCCGATCGGTCTTGCGGGCGGGGTGTTCTCGGCGCTGTTCGGCACCGGCGGTGTGCTGTTCGCGACCTATAACGCGGGCCGCATCCACGACAAGGAGGCGTTGCGCGCCACCAACGCCGCGATGATCATGCTGTCGTCGCTCGTGCGCGTCGTGCTGTTCGGCGCCGCCGGACTGCTCACGCAGGACGGACTGCTCGCGACCGCCTGCATGCTGCTCCCCGCGATGCTCGCCGGCGCCTTGCTCGGCAACCGCCTGCACGCCGCGGTGCCGGCGGCCGCAGTGGCGAAAGCGGTGTACGCTTTGCTGGTGATCGCCGGCCTGACGCTCCTCGCGCGCGCCCTTTGAACGCCGCATAGTGAAAGCGCTTACCCCACCGCAGTGGCTGCTGTTCGCGCTCGCGGCGACGCTGTTGTTCCGTCTCTGGCTCTCCGCCGTCGCGCCGGTGACGGCCGATGAGGCCTATTTCATCCTCTGGGGCCGTGTGCCGGCCCTTGGCTACTACGACCACCCGCCGATGGTGGGCTGGATCCTGGCGCCGCTCGCGGCGCTCTCGGATGCGTCCGCTCTCGCGGATGCGTCCTGGTTGCTGCGCCTGCCCGCCGTGCTGGCGCCGCCGTTCGCCGCGCTGATGGTGCGCGGCGCATTGCGCCACTGGTTCGGTCGCGACGACGACACCGCGGACCTCGCGGCGCTCGCGGTGCTGCTCGCGCCGATGAACATCTGGAACGTGCTGATCACCACCGACACGCCCTTGCTGCTGTTTTCGGTGGCTTCGCTGCTGGTATTCGCGCGCGCTGCGCAGCAGGATTCAGCAAAGCTGTTTCTTCTTAGCGGTGTGTTGCTGGGACTTGCATTTCTTTCCAAGTATTTCGCCGTCTTGCTCGGCCTGGCTTTTCTGGTCTGGGCAATCCTGTCGAAGAAACCGAAGGCATTCCTTCTGGTTTTCCTTGGCGGCCTGCCGTTCGGGTTGCTGAACCTCTACTGGAACTACGAGACGTGCTGGTGCAACGTGATGTTCAATGCCATCAACCGCCACGAGGGCGATGGCAGCGGCCTGTCACTCGCGACCCCCGCGCTCTACGCCGCGTCCCTTGCCTACCTCGTCGCGCCGTTGCTCTGGTTCGCGTGGCGGGGCCGCGCCGCGATGCGCGCGGCGTGGCAGCGGCCCGCCGAGCGCGCGCTGATTCTCGCCTGGCTCGTGCCGCTCGCGGTGTTCGCCGCTCTCAGCCCCGTGAAGCGCATCGGGCTGCACTGGCTGCTGTCTTTCCTGCCCGCGCTGGTGCTCAGCGTGGCCCTCGCGCTCGAGCGGCGGCAGCTGGTCGCGAGCGGGCGCGTGTTCGCGCTGCTCGCGGCGCTGCACGTGCTCGCGATTGCGGTCGTCGCGGCCGTGCCGCTGGATGCCTGGCGCGCGACGCGATTCCACGCGCGGTTGGTGTTTCCGGGCCGGATCGCCGAACTGACCGCGGCGATGGCCCCGGATCTCGCGGGCAAGCTGCTCGCCACGGACAGCTATGCGTCGGCAGCGCTGCTCGAATACCACACGCGCCGCCCGGTGGCGGTGTTCGGGCGGGGAACTTCGCATGCGCGGCAGGATGATATCGATACGGATTGGCGCGCCTATGACGGCAAGGACCTGGTGATCTTTCGGCGCGAGCCGCCGCTGAAGCAGGAGTACCAGCCGTATTTCCGCGACGTCGAAGTGAAGCGGATACCGCTGGGCAGCGGCAGCTACCACGCGGTGCTCGGCTCCGGCTTCAGCTATCAGGCCTATCGCACGGGTGTGCTGGCCGACATTCGCGACCGCTACTACCGGATCCCGGCGTGGCTTCCGGTTGGGCATTGTTATTTTTTCGAACGCTATTTCCCGCGATGAAACGTGTTCTTGCACGAATAGAACTGATGCGGCCGCAGCATTGGGTCAAGAATGCTTTCGTGCTGGTGGGCCTTGTGTTCGGCCACGTCTCGCACGACATCGAGATGGTCTGGGCGGCCTTTGGCGCGACTCTGGCCTTCTGCCTCGCTTCTGGCGCGGTGTATGCGTTCAATGACGCGCGCGACGCCGCGCAGGACCGCGACCACCCCGGCAAGCGCAATCGCCCGGTGGCGCGCGGCGCGCTGTCACCGGCGGAGGCGGTCGTTCTGTCGCTCTTCACGGCGGCCGCCTCGCTCGTGCTCGCCGCCTGGGTCGGCCGGGAGCTGGCGGCGATCATCGGCGTTTACCTCGCATTGAGCGCCGCCTATACGCTATGGTTGAAGCGGATGCCGGTAATCGATGTCGTCGTGATTGCCGCGGGGTTCATGCTTCGCCTGCTGGCGGGGACCCTCGGCATCGGCATCGACCCTTCCCGGTGGCTGCTCGCCTGCGGTTTCCTGCTGACGCTGTTCCTCGGCTTCGCCAAACGGCGGGCCGAGATTGAACGTCTGGCGCAGGATGCGGCCCTGCATCGCGCCGTGCTGGAGGACTACAGCATCGGATTCCTGGACAGGGCGATCGCGCTCTGCGCCGCGGGCATGATCGGGACCTATGCCTGGTACACGCTGGCCGCGGAAACGGCGCTGATGCACGGCACCGGCAGCCTGTTCTTGACGCTGCCCTGGGTACTGCTCGGCACCGGCCGTTACCTTTACCGCCTGCGCTTGCGCGGCGGCGGCGGCGATCCGGCCGAGGAACTCCTGCGTGACCCGCTGCTGACGGTCTCGGTCGCGGGCTGGATCGTGACCGTACTCTGGTTGATCGGCTAGAATTCGCCGCGAAGGCTCATTCCAGGCGCCCATGGCAGAACAATCCGCGCACCTCTCCCACCTCGAGCACCTCGGGGATGCGACCAAATTTTCGCCGCAGATCCACGCGCTGATTCCGAAGTGCGACCTGCTGGAGAATTTTTCGCCTGCCGAGGTGCGGCTGCTGGCGCACTTCATGGACGTATACCAGGCGCCGGCCGGCACCGAGGTCATTCATGAAGGCGACGGCGGCGATTTCATGATGATGCTGATCGAGGGCAGGGTCGAGGTACACAAGCGCGACCGCTGGAGCACGCCGCAGCTGATCGCGGTGGTGGAAGCGGGCAAGACGCTGGGCGAGATGTCGATGATCGACGGCGAACCGCGTTTCGCCACCTGCATCGCCGCTGAGCCCACCGTGCTCGCGGTGCCCGAACGCGAGAACCTCGCGCGCATCATCGTCGAGCAGCTGATGCTGGGCGCCAAGATCCTGATGGAACTCGTGCTGATGCTGTCCCAGCGCCTGCGCTCGACCAGCGCGCGCCTGCTGCAGTTGATGGACGACCAGTCCCACCGCGCCACGATCCTGTTGTAAGCGCCGGGCCCGCGGCAGCGACCAAGCTGCCGGGAGATAAAGCATGAGCAAGTTGCGTCTCGCCGTGGTGCTCTCGATTGCCGGTCTCGCCGCGGCGTTCTTCGCATTCGGCGGCCATCGCTATCTCTCCGTCGATCAGTTGAAAGCGCAACACTCGGCGCTCCAGTCTTACGCCCTGGCGCATCCGTGGGAGGCAGGCGGCGCCTTCTTCGCCCTCTATGTCGCGGTCACCGGGCTGTCGTTGCCGGGCGCGGCCGTGATGACGCTCGCCGCCGGCGCAATCTTCGGGCTGGCGTGGGGCGTGGTGATCGTCTCCTTCGCCTCGACCATCGGGGCGACGCTGGCCTTCCTCGCCTCCCGCTTCCTGCTGCGCGACTGGGTGCAGGCGCGGTTCGGCGACCGGCTGAAGCCGGTCAACGAGGGCATCGCGAAGGACGGCGCGTTCTACCTGTTTGCGCTGCGGCTGGT
>SHXL01000092.1 GCA_009693345.1 Betaproteobacteria bacterium
ATATGCTGTTTGCCTTGAGCAATTTATACATGGTCAGGGGAGGGCTACGCCCGTAGAGGGCAAAGGGGCGCGAAAAGCGCCAAGAAAAGCCTCGAGCGAGGTGTAGAAACTGAAAATCGGCTACGAATGCAGAAACACTCGCGAAATTCGGCGCCAGCGCAAGTAAAAATACGCGCTACGTCATCGAACGGATTAAAATTGATTTGTTCCGCGCTTCCCTAGTCAGCGCATGAATCTGCCGCAGGTCAACGCTCTCACCATGGACCAATTCGTGGCGCGCTTCAGCGGCGTGTTCGAGCACTCGCCGTGGGTCGCCGAGCGCGCCTGGAGCAGGCGGCCGTTCGATTCGATAAACCGGTTGCACGAGGCGATGATGCAGGTGGCCCGCGAGGCCGGCAGCGCGGAGCAGCTCGCGCTGATGCGCGCGCATCCGGAACTTGCCGGCCGCGAAGCGGTGAAGGGCTCGCTTACTGCGGATTCCTCGACCGAGCAGGGCCGCCTCGGCTTCATGAATCTCGATCGCGGCCACTTCGAGCAGATTGCGGAATTGAACCGCACCTACCGCCAGCGCTTCGGCATTCCGTGCATCGTGGCGCTCAAGCTGCATGCCAGCCGCGCGAGCGTGATGGCCGCAATGCAGCGGCGGCTTGGCAATACGTTGCAGGCCGAATTGGCGGCCGCGCTGGAGCAGATCGGCCACATTACGCGCGGCCGGCTCGATAAAATCGTGGAGGAGAAATAGGATGGGAAAACTCACCACTCACGTGCTGGACACCGCGAGCGGCAAACCGGCCGCAGGCATGAAGATCGAGCTGTCGATGCTCGAAGGCTCGGGCTGGAAAAAACTGAAGAGCCTGCAGACCAACGCGGACGGGCGCACCGATGCGCCCCTGCTGGAGGGTGCGGCCCTGGCGAAGGGCCAATACCGCCTGGTGTTCGACGTCGCCGCCTACTACAGGGGGCAGGGCACGGCGCTGCCGGATCCGCCGTTCCTCGATCGGGTGCCGCTGCGTTTCGGCATCGCCGACCCTTCGCTGCATTATCATGTGCCGCTGCTTTGTTCGCCGTGGGGCTACACCACTTACCGGGGGAGTTGACATGTCCATGCGCTTTCTTCTTTCGATCCTTCTTTTTTCCCTGGGAACCGCCTCGGCGCAGACCTGGCCCGCCAAACCGGTGAGCATCGTCGTCACGTTCCCGCCAGGCGGCTCGAGCGACATCGTCGCGCGGCTGATCGGCGGGCCGTTGCAGGCCCGGCTCGGCCAACCGGTGATCGTCGATAACCGGCCGGGCGCCAACGTGAATCTCCCCGACCGCGACGGGCAGGCGCCGCTGGCGCTGGCGCGGCGGGGTGGGTATGCGGCGATGATCCGGCAGCTGGAGCTCGCCGGTGCGAAGTAGCAGCGGAGGCGCCTGAGTTGGAGGCGTACCTGGTCGATTGGCTGAGCCTGCTCCTGCGCTGGGCGCATGTCGTGGTGGGCATCGCCTGGATCGGCGCCTCGTTCTATTTCATCTGGCTGGACAACCACCTCGAGCCCTCCGCGGACCCGAAACTTTCGGGCGACCTCTGGGCAGTGCATGGCGGCGGCTTCTACCACGTCGAGAAATTCAGGGACGCGCCGCCGCAGATGCCGGCGCGGCTGCACTGGTTCAAGTGGGAAGCGTACTGGACCTGGATCACCGGCTTCTTCCTGCTGGCGCTGGTCTACTACGCGGGCGCGGAACTTTATTTGATCGACCCTTCGGTGATGGCCCTGTCGAAGGGCGCGGCGATCGGCATCGGTCTGGGCAGCCTGGTCGTCGGAATGGCGGTCTACGAAGGCTTGTCCCGCTCGCCGCTCGCAAGAAACGATGCGGCGCTGGGCGCGGTGATGTTCTTTCTCCTCGCGGCAGCGGCCTGGGGCCTGTGTCAGGTGTTCGGCGGGCGCGGCGCGTTCATCCACTACGGCGCGGTTCTCGGCACGATCATGGTTGCGAACGTCGCGCACATCATCATTCCCGGCCAGCGGCGCATGGTCGACGCGCTTGCCGCCGGCCGCGCGCCGGATCCCAAAGACGCCGTCGCGGGCAAGCAGCGCAGCGTCCACAACACCTACTTCACGCTGCCCGTGCTGTTCACCATGATCTCCAGCCATTACGCCTTCACCTTCGGCACGCGCTGGAACTGGCTGGCGCTGGTCGCGCTCACGCTCGCTGGTGGCCTGATCCGGGTGTGGTTCGTGATGCGCCATAAGGGCAGGGCGCCTGCCTGGCCCGTTGTGACTGGATTGGGGTTGATTGTCGTTCTGGGATTTCTCGTGGCGCCAAGGATGGAAAAATCCCTGCAAAGTGACGTCAAATTCCGGGCAGTCAAGAGCATCATCGACGTGCGCTGCTTAGGCTGCCACGCGGCGAAACCGAGCTTTCCGGGAATCGCAGAGGCGCCCAAGGGCATCCTGCTCGATACACCCGAGCGCATCCGCACCCATGCGGTGCAGGTGCGCCAGCAAACGGTGCTCAGCCGGGCGATGCCGCCGGGCAACTTGACCGCGATGACCGACGAGGAGCGGAGCCTCATCGAGCGCTGGATTTTCTCTGGCGCGAAGATTGATTGACCGTTAAACTGTGCCGGTTCGCAACGACCCTCATTTTCCGGGAGTTTTCATGCGCATCCTGATTCTGCTCACCGCCGCCCTCCTGTCAGGCGCCGCATCGGCGCAGAAAGACACCGCTATCCGCTTCGCGCTCGACTGGCGCTTCGAGGGGCCGGCGGCGCCGTACTTCGTCGCCATCGACAAGGGCTATTACAAGGCCGAGGGACTGGACGTCACCATTGATCCGGGTTCGGGATCGGTCGAAGGCATCAACCGTGTGGCCTCGGGCGCCTACGAGATGGGTTTCGCCGACATCAATTCACTGGTCAAGTACCGCGATAACCCGCGCAATCTGGCGGTCAAGGCGGTGATGATGGTGTACGACACCCCCGCGTTTTCCATTGTCACGCTGAAGAAAAGCGGCATCAAGACACCCAAGGACCTCGAAGGCAAGATCCTCGGCGCGCCGGCGCCCGACGGCGCCTACGCGCAGTGGCCGATTTTCGTGCAGGCGAACAAGATCGACGCCTCCAAGGTGAGGATCGACAACGTCGGCTTTCCGGTGAGGGAACCGATGCTGGCGCAGGGCAAGGTGGATGCCATCACCGGCTTCTGGTTCTCCTCGTACATGAATTTGCGCGCCAACAACGTCGCCGCTGACGATATCGTGGTGCTGCACATGCGCGATTACGGCGTGGAACTTTACGGCAACGTGATCATCGCCAATCCGGACTTCATGCGCTTTTCGCCCAAGGCGGTGGCGGGCTTCGTCAAGGCGACCATCAAGGGCATCCAGGACACGATCAAGAGCCCGGAGACCGCAATCGATTCGCTGATGAAGCGCAATCCGATCGCCAAGCGCGACGTGGAACTCGAACGCCTGCGACTTTCCCTTTCCAAGAACTTCGTCACGCCGGATGTGCTCAAGAATGGCCTGGGCGGCGTGGACCCGAAGCGCCTGGAGCGCTCCTTCGAGCAGATTGGCCTCACCTTCAAGTACTCCGCGAAGCCGAAGGCGGCGGACATCTTTACCGCGCAGTACCTGCCGCCGAAGGAGCAGAGGTTGGTGAAGTAGCGCAGCGGTTTAGTAGCCGCAGCGCCGTGTCACTGGTCAAGCTGGATCGGGTTTCGATGGCCTATGGCCGCGGCGCCGCCGCGGCCCGAGTGATCGAGGACGTCAGCCTGGAAATCGCGAGCGGCGAATTCATCGCGGTTGTCGGCCCGTCGGGCTGCGGCAAGTCCTCCCTGATGAAGCTGATCTCCGGGTTGCACCCGCCGCTCGCGGGCACCCTCACGCTGGAGGGGCGCCCGGTGACGGGGCCGATCAAGTCGGTCGGGATGGCGTTTCAGCATTCCAACCTCCTGCCGTGGCGCAATGCGCTGGACAACGTGCTTCTGCCGCTGGAGATCGTCGAGCCGTTCCGCCGCGATTTCAAGAAAGACAGGAAGAAACACGCGCGGAGGGCGAAGGAGCTTCTCGAACACGTGGGCCTGGCGGGTTTCACGCAGAAATTTCCTTGGGAACTCTCTGGCGGCATGCAGCAGCGCGCCTCGATCTGCCGCGCGTTGATCCACGAGCCGGAAATCCTGATGCTGGACGAGCCGTTCGCCGCGCTCGATGCGTTCACGCGCGAGGAACTCTGGTGCACGCTGCGCGACATTCAGGCCGAGCGCAAGGTCACGGTGATGCTGGTGACGCACGACCTGCGCGAGGCGGTGTTCCTCGCCGATACCGTCTACGTGATGTCCGACCGGCCCGGCCGGATCCTGAGGCGCTGCGAGGTCAACATCGCGCGACCTCGCGACCTCGATGTGACTTACACGCAGGCGTTCCAGGATCTGGTCCATGAATTGAGGACTCTCATTGGAATAAAACATTGATGGACCGGCGCGACATGGCCATCAAGGTCGTTTCGCCGGCCGCATTCACGCTGGCCTTGTTCCTGCTCTGGCAGCTTGTGTGCGCCGCGTTTACAGTGCCGCTTACCATCCTGCCGGCGCCTTCGGACGTGTTCGCCGCGCTGTGGCAGTACCGCGCGCCGATCGCCGACAACTCCTGGGTCACGCTCTGGACCACGCTCGCCGGCTTCACGATCGCGACCGTGTTCGGCATGGGCCTGGGGATCGCCATCGGCTGGCACCGTGCCATCTACGCCGGAATCTATCCGGTGCTGGTCGGCTTCAACTCCATTCCGAAGGTCGCGGTGGTGCCGGTGCTGATCCTGTGGTTCGGCCTGGGCGAGATTCCGGCGATCCTGACCGCGTTTCTGATCTCGTTCTTCCCGATCGCGGTCAATGTCGCCACCGGCCTCGCCACCACCGAGCCCGAACTGGAAGACGTGCTGCGCGCGCTGGGCGCCTCCAAGCTGGACATCATGAAGAAGGTCGGCATCCCTCGTTCGCTGCCGTACTTTTTCGGCTCGCTCAAAGTCGCGATCACGCTCGCCTTTGTCGGCGCGGTAGTGTCGGAGACGGTGGGTGCAAACAAGGGTCTAGGCAAGCTGATGCTCGACGCCCAGGCCTCTTTCCAGGTGCCGATCGTGTTTGCCGGTTTGCTGGTGCTCGCGGTCCTCGGCATCGTGCTCTACGCGATGACGGCCGTGATCGAGGCACGCTTCACGGGTTGGGCTTTCCGCGGCGGGGCCAACCGGTAAACTTCCGCATGGCACGCATTCCTTACGAAGACGAGATCATCATTTCGTGGGTCGAGCTGCATCGCGACTCGCGCTATCTTGCGGAAATCCTGCACCAGAATGGCCCCTGGAAGGGCATCATCGCGGTGACTCGCGGCGGTCTCGTGCCCGCGGCACTGGTGGCGCGCGAACTCGACATCCGCCTCGTGGATACGGTCTGCGTCACCAGCTATGACGCGGTCAAGGCCGGTGTGACGGCGAACGTGCAGGGCGAGGTAAAGGTGCTGAAAAGCGTGCCCGGCGATGGCGCCGGCTTCCTGCTGATCGACGACCTCGTGGATACGGGGCGCACTGCGCGTATCGTGCGCGAGCTCCTGCCCAAAGCATACTTCGCGACGCTCTACGCCAAGCCCGCGGGCCGGCCAATCATCGACGTGTGCATCAAGGAATTTAAGCAGGAGAAGTGGATCCATTTTCCCTGGGACATCGAGTACCGCTTCGCCACGCCCATCAAGGAGGGGGGCAGGGTCACCTCGGGACCATGAAAATCTACGTCGTCGGCGGCGCGGTGCGCGACGAGCTGCTCGGTCTTCCGGTCCAGGACAAGGACTTCGTCGTCGTCGGCGCGACGCCCGAGGAGATGGTGACCGCGGGCTTCAAGCCGGTCGGCAGGGACTTTCCGGTGTTCCTGCATCCGAAGACCCACGAGGAGCATGCGCTTGCGCGCACCGAGAGGAAGAGCGGGCGCGGCTACAAGGGCTTCACCGTCTACAGCGCACCCGACGTCACGTTGGCGCAGGACCTCGCGCGCCGCGATCTCACCATCAACGCGATCGCCAAGGCGCCCGACGGCGCGCTGATCGATCCGTTTCATGGGGAAAAGGACCTGCGCGACGGCGTCCTGCGCCACGTCGGCGAGGCTTTTCACGAAGATCCGGTACGCATACTGCGCGTGGCACGCTTCGCCGCGCGCTTCGGTTTTCGCATCGCCGACGAAACCATGGCGCTCATGACCATGATGGTCGCCGCCGGCGAAACCGATCACCTGGTGCCCGAGCGCGTCTGGCAGGAATTCGGCAAAGGTCTCACCGAGCCGCAGCCGGCACTGATGTTCGAAGCCCTGGAGCGCTGCAACTTGCGCCCGAAGCTGCTGCCCGAGCTCCGGCAGTTGCCGAAAGCCTGGTCCGGTCCGCTGGCGGTGCGCTTCGCGGTGCTTTGCTGGCCGCTGCCGGAAGAAGAAATCAAAGCCCTGTGCGATCGTCTGACAGTGCCGAACGAAGAACGCGAACTGGCCTTGCTCGCCTGCCGTTGCCAGAAATTCCTGAATTCTTCGCAGCCGGCCGAGTTCCTGAACCTCTTCAAGCGCGCGGACGCCTTCCGCCGCCCGGAGCGCTTCGCTCTTCTGTTGCAGGCTGCCGGAATCGCGCAGGCTGGATTGAAGCTCGAGGAAATCAGAAAAGCATTGGCAGCGGCCGTGGCCGTCAATGCGGGAGAAATTGCGAGCAGCGCATCGGCGTCCGCCGACATACCCGCCTTGCTCGACAAGGCGCGCGAGCAGGCGATCGCCGCGGCAATGTAGTTTTATTCTAAACAAAGAAGGAAATTGAAATGATTGATTTGTACACTTGGAGCACGCCGAACGGGCGCAAGGTTTCCATCATGCTCGAGGAGTGCGGCCTGCCGTACCGGACGCACACGGTGAACATCGGCAAGGACGAGCAGTTCAAGCCGGCCTTCCTCGCGATCAGTCCGAACAACCGCATCCCGGCGATCGTCGATGGCGAAGGGCCGGACGGCAAGCCGCTGCCTCTGTTCGAGTCCGGCGCGATCCTGATCTATCTCGCGGAGAAGACGGGGAGGTTTTACCTTCAAAAAAATAAATACATAATCCTGCAATGGCTGATGTTCCAGATGGGCGGTGTGGGGCCGATGTTCGGCCAGGCGCACCATTTCATGCGCGCGAAAAAGGACGAGATTCCCTACGGCACGGAGCGCTACGGCAACGAGGCCAAACGCCTTTACGGCGTGCTCAACAAGCGTCTGTTGGAAGCGGCCTACCTGGCGGACGAGTATTCCATCGCCGACATCGCCACCTATCCCTGGGTGGCGCGCCACGAATGGCATCGCGTCGATCTCGCGCAATATCCGGCGGTGAAGCGCTGGTACGACACCATCGGCGCGCGGCCAGCCGTGGTGCGCGGGATGGCAGTGCCGCCCGTGGTGACCTAACCGCCGTCGCGGCGGAAGCTCTCCAGCAAGAGGTCGTCGAAGATCGCCACCGCCCGCGTCCAGCCGGCGGAGGCGCCGCGGATTTTGTGCGGAAAGCATGACACGACGAACCCGTCGGACGGAATCGCTTCCAGGTTGTGCAGCTTCTCCAGGTGGCAGTAGCCGATGTCGCGCCCCGCCTTGTGCCCTTCCCAGATCAGGCTCGCGTCCTTCGTCTCCTTGTATTTCTCGGCGGTGTAGACGAAAGGCGCGTCCCAGCTCCAGGCGTCGGTGCCGGTGAGCCGCACGCCGCGCTCGAGCAGGTACATGGTCGCTTCGTAGCCCATGCCGCAGCCGGCGCTGACGTAGTCATCAAAGCCGTAGCGCGAACCCGCCCTGGTGTTCACCACGACGATCTCGAGTGGTTTCAATGTGTGTTTAATTTTTCTTAGCTCTGTTTCCACGTCGTTTGCTGTAACGACATATCCATCAGGAAAGTGGCGGAAGTCGAGCTTCACGCCGGGCTGGAAACACCAGTCGAGGTCGACTTCGTCGATGGCAATCGCCCGTTCGCCCTTGTTCATGGTCGGATGGAAATGGTAGGGCGCGTCGAGATGCGTGCCGTTGTGGGTGATGAGCTCGACTTTTTCCACCGCCCAGGCGGCGCCGTCGGGCAGGTCCTCCTTCTTCAGCCCGGGAAAGAACGGCGCCATCTGCGGGAACGTCGCCTGGTGGTCCATGTAGGTGATCTTCGGGCCGAAGGGCGGCGGATCGGACACCACGTCGTTTTCGAGGTAGATGGAGAGATCGACGATCTTGCGGGGCATCGGGGCTTACCTCCTCGCGTGACGGATCAGGAACGAATTGATGTCTTCGATTTTCAGCTGCGGTTCGCCTGGATCAGGTTTCGAGCCCACCACGCGGTTCATCCATTCCATGTTCTTCTGCATGCGCGCGACCACCAGCGGCCATTCCACGGCCGTGTGGCGCAGCGGGTCCGGCAGCACATGGCACTGGCTGCAGGCGACGCGAAACGACTCACCTGCGGGCATGTTCACATCGGGCAACTTCTTCGGGTCGAGCGGCCGCTGCGCGTGCTTGCGGTGGTAAGCGACGATCACCTGTTCGTCGGTGGGCGAAGGCGCTTCCACCCCGGCCATCATGTCCGCCATCAGCTTGCCCATGTTTCCCTTGCCTTCCATGCGCGGGACCATGCGCGCGACGACGGAAGGCCAACGCCGCACGTCGTGCATTGCCGGATTCGCGAGATTGTGGCACTGCACGCAGTAGCGCCGGGTGAGTATTGCGCCCGCCGACTTCGGCTCCGGCAGCATCGCCGGCATGAAGCCGGGCGGGATGATGCGCTCGAGCATCGGCCCGTGGGGACTGTCTTGCCACGGTTTGTCTGCTTTCGCCATTACTGAAACAAGAAGCAGCAGGAGGAAAAGGCTAAAGCGTACCACTGCGGTCCCCGCGGATGAATCCCATTGGGGAATCCTTCACGGAATCCTTCAAGCCCTTTCCCACTGCCAGCACCTTGAACAGCTCCCCCATTTCCGAGGGCGAGAGCAGCTTCTGCGCCGCCGCTGTCGCAGGCAGGTAGCGTTTCGGATCGGCGGGATTCTCTTCCGCAAGGAGGTCGGTGATGCCGCAATTCACCAGGAACTGCGCCTGGTTGGCGAATCCCAGCACCTCCAGCCCGGCCTCAGCAGCGGCGCGCGCCAGGGCGCTGAAATCCACGTGCGCGGTGACGTCCTGCAGGCCCGGCAGGTAGAAAGGGTCGTCGTGGACGCGGTGGCGGTAGTGACAGGCGAGGGTCCCCATGGAGCGCTGCGGGTGGAAGTACTCGCGCGCGGGGAAACCGTAGTCGATGACCAGGAGCGCGCCGCGCTCCAGCGACCGGCCGAGCGAACGCATCCAGGCGTGCGCGAAGAGCGCAAGTTCGCTCTCGTAACGTCCCGAGGGCGGCAGCTCTACTTGAATTTTCCTTGATTCAGAAAAAACTACCCCATCCGCTGCGCGATCACACCACGCAAGCTGTCCCTCGTTCGCGCATACGCCGCGTTCCAGCACGCCCGCGCGCGTCCATGCGAGCGCGTGCACCGGCATCGCATCCACCACTTCGTTGGCAAGCATCACGCCGCAAAAGCGCTCGGGCAGCCGGTCGAGCCATTGCACGCTGCCGCTCAGAAGTTGTTTTTGCCTTTGCCTTAGGTCGGAACTTGTTTCCAGAACAAAGTAAGGAACGGAAATTTCATTCAAAACCGAAGCCGCAAGAGCTCCCGAACCGGCACCGAATTCAAGGATAGCGTCCCCGGGCTGCAGCAGTTGCGCAACCTGGCGTGCGAGCGTGCGTCCGAACAGCGGCGAAAGTTCCGGCGCGGTGACGAAGTCGCCGCCCGCGCCCAGCTTGCGCGCGCCGGCCGCGTAGTAGCCGAGTCCCGGTTCGTAGAGCACGAGTTCCATATAGCGCGCGAATGAAATCCAGTTGCCGGCGGCGTCCAGCTCCGCGCAGATGCGATCGAGCAAATCGCGGCTCGCGGCGAGCGCCTGCGGGTCGGGCGACGGGAGCGCTGTGGGACCACTGTTGCCGAGCATCCCTCTGAATTTACCCTAGAATTCCGCTCTGACATGGACGCCAGCACGCCGGAAGAACTGCGGGGGAAAGTGGTGCTCGTGACGGGCGCCGCGCGGCGCATCGGCGCGGCGATCGCGCGCCGCCTGCACGCCTCCGGCGCGAACATGCTGCTGCACTATCGCGGCGCCGAAGCCGAGGCTGCGAGCCTCGAAGCG
>SHXL01000093.1 GCA_009693345.1 Betaproteobacteria bacterium
CCTCCGAATGGCCCGTGCCGCGTTAATTGTGCTGTTACAACCCACTAACTTCGAGAAAGACAGCCCACATCATGAAAAGGATCATCGCAGTCGCCGTAGCGCTCGCGTTTAGCACCGCGGCGTTCGCGCAGGCCCCGAAAGCTGCAGCCCCGGCCGCACCGGCAGCGGCGGCCGCCCCGGCGAAAGCCGAAGTCAAGATGGACAAAAAGGCGATGGCGGCGCAGAAAGCCGCCGACAAGAAAGCCGCGCAAGAGAAGAAGGCCGCCGACAAGAAGGCCGCCCAGGCAAAGAAGGCCGCGGACAAGAAAGCCAAGGCCGACATGAAGACCGCGCCGAAAGCCGAAGTCAAGAAGTAAGAAGCAAAACCAGGGTCCCCGCTTAAGGCCGCGGGGACGACGGTTAAGGGAAGCCCGGTTCCGGCCGGGCTTTTTTTTGCCTGTGCATCGAATCGGGCCTTGCCCGTTATTGGGGGTAGCAGTCCAACCGACAGGAGATGGAAATGAAACTCAGGACACTGGTAGCAGCGGTACTGGTCGCGTTCGCAGGAACCACGCTGGCACAGACGACGACGGCGCCGGCCAAGGGCACCTTGAAGGCCGACCGTGCCGCGGTCAAGGCCGACCGGCAGGCGGTGAGGGGCGACGTCAAGCAGCTGCGAGCCGACCGCAAGGCCGGCAATACGGTGGCGGTGGAAGCCGACAAGGCCAAGCTCAAGACCGACCGCGAGAAGCTCAAGGCGGACCGCGAAAAGATGAGAACCGACGCCAAGGCGGCGAAACAGGCGCGCGGGGAGAAGAAAGCCGCGACGAAGTAGCTTTCTTGCCGCGGGGCGGGCCGCCTTCCACGCCGAGGCGCGGCGCCGGCTCGCCCGCATGAAGAAGACGGGTCTGGGGATTCCTGCGGACGAAGTCCTGGCGCATTTCCGCGACCGGGCCGCCGGCCGCAATCCGCAGCGCCCGAAGCCGCGCAAGATCGAGTGATTCGCTTCGACGAGGGCCTACACGCCGATCTGGAGCGTATCTACGATTTCAATTTCGAACGCGACCCGGCGGGCGCCCCTGAGCACATCGAAAAAATTCTGGACGCGGTGCAGGTCCTTGGCCGGCACCCGGAAATCGGACGGGACGTTGGCGGAACGCCGCCGCTGCGGAAATTGGTGATTTCGCACGACGGATCAGGCTACATCGCGCTTTACGAGTATTCTCCGTTTGAAGGCTTGGTTAGAGTGGCGGCAGTGAGGCACCAGCGCGAGGCTGGTTACAAGGGGAAATGACGCATGAAAGCGGTCGGGCTCTACAAATACCTCCCGATCGACCACCCCGAGTCGCTGCTCGACCTGGAGGTGGAGACGCCGGCCGCCGCGGGGCACGACCTGCTGGTCGGCGTGAAGGCGATTTCGGTGAACCCGGTGGATTACAAGCGCAAGGCGCCCCGGGACCTGGTGGAAAAAGCGCCGAAGATCCTCGGCTGGGACGCGGCGGGGATCGTGCAGGCGGTCGGCCCCGAGGTCACGCTGTTCAAGCCGGGCGACGCGGTGTACTACGCGGGCAGCGTGATCCGCCAGGGCGCGAACTGCGAGTTCCACCTCGTTGACGAGCGCATCGTGGGCGGCAAGCCCGCGAATCTTTCCTTCGCGCAGGCCGCGGCGCTGCCGCTCACCACGCTCACCGCGTGGGAGCTGATGTTCGAGCGCATGGGAATTTCCAAGTCGGGCGCGCAGGCCGGCAAGAGCCTGCTGATCCTCGGCGGCGCGGGCGGCGTGGGTTCGATCGCGATCCAGCTGGCGAAGAAGCTGGCGCGCCTCAGGGTGATCGCGAGCGCGGCGCGGCCCGAGTCGATCGCGTGGTGCAAGGCGCTGGGCGCCGACGAAACCGTGGACCACTCGAAGCCCCTGGATATTCCTGAAGTCAATTTTCTGCTGTGCCTCACGAGCGCCGACGCCTACTGGAACCAGTTCCCGAAACTGGTGAAGCCGCAGGGGAAGATCGGCCTCATCGTGCGCACCACGAAGCCGGTGGATCTCGCGATCCTGCACGACAAGAGCATCGCGACCTGCCTGGAGGGGATGTTCACGCGCTCCAGCTTCCAGACGCCCGACATGGCGGCGCAGCACGCACTGCTCGACGAGGCGGCGGGATTGATCGAGGCGGAGGTTCTGAAGACCACGCTCGCGCAGAACCTCGGCAGGATCTGCGCCGCAAACCTGAAGCGCGCGCATAAAATGCTCGCAGAGGGTCACGTCATCGGCAAGCTGGTGCTCGAGGGATGGTGAGATGGACAGACTGAACAGGCGCAGGACGCTGCTGGGCGCCATGGGCACCTACCTCGTTCCGGGGGATGCGTCCGCGAAGCGCTTCGCGCACCGCGCGACGAGGCTCGCCAACCGGATCCTGAAGGGCGCCGTCAGAGTTTTTACCTGAGGGAATGCACGATTTCGTCATCCGGGGCGCGACGGTCTATGACGGGTTGGGCGGCGAATTCGCCGGCGACGTCGCGATCCAGGATGGAAGAATCGCGGCGACGGGAAAGATAAGCGCCCCCGCGAGGAAGACCATCGACGCCGCGGGGCTCGCATTGATGCCCGGCATCGTCGACGTCCATACCCATTACGACGCGCAGGTCACCTGGGACCCGACGCTGTCGCCGTCGCCCGCGCTGGGCGTCACCACGGCGGTGATGGGCAACTGCGGTTTCGGCATCGCGCCGTGCCCGGCATCGCAGCGCGATACGGTGCTGCGCAACCTGTCGGTGGTGGAGGGGATGGACCTCGGCGCGCTGCAGGGCGGCGTGCGCTGGGCCTTCGAGACCTTCGGCGAATACATGGACAGCCTGCGCCGGATCGAACCGCTCGCCAACGTCGCGGTGCTGGCGCAGCACTCCACCATCCGCTGCGCGGTGATGGGCGAGGAGGCTTCGACGAGGGCGGATCCTTCCGCTCTTGAAATGACCAGGATGCAGGGCATGGTGCGGGAAGCGCTGGACGCCGGCGCCATCGGCTTCGCCTCGTCGTTCTCGCCGAACCACGCGGGCTGGGGCGGCAGGCCGATGCCGTCCACGATTGCGACCGATCTTGAACTTCGTTCTCTTGTAAAACCCCTGGGAGAAAAATCCAAAGGGATTTTCGTCATGGCGACCGGCCCGCGGGCCACGCCCGAGTACATGGAGGCCATCGCCGCCGACACCGGCCGGCCGGCATTCATGGTGACGGTGCTCACCATGTACAACGACGCCGATCCGAAGAAAGCCATGGAGTACTACGAGCGCTGCGCGGCGGCACGGGCGCGCGGCCACGAGGTCTACATCCACACCAGCTGCCAGCCGCTGTCGTTCGACTTCACGCTGCGGGAGCCGTACCTCCTGTACTCCCACGACGCTTTCGACCGGGTCAAGGCGGCGAAGCCGGAAGATCGGGCTTCCATCTACAAAGAAAGTTCGTTTAGAAAAAAATTCAAGAAAAATCTCGCCAATCCAAAGCAGGGCATCCTCTTTTACGGCGACTGGGCGAAGATCGAGAAGGAAGGGGCAAGCATTCTCGAACTTTCAAAGAAGGAGAATAAAGATCCGGTCGATTGTTTCTTCGATCTCCCGATCGACCAGCAATTGATCGGCAAGCTGTTCCAGAACAACGACGCGGGCGTGGCGCCGCTGCTCAGGCACGAGCAGGGCGTGGTCGCGCTCTCGGACGCCGGCGCGCACCTCATCTATTTCTGCGACGCGGGCTTCGGCCTGCATTTCTTGCAGCACTGGGTGCGCGAGACCGGCGCCTTCACGCTGGCGGAAGGCGTGCGCAAGCTGACCAGCGACCCGGCGGCGAAGTACCGAATTCCCGGCCGGGGAAAAATCGAGACCGGCGCTTTCGCCGACCTGCTGCTTTTCGACCCGGCCAGGGTTGGAATTTCAGCGCTAGCGCGGCAACGGGACCTCCCTGGCGGCGGCACGCGCATGATCCGTCGGCCGGTGGGAGTGCACGGGGTATGGGTGAACGGCGTGCAAGTGCATGACGGCAGGGATTATCTCGCCCCGGCGCGGCGCCCCGGGCAGGTGCTGACCGAATTCAACGCCTGAGCACTGGCTATACTGCGCGCATGAAATTCCTTGCCGCCTTTGTCGCGGTAATCGTTGCGGGCGTGGCCCACGCGCAAGGCTATCCCGCGAAGCCGGTGCGCATGCTGCTCGCGTTCCCGCCGGGCGGCCCGACCGACATCAACGCGCGCCTGTTCGCGCAGAAGCTGACGGAGCAGACCGGGCAGACCTTCGTGGTGGAGAACCGCCCCGGCGCGGGCGGCAACATCGCCGCGGCGGAGGCGGCCAAGGCCGCGCCGGACGGCTCGACGATCTTCTACAACACCTCCGCGATCACCATCGCCCCGGCGCTCCAGGCCAGCGTGCCGTTCGACCCGATCAGGGATTTCGCGCCGGTAGCGCTCACCGCCACCGTGCCGCTGGTGCTCGCGATCAATCCGGGCATTCCGGTGAAGAACCTGCAGGAGTTCGTGGCCTATGCGAAGGCGAACGCGGGCAAGCTCAACTACGCATCTTCCGGCACGGGCACCATCACCCACCTCGCAGGGGCGCTGTTTGCTTCGCAGCTCGGGCTGGCGATGCAGCACATCCCCTACAAGGGCAGCGCACCCGCGCTGGTCGACGTGGTGGGCGGGCAGACGCAGATGATGATCGACACCATCAGCACGGTACTGCCTTACGCGCGCGACAACCGCCTGCGGCCGCTGGCGGTCGCGGTCCAGCGGCGCCTCGCGGTGCTGCCGGAAGTGCCCACGCTGGAGGAGGCCGCGAACCTGCCCGGCTTCGAGATGAGCGCCTGGCAGGGCATCCTGGTGCCCGCTGCGACGCCGAAGGAAATCGTCGCCAAACTCAACGCCGAAGTGAACCGCGCGGTGCAGAACCCGGACCTGCGCCAGCGCCTCGCCGCCGGCGGCAGCGAACCGCTGGGCGGCACCTCCGAGCAGTACGCCGCCTACATCCGTTCCGAGCTCCAGCGCTGGAGCAAGGTGGTCAAGGATTCCGGCGCGAAAGAGAATTAATGTGAATGCGGCGCACGCCGCTAGAATGCCGTGCTTCAACAAGGGGAGGGGAGAACATGACAGGTACAAGGAAATTCGCAGTTGCCGCGGTCCTGATGGGAATCGCTGGCGGAGCGGTCATCGCGCAGCAGGCTGGCTTCACGCGCTTTCCGCTGCAGGACCAGCTGCTCAGCGATCCGGCGCGTTAAGATAGCGAACAGGGGAGGGACAGCCGTGCCGCTTATCGCCATGAACCGGGAAATGGGGTCGCTGGGGGAAGATGTCGCGCGGGGCCTGGAGCAGGCGCTCGGCATGAAGATCCGGCACCACGAGATCATCGACCACATCGCCAGCCGCCTGCGCATCCTCACCGCGGATGAGATCCTCTCGGTGGCCGCGTCCGGCGAGCCGGTGATCCTGCGCGACGCCGCTACCTCCCACCACCTGCACGTCGCGGAAGTGCCCGCGCGCCTGCGCCACTAGCGCGGCGCCCGCCGGGACGCGCCGTGAAGGCGAAACGCATCGCGGGCGCGCTGGGCGCCGAGCTGCGGGAAGTCGATCTTTCGGTTCCCCTGACCCAAAATCTTCTGCAGGAAGTCCGCAAGGCCTTTCTCGAGCACCTTGTCGTCTTTTTCCGCGACCAGCCGCTGACGCCGGAGCAGTTCATGTCCTTCGCCGGGCAGTTCGGCGAGCCGGTCGAGTACCCGATGGTGAAAGGCCTGGAGGGCTTTCCGAAGATCATCGAGGTGAAGAAACTCGAACACGAGCGCGTCACCTTCGGCGGCATCTGGCATACCGACACCGCCTACCTCGAGCGCCCGCCGATGGCCTCGATGCTGCTCGCGCGCGAAGTCCCGCCCGCCGGAGGCGACACGCTGTTTGCGAACATGTATCTCGCTTACGAGTCTTTATCCGACGGATTGAGTAAAATGCTTTCAAGCCTGAAGGCAATAAATACTTCCGCAAAAGCGGATGCATCGAAAACCCGCGAGGATCGGATAAGAACGGATGGGGCGACAATAGCCAGCTTCGTCGCCGAGCATCCCGTGGTGCGCACGCACCCGGAGACGGGGCGCAAGGCGCTGTACGTGAACTCGGGCCACACCGTGCGCTTCGCCGGCTGGACCGAGGAGGAAAGCGCGCCCCTGTTGAAGTATCTGTTCGATGTCCAGACCAGGCCTGAATTCACCTGCCGCTTCGTCTGGCAGCCGGGTTCCATTGCGCTGTGGGACAACCGCTGCGTGCAGCACAATCCGGTCAACGACTATCACGGCTACCGGCGCGTGATGCACCGCATTACACTGGCGGGAGATGTTCCGGCTTAGCTGTCTTCTCCTGGTTTTTCCGCTCAAGGGCCGCACGCTGCTCTCCATCCTGGGGATCGCACTCGGCGTCGCGCTCGGATTCGCCGTGCACCTTATCAACCGCGCCGCCGCCAACGAGCTGGCCGCGGGCGTGCGCACGCTGGCGGGCTCGGCCGACCTGGAGGTGCGCGGCGGTCGCGCCGGATTTCCCGAAGCGCTCTATGCGCAGCTCGCGCGCCTGCCGGGCGTCGCCGTGGCGAGCCCGGTGCTGGAGGCGGAGGCGGCGATCGCCGGCGGCACGAAGAGCATCCGCCTCATTGGCATCGACCCGCTGCGCGCTGCGCTGATCCAGCCGACATGGTTTGCGGATGAACCGGCGAAGCGCCTGGAGCTGTTGAAGCCGGACGTGGTTTTTCTTTCTTCCGGTGCAATTGAAAGTAAAACCCTGAAAATCATTTCAGGACTCAAAACAGTTGAATTCCAGGTCGCTGGCGTGCTTGAAGGCCTGCGCGGCGCCACGGCGCTCACCGACATCGCCACCGCACAGTGGCGGCTGGGGCGCCTGGGCGAGCTGAACCGGATCGACCTGCGGCTCCAGCCGGGCGTGGATCGCGAGGCGATGCAGCGCCGCATCGCAGAGCTGCTGCCGCCGGGCGTGCACGTGGCCACGCTGGACGCGGTCGAGGAGTCGGGCGCCAACCTGTCGCGCGCCTACCGCGTGAACCTGAACGTGCTGGCGCTGGTCGCGCTGTTCACGGGTGGTTTCCTGGTGTTCTCGGCGCAGGCGCTGGAAGTGGCGCGCCGGCGGCAGGAGCATGCATTGCTCCGGGTATTGGGCCTGAAGCGCGGTGGCGTTACGCGGCTGGTTCTCATCGAGGCGGCGGCCCTGGGCGCGCTGGGCGGCGCCCTGGGCGTCGCCATCGGCTACGGCCTCGCGATCGCCGCCGCGCGCGCCGGCGGGGCGGACCTCGGCGCGGGGTTCTTCCGCGGCGTGGCGCCGCAGATGGATTTTCCCGCGGCGAGCGGCCTGGCTTTTCTCGCCGGCGGCATCGCGGTGGCGCTGGCCGGCGCGCTGCTGCCGGCGCTCGACGCGGCGCACGCGGCGCCGGCGCAGGCGCTCAAGGCGGGCGACGAGCAGCGCATGTTCGGGCGCGCGGTGCGCCTGTGGCCGGGGGTGGCGTGCATCGGTCTTGCCGTCATTCTCGTTTTTTTCGAACCAATGAATGGCATTCCGGTCGCGGGCTACGCGGCAATCGCCTGCCTGCTTTTGGGCGGGATTTTTCTCATGCCCTGGTTTTCGGAATTCATCTTCAGGAAGATAAGGCCCAACAGGAACATCCCTTACACGCTGGCCCTGGCGCAGCTGCGGGGCGCGCCGGGACAGGCGATGGTGAGCCTGGCGGCGATCGTCGCGAGCTTTTCGCTGATGGCGGCGATGGCGATCATGGTGGTTTCGTTCCGCAGTTCGGTGGACGATTGGCTGGGCGCGGCGCTGCCCGCCGAGCTTTATTTCCGCACCAGCCACGCGGGCGAGACGGCGTGGCTCGATGCGGCGATGGAAGCGCGCGTTCGGGCCTTGCCGCAGGTGGAGAGGGCCGTGTTCCTGCGCAGTGCCCGCGTCACGCTGCACCCGGCGAGGCCGGCGGTCGCGCTGCTCGCGCGCGATGGGTTGAACCTGCAGTTTCCCGTGGTGGGAAAGCCGTATCAGAGAAAGGACGGGGATCCGCCCGCGGCGTGGATATCCGAGGCGGTGGCGGATCTATATGGATTTCATCCTGGAAATGAAATTCAGATTCCGATCGCAAACAAACAGTCCAAATTCATCGTGGCCGGCATCTGGCGCGATTACGCTCGCCAGCACGGCGCCATCGTGATCGAGCGCGCCGCCTACGCCGCGCTGTCGGGCGACCGGCGTTCGAACGACGCGGCGTTGTGGCTCAAGCTAGGCGCCTCGGCGGCCGCGGTCGAGGCGGCGCTCAGGGCCATGCCCGGCGGCGGCGCGCTGGACATCGCGGCGCCGGGAGAGATCCGCACCGCCTCGCTCGCCCTCTTCGACCGCAGTTTCGCGGTGACCTACGCGCTCGAGGCGGTGGCGGTGATCGTGGGCCTGTTCGGCCTGTCATCCAGCGTCGGCGCGATCGTGCTCGCGCGGCGGCGCGAGTTCGGCATGCTGCGTCACCTCGGAATGACGCGCGGGCAGATCGGAGCCATGCTCGCCGCCGAGGGCGGTCTGCTCGCGTTGCTGGGCGTCGCCGTCGGCCTCGCGCTGGGCGGCGCCATCGGCCTGATCCTGATCCACGTCGTCAACCGGCAGTCGTTCAACTGGAGCATGGACCTGCACGTGCCGTACCTGCTGCTGGCGGCGTTGTCCCTGGCGCTGATTCTCCTTGCGTCGTTGACTGCATTCCTGTCAGGCAGGGAGGCAACAGGAATGGGTCCCGTGAGAGCGGTGAAGGAGGACTGGTGAACCGGAGGGACTTCGTTCTCGCGGGCCTGGCGTTTCCCCTCGTAACGCCGGACTACAAGCTGCAATTTCCACGCGACCATGGCGCCCATCCCGCCTTTCGGCAGGAGTGGTGGTATGTGACGGGATGGCTGAAGACGGCGCGCGGCGAGGACCTGGGCTTCCAGATCACCTTCTTCAGGTCGAGATTGAATATCGAAAACGCCAATCCCAGCGCCTTCACCCCGCGGCAGGTGATCCTCGCGCACGCGGCGCTCGCCGATCCGCGCCATGGCCGCCTGCGCCACGACCAGCGGGCCGCGCGCACCGCGCTCGACCTGGCGGGCAGCAGGGAAGGCGCGACGAAGGTTTGGGTGGATGACTGGTCTTTGGAATTGTCGGAGGAAAAGTACAGAGCGGGAATTAAAGCAAGGGATTTCTCTTTCGATCTTGAATTGGCTCCGGGTGTTTCGCTTGTGCTCCAAGGTGACAAAGGCTTTTCGAGAAAAGGCCACAAACCGGATGAAGCCAGCTACTACTACAGCCGCCCCCAGCTCGCCGTGAGCGGCACCGCCAACGGCGAGCGGGTAACGGGGACCGCGTGGCTGGATCACGAATGGTCGAGCAATTACATGGCGGCCGGCGCCACCGGCTGGGACTGGTGCGGCATCAATCTCGACGGCGGCGGTTCGCTGATGGCCTTCCGCATGCGCGGCACGGATGGCAAGACAGTCTTCGCGCCGCCCGGTGTTTCGTTTGAAGTTCTCAGGAAATGGAAATCCCCGCGTACTGGCACGGACTATCCCGTTTCGGTGCTTGTGAAAGCCAATGAAAGGGAATATCTCCTCGAGCCGCTCATGGATGACCAGGAAATGGATGTGCGGGCCAGCACGGGAACCATCTACTGGGAGGGCGCGGTCCGCGCATCGCAGGGAAATAGACAGGTCGGGAAGGGCTACCTCGAACTCACCGGTTACTGGCGGCCGATGAAGCTCTAGTCGAGAATGGCGCGACGCCGCCCCATTGGCGCAGGCCGATCGGTTCGCCGAGCATCGGCCGCGCCATGAGCCAGTTGCCAGACCACTGCAGCAGTGTCGCCAGGAGAACCAGCCATGCGGTGAACGAGAAACCCGGGCGCATGACGCATGCTAATCTCAAAATATGCCGCAGATTTCCGTCGCTGGCCACGCGCTGGAGTACGCCTGGATCGAAGGATCCAGACCGACGCTGGTTTTCCTGCACGAAGGGCTGGGATCGATCCGGCAATGGCGCGATTTTCCGGCGCAGGTGGCGCGCGTGACCGGCTGCCGCGCTCTGGTCTACGACCGTTACGGCTACGGCAATTCAGATGTGCTGCGCGAAGCCAGGGTCGGCGTGGAGTTCATGCATGACGCGGCGTTGAACGAGCTGCCGGAGCTGCTGGAA
>SHXL01000094.1 GCA_009693345.1 Betaproteobacteria bacterium
AGATCCTCGCCGACGAGGGCCACCAGGTGCTGCTTGCCGAGAGCGCCGGAGAGGCACGGCGTTTGCGCGAGGACCATCGTCCTGACCTGATACTGCTCGATATCTGGATGCCGGACACAGACGGCATATCTTTGCTCAAGGAGTGGGCGGCGAGCGGTCAGCTCGGCATGCCTGTGGTGATGATGTCCGGGCACGGCACCATAGAGACGGCGGTAGAGGCCACGCGCATCGGGGCGCTCGACTATCTGGAAAAGCCGATCGCGCTGCAGCGGCTGCTGGCCACGGTCAAGCGCGCGCTGCGCAACAACGAGGCGATGGCGCCGCGCGAGCTCTCGCTCGCCATGCTGGGCCGCTCGCCGGCGCTGGCCGAGACGCGCAAGCGCCTGGCGCAACTCGCAAAGGCCGGCGCACCGCTGATGCTGCGCGGTGAACGCGGCATGCGCCCCGAGCTGTTCGCCAAGCTGCTTGCCGCCGCTGGCGCACCGTTCGTCGAGGGGCCCGGCATGATGGCCGAAGCTTCCTCGGAGATGTTGTCGCGCGCCGCAGGCGGCATACTATTTGTCGGCGATCTTTCGCTGCTTGGCCGCGCAGAGCACAAGAACCTCGAATTTTTGCTTGCCCGTTCCGACAAGCACAAGGCGCGTATCGTGTCATTCTCCCCGATCGACGGGCGCGCGCTGATAGAAAAGCACGAGTTCGACGCCGGGACGCTCGCGCGGCTCTCCGAGCTGGTGCTCAAATTACCGGCGCTGCGCGATTTCGCCGAGGACGTACCTGATCTCGCCGCGCTGATCCTGGTGCAGCTGGTGGAGGCGCGCGCCTGTCCGCCGCGGCGTTTTTCGGTGGCAGCGCTGAACGCGCTGCGGCATCACTCCTGGCCCGGCAATCTCGCCGAACTGGACAGCGTGGTCAAGAACCTCGCGCTGGGCGCTCTCGAAGAGGACATCGGGCTGGAGGACGTCGAGCGCGTGCTGGCGGCGCATGCAGAGACCTCGCCGCCGCCCGAGATTGCGCTGGACCGGCCCTACCGGGAGGCGCGCGAAGCGTTCGAGCGGCTGTATTTCGAGCATCTGCTGGCGCGTGAGAACGGCAGCATGTCGAAGGTGGCGGAGCATTCCGGCCTGGAACGCACGCACCTGTACCGGAAACTGAAGGCGCTCGGCCTGCCGGTCGGCAGGCGCGAAGAGAGCTAGATTATTTCTTCTTCTTCTTCTTCTTGATACGCTGTGGGCGCGACTTGCCGTAGCTGCCCTTGTAGATCTTGCCGCGCCGCGTCCGCTTGTCGCCTTTTCCCATTGCCGTCTTTCTAGATTGATGTGCCGGTCATTATATCGGCGGGTTCAACTGCCGCCCGGCTCATACCCTAAATAGGGGGCAAGCCACTTTTCCGCTTCCGCGACCGTGATTGCCTTGCGCCGGGCGTAGTCTTCGATCTGGTCCCGTCCGATCTTGCCGACGGCGAAGTAGCTCGATTCCGGGTGTGACAGGTAAAAGCCGGAAACTGCCGATGCAGGCAGCATGGCGAAGGATTCGGTTAGCGTGATCCCCGCATTTTTCTGCGCATCGAGCAGCGCGAACAAGGCGTGCTTTTCGGTATGGTCGGGGCAGGCGGGATAGCCTGGCGCCGGCCGTATGCCGCGGTAGGTCTCGGCGATCAGCTCTGCGCGCGTCAACTGCTCGTCCGGCGCATAGCCCCAGAACTCGCGCCGCACGCGCTCGTGCAGGTGCTCGGCGAACGCTTCGGCGAGGCGATCGGCAAGCACTTTGAGCATGATTGAGCTGTAGTCGTCGTGCTTTGCCTCGAACTGCGCAAGCTTTGCGTCAAGTCCGCCTACCGCCACCGCAAACGCGCCGATCCAGTCTGCGACGCCGGATTCCCTCGGCGCGATGAAATCGGCGAGACACTGGTTCGCCCGGCCGGTTGGTTTCTGGTTCTGCTGCCGCAGGTTGTGCCAGGTCATGGCGACAGAGGGCAACGCGCCATCGGCATAGATCTCGATGTCGTCGCCATTCACCCGTGCCGCCCGGAAAAGCCCGACTACGCCGTTCGCCGAAACCCATTTTTCGCGCACGATTCTGTCGAGTGTTTCGAGCGCCTCGCCATGGAGCTTGCGCGCCGCTTCGCCCACGACCGGGTCTTCCAGGATCTTTGGATAAGGGCCTGAGAGTTCCCATGCCTGGAAGAACGGCGTCCAGTCGATGTACGGAACAAGTTTTTCCAGCGGGTAGCCGCGCAATACCTTGATTCCGGTCTCGCGCGGCGCCGGCGGCCGGTAACTGGACCAGTCGGTCGCATGTCCCAGGCGCCGCGTTGCCGCGATCGGCACCAGCGGGCCTAGACCTTTCTTGTCGCGGTGCTGTAGGCGGATCTTTTCGTAGTCGGCGCGCACGCCGGCGACGTAACCGTCGCGCTGTTCCGCCGACAACAAGTTCTGCATCACGCCGACCGAGCGCGAGGCGTCGGGCACGTAGACCACCGGGCCCGTATAGTTGGGCGCGATTTTCACCGCAGTGTGCGCCCGCGAGGTGGTGGCGCCGCCGATCAGCAGCGGCACGGTGAAACCTTCACGCTCCATCTCGCGCGCCACATGCGTCATCTCTTCCAGTGAAGGGGTGATCAGGCCGGACAGGCCGATCGCATCGGCTTTCTCCTTCTTCGCCGTCTCGAGGATGGTCCTGGCGGGCACCATCACGCCCAGGTTCACGACATCGTAGTTGTTGCACTGGAGAACGACCGCGACGATGTTCTTGCCGATGTCGTGCACATCTCCCTTGACCGTGGCGATCACCAGCTTGCCCTTCGCCTTGCCGGCTTTCCCTGTGCGCAGCTTCTCCGCCTCAATGTAGGGAATCAGGTGCGCCACCGCCTGCTTCATCACGCGCGCGGATTTGACGACCTGCGGCAGGAACATCTTGCCGGCGCCGAACAGGTCGCCAACGATATTCATGCCGTCCATCAACGGGCCTTCGATAACCTCGATCGGGCGCGCGAATTTGAGCCTGGCCTCCTCGGTATCCGCGACGACGTGGCTGGCGATGCCGTTCACGAGGGCGTGAGACAGGCGTTCTTCCGGCGTGCCGCGGCGCCAGACATCGTTTTCCTTGGACGCACGCAAGCCGCCCTTTACGCCCGCGGCGTACTCGATCAGGCGCTCGGTGGCATCCGCGCGTCGCGCGAGAATAACGTCCTCGACCCGCTCGCGCAGTTCCGTCTCGATTTTCTCGTATACGCCCAACTGCCCGGCATTGACGATCCCCATCGTCATTCCGGCCCGGACCGCGTGATAGAGGAACGCGGTATGCATCGCTTCGCGTACCGCGTCGTTGCCGCGGAAGGAGAACGACAGGTTTGACACCCCCCCGGAGATTTTGGCCTGCGGCAGGTTGGCGCGTATCCAGCGCACCGCTTCAAGATAGTCGAGGCCATAACGCGCGTGCTCTTCAAGCCCGGTGGCGATGGCGAAAATGTTCGGATCAAAGATGATGTCCGCCGGAAAAAGTCCGGCTTTCTGCGTCAATAGGTCGTAAGCGCGGCGGCACACCGCGATGCGCCGGTCCAGCGTGTCCGCCTGGCCCTGCTCGTCGAAGGCCATCACCACTACAGCGGCGCCGTACTTGCGCACCAGGCGAGCCTGGCGCACAAACTCCTCCTCACCCTCCTTCAGGCTGATGGAGTTGACGATGCCCTTGCCCTGCAGGCACTTGAGCCCCGCCTCGATCACGCTCCATTTGGAGGAATCGATCATCACCGGCACGCGCGATATGTCCGGCTCGGAGGCGGCAAGATTGAGGAACGTCACCATTGCCTTCTCAGAGTCGAGCATCGCCTCGTCCATGTTGACGTCGATTACCTGGGCGCCGTTTTTAACTTGCTGGCGCGCGACGGAAAGCGCCTCCGGGTAATTTCCCGCCAGAACCAGGCGCGAGAACGCTTTCGAGCCGGTGACGTTGGTGCGCTCGCCGACGTTGAGGAACAGCGAGCCGTCGCCGACATTGAGCGGCTCCAGTCCCGAGAGCCGCAGCATCGGTGCGCGTGTCGGCGCACGGCGCGGCGCAACGCCGCGCACCGCCTCGGCGATTGCATAGATATGCTCCGGGGAGGTGCCGCAGCAACCGCCCACCAGGTTCAGGAAACCGGCATTCGCCCAGGCGCCCAATTCCTTCGCCATGGATTGCGGCGTGTCGTCGTATTCGCCGAACGCGTTCGGCAGGCCTGCGTTCGGATAGCAGGAGACAGAGACCTCCGCGATGCCGGAAAGCTCTTCCACGTACTGGCGCAGTTCCTTCGCGCCCAACGCGCAGTTCAGCCCCACTGCAACCGGGCGCGCGTGTCGTACCGAGTTGTAGAACGCCTCGGTGGTCTGGCCCGAGAGTGTGCGGCCTGAGGCATCCGTGATCGTGCCCGAGATGATGAGTGGCAGGCGCGCCCCGCGCCGCTCGAACTCCGTCTCGATCGCGAATAGGGCTGCCTTGGCGTTCAGCGTGTCGAAAATGGTCTCGACCAGCACCACGTCGATGCCGCCGTCGATCAGTCCGCGCAGTGCCTCGCCGTAGGCTGCGGCCAACGCATCGAAGCTGACGTTTCGGTAACCTGGATCGTTCACGTCCGGCGAAATCGAAGCGGTCTTGGTGGTGGGCCCGATCGCGCCGGCGACGAAGCGGGGCCGCGAACGGTCGCGCTTTTCCCATTCCTGCGCCGCATCTTTGGCCAGGCGTGCGGCGGCGAGGTTGAGTTCGTAGGCGAGTTCTTCCATGCCGTAGTCGCCAAGAGACACGGCGGTTGAATTGAAGGTGTTGGTCTCGATGATGTCGACGCCGGCCGCGAGGTAGTCCAGGTGCAGGCTGCGGATGAGCGCCGGTTGCGTCAACGTGAGAAGGTCGTTGTTGCCGCGCAGGTCGCGGCCCCAGCCGCGGAAACGTTCGCCGCGGAACTGCTCCTCGCTCAAGCGTTCGCGCTGGATCATCGTGCCCATGGCGCCGTCGAGGACCAGGATCCTCTCGGCGAGCAGCGATTGCAGCAGGGCAGCACGATCGTTCATCGGACCTTGGAAAACAAAAACGCCCGTTCAGCTTGCGCAGAAACGGGCGTTCTTCCTCGTCTCTTTAGCTGTATTTGTTTTCCCGAGGGTCCCCGGTAGGCGCCCGCAAGCTGAACTTCAAATCGGCGCGGCTGTTATTCTACCATCAGTGCGTATGGGATCAGTAAAGGCAGGGCTCAGTGAAGGCGCGGCTTCTTCAGGAAATCGCCGCGGTCGGCGGAGCGGATCTGGATTAGCGACGACGCGCCACGGCACGACAGCGTCAAAGTGACATCGCTGCCGGCGGGCCCGGCGCTCCATATGCGGCGGAACATCGCTGCGAGTCCCGTTACGTGCTCGCCACCGACCTCCAATACGAGGTCGCCGAGCTTTACTCCGGCGCGCTCGGCCGGGCCACCTGGGGCCAGGCCGCCGATCACCAAATGGCCGTCCATCTCCGCCGCGTAGATACCCAGCCAGGCGCGCGGCGGACGCGCGGTCCGGCCAAGTGCTAGCAACTCGTCCAGAATCGGCGCGAGCAGGTCGATCGGCACGAACATGTTGCCGTCGACCATCTTGCCCGCAGCCGATTCCTGCACCAGAAGCGAGCCGATCCCAAGCAACCGGCCGTCCTGGCCGACTAGTGCGGCACCGCCCCACTGCGGATGGGCGGGTGCCGTAAACAGGGCTTCGT
This sequence comes from Betaproteobacteria bacterium, assembly GCA_009693345.1. Lineage (GTDB taxonomy): Bacteria > Pseudomonadota > Gammaproteobacteria > Burkholderiales > SG8-39 > RBG-16-66-20. The sequence continues at coordinate 5,713 of SHXL01000094.1, forward strand.
CCAGCACGTACTCCCAGTACCCGGCGAATTCCCGTTTCGCGATGACTCTTGCCTTGAGCGAGTGGGGGCCGCCGCCTTGACCGATGACGAAAACGTCGGCATTCGTATCCACTGCCGTCGCCGAACCCCGCTCCAACGGGCGTACGCCAAGCGGTCCGAGGGGCAGCACCAGGCCAAGGCCGGTACTTTGGTCGTAGGCGAGCGCGTGGCCCGGCACGACGACGCCTCGATTGGTTGTGAGCCAGATCGACTCGGCCTCGGTAATCAGGTAGCCGATCGTCACGATAAGGCCGTCGCCGCGGATTACGACGCCGTTGCCGGCGCGTTCAGTGCCCAGAATGGGCGCGGTGAATGCATCTTGCGGTATCTCCGCGCGCAGCAGCACCACCGCATCGAGCGCCGAGGCGAGATCGAAGCCTGCCTCGTCGGGACTCGGTTGCAGGGCTGCGGGAAATGCCCAGTTGCCTGGTTCGGTCATCCTCGGGCCTCGTCGAACGGCAGCCCGACGTAATTTTCCGCCAGCATGGTTGCCGCGGCGCGTGAGCCGGTTACGTATTGCAGTTGCGACAGCTGCAGGCGGTGGTGAAATGGGCTTTCATCGTGAAAGCGGTGCAGCATCGAAGTCATCCACCAGGAGAAATGCTCCGCACGCCATACGCGGCGCAGCGCGGTTTCGGAATAGCGTTCGAGAAGATTGCTATGCCCGGAGTGGTAAAACGCAGCCAGCGACTGCGCCAGAACCCGGACATCGGCGACAGCGAGATTCAGGCCTTTGGCGCCGGTCGGCGGCACGATGTGCGCCGCGTCGCCGGCGAGAAACAGCCGCCCATACTGCATCGGCTCGACCACGAAGCTGCGCATCGCGATCACGCTCTTCTGGAAAATCCTGCCTTCGGTCAGACGCCAGCCATCGCCGCCCGCCAGACGCGTGTGCAGTTCTTCCCAGATGCGGGTGTCCGGCCAATGGCCCGTTTCGTCGTCGGGATTGCATTGCAGGTACAGCCGCTGGATCTGCGGCGAGCGCGTGCTGACCAGCGCAAAACCACGCTCGTGATACGCATAGATCAGTTCCTCGGTCGCGGGTGGCGCCTCGACCAGGATTCCGAACCAACCGAACGGATATACGCGCGCGTACTCTTTGCGTACGCGCGAGGGGATCGCAGGACGCGATACGCCGTGGAACCCGTCGCAGCCGGCGATATAGTCGCAGCCGAGCTCGTGGACCGCGCCTTCCGTGTCGTGGAAACGCAGTGTTGGCAGGCTGGTATCGAGATCGAGCAGGCTTACGTCCTTGACGCCGAACAGTAACGGCCCGCCCTGATCGAGCCTCGCCTTTACCAGATCCCGAATCACCTCGTGCTGCGCGTAGACCATGATGGAGCGGCCGCCAGTGAGTTCCGCAAGATCAATGCGGTGACTTCGTCCGCCGAAGCGCAGAATCACACCTTCATGCACGAGTCCCTCGCGGCGCATGCGCTCGCCCACGCCCGACTCCTCCAGCAGGTCGACCGTCCCCTGTTCCAGCACTCCCGCGCGGATGGTTGCTTCGATCTCCTCCCGCGTGCGTGTCTCGAGCACCACCGATTCGATGCCGCGCAGATGCAGCAGCTGCGCGAGCAGCAGCCCTGCGGGTCCCGCACCGATGATGCCGACTTGTGTGCGCATCGTGCTGATATTATCCGGCGGCGTGACGGAAAACGAGTTCAATTCGGTGTGTGCAATATTTCCGGTGCAACTCCAATGGGGCGAGTGCGGTCCGGCAGGGACCCTCCTCTATCCCACCTATTTCCGCTGGTTTGACGCTGCGACCTGGAACCTGTTTGCCCAGGTGGGCTATCACGCGAAGCGCATGCGCGCCGAACACCTGGCTACGCCGCTGGTCTCGGCCGAATGCCATATCAGGAACCCGGCCGAGCAGCAGGACCGCTGCGTGGTACGTTCGTGCATCGCGCGCTGGGGCGGCAAATCCTTCGTCGTCAGACACGACGTAGTGCGCGAAGACGGCACCCTGCTCGCCCAGGGCTCCGAGACGCGCGTCTTGGGCCGCTATGAAAACGGTCCGGGTTCGCCGATGAAGGGGCAGGCGATCAGCGAGGAAATGAAGGCCCTGTTCAGGGCGCGCTGATTTTCTTTGCATGGCCGAGAGCTGATGCTCTCTGGCGTGCGTCGGCTCCTGTTATTCGGCATCGGGTTGCTTCGAGGGCTGTGCACGGTCGAAGGCGTCTAGCTTCATGCATTCGCCGAACACGCGCATTACCGTCGGAAAAGGCGAGGTGTCGCACTGGTAGCGCTGCGCATTGAATACCTGCGGCACGAGGCAACAATCGGCTATCGTCGGCGCGTCACCGTGGCAGTAGTCGCCCGTGGCGCCGCGCGAGAGTTCGGCTTCGAGCTTCTGGAAGCCGTCGGCAATCCAGTGGCGGTACCAGGCGTTGACCTGCTCGTCGTTCTGGCCAAGCGCACGCTTCAAGTGCTGCAGGATCCGCAGGTTGTTCACCGGATGAATTTCGCAGGCGATGAGCATTGCGAGGGAGCGAACGCGTGCCCTGCTGAGCGCATCCCCGGGCAGCAGCCGTGGCTTTGGGTGCGTTTCGTCGAGATACTCGATGATCGCGAGCGATTGCGTCAGGAGCCGGCCGCCGTCGTCGAGCGTCGGCACCAGCGCCTGTGGATTAATCGCGCCGTAGGTAGGTGCGCGGTGCTCACCCCTGGGCAGGTGCACAAACGCCGGCACGTAGGCGAGGCCCTTCAGGTTCAGGGCAATGCGCACACGGAACGCGGCGGAACTGCGGAAATAGGTATGCAGCTTCATTTCAATCCCAGGAGTCTTGCCGCATTTTTCTTCAGGATCAGAGGGCGCACCTCCGGCTTGATCGGCAATTTTTCGAATTCAGCAATCCAGCGGTCGGGCTGGATGATCGGATTATCGCTGCCGAACAGCACCCTGTCCTTGAGCAGCGTATTCGCATTTTGGACCAGTTTGGGCTCGAAATACTTGGGCGACCAGCCCGACAGGTCAATGTATACGTTGGGCTTGTGCGTCGCCACCGACAGGGCTTCATCCTGCCAGGGCACTGAGGGATGCGTCATGACAATCGGCATGTCTGGAAAATCGGCTGCTACATCGTCCAGGAATATCGGGTTCGAATACTTGAGGCGAAGGCCTCCGCCACCGGGCATGCCGGCGCCGATTCCGGTCTGGCCGGTGTGAAAAATCGCCGGTAGCTTCGCCTCCGCGATCACTTCATAGAGGGGGTACGCGTCATGGTTGTAGGGAAAGAATGCCTGCACCGTGGGATGGAACTTGAAGCCGCGTACCCCGTAATCCTTGGCAGGATCGACCTGTCGGCGCGGCGCTCCGTCTTCACGTCGGCCGCGCCCAGCGGGACCTTGCGGACTGGCGAGCCGCTCATTCGCGCTGCTTCACTGCTAGAGCGCCGGGACGATTTTGACCTTTAGCTCGCCCACGCCGTCAACGCCAGCGTGCATGTCGTCGCCGGGTTTTACAGGCCCAACGCCCGCGGGCGTACCGGAGTAGATCAGATCGCCGGGCTCGAGAGTGTAGTACTCGGATAGGTAGGCGATCTGTTCGGGCACCGACCAGATCATGTCCGAAAGGTCGGCTTTCTGGCGTTCCTTGCCATTCAACCTAAGCCAGATCACACCCTTGGCCGGATGCCCGATCTTGGCGGCCGGAACCAGCGCACTGCAGGGCGCCGCCTCGTCGAAATCCTTGCCGAAGTCCCACGGGCGGCCGTGATCCTTGCCCAATTGCTGCAGATCGCGGCGCGTCATGTCCAAGCCGACGCCATAGCCGAAAATGTGCTCGTTGGCCTTCTTGGCGTCGATGCGGCGACCGCCCTTGCTAATGGCGACCACCATTTCGGTTTCATAGTGGTAGTTCGCGGTCTTCGGCGGGTAGTGCACATTGCCGCCGCCGGCCACGAGGGAATGCGCCGACTTGAGGAAGAAGAACGGCATTTCGCGGCCGTCGCCGCCCATTTCCTTCTGGTGTTCGACGTAATTGCGGCCGACACAGAAAATCCGGCGCACCGGGAACCGGTCGTTCGAGTCCTTGACCGCAACAGACGGGATATCCCACATCGAAATCACATGTGCCATTCAGTGCTCTCCTAGAAGAAACGAAATTCTAGTGCTAGGATGGCCTTGTAGCTAATCGCCACCAAAGGGGGAGACGATGAAAATAGAACTGACGCAGGTGTTCGCGGCGGCGTGTCTGGCTGCATTTGCGGCCGGCTCGAATGCGCAGACGGTCAAAGTGGGCGTGGTCCTGCCCTACTCCGGGGTCGGCGCTGAGTTTGCCCAGCAGGTGGATCGGGGTATCCAGACGTTCATAAAGCTCAATCCGAACGCATTCGGCCCTTACAAGGTGGAGCTGATCAAGCGGGATTCCAAGAACCCGAGCGGCGCGGAGGCCAAGACCGCGGTGCAGGAGCTGATCGTGCAGGAGAAAG
>SHXL01000095.1 GCA_009693345.1 Betaproteobacteria bacterium
TGAGCGTCGTGGCGACATGCCTGATTTCCGCGGCCGTGAGCGGGGCGAGGCCCTGCTTCATGGAACACAGGTTGAAAAACAGCTTGCGCTGCGCCTTGGTGGTGGCGACCTTGACGAGCCGCCAGTTGCGCAGGATGTGCTCGTGGATCTCCGCCTTGATCCAGTGGATCGCGAACGACACCAGGCGCACGCCACGCTGCGGGTCGAAGCGCTTCACCGCCTTCATCAGGCCGATGTTGCCCTCCTGGATCAGGTCGGCGTGCGGCAGGCCGTAGCCGAGGTAGCCGCGCGCGACCGAAACCACGAGGCGCAGGTGCGACAGCACCAACTGCCCCGCCGCCTCGAGGTCATTTTTCTCGCGCAGCCGGGTCGCAAGCGCGCGCTCTTCTTCCGCGCTCAGCATCGGAATCCGGTTCACTGCCTGGATGTAGGCATCGATGCTGCCGGCCGATATCGGGGCCGGGAGCGCCATCGGCAAAGACATCGCCGTCTGCATGACTTGCCTCCTTGAGTTATTCAAATATTAGCACTCCAGCTCTTAGAGTGCTAACCCATCCCTAGGTTACCGACTGAACGATCTTACAAACCCGCTATTTAGGCTCTATTTCAAGTAAGTATTTGCTCACTGATAAGACCGCCCCAAGCCAACCCAGCGCGGCCGTAAACAGCACTACGGCAACCGAGTCCCAAGGGTCCAGGTATCCAAGCCGAAAAGTCGATCCGTAGCTTGCAGCGAGTTCCGAGACGCCGACATTCAGGGCGGCGAAGCTCGCACGCAGGATGACAAGCGCAACCAGGCCGCCGGCGAGACCTTGCAGGGCGCCAAGATAGAAGAAAGGCCGGCGAATGAAGGCATCTGTGGCGCCGATAAGCTTGGAGATCTCGATCTCGGCGCGCTGGGTGAGGATCTGCAGCCGGATGGTATTGAAGGCGATGGCCACGAGTCCAAAGGCGAGCAGCGTGGCGAGCAAGGCGATCGCGAGCCGCGCGGTTCCAGCGAGCGCCCCCAGGCGTCGCGCCCAAGCGGAATCCACCTGCACATGCGCCACGCCCGGCATCGCGAGCAATTCCTTCGCCAGCGCATCCAGCTGTGCGGCGTCCGCGAGCTTCGGCCGCAATACGAATGCATCGGGCAGCGGGTTGCGGGCGAGCGCGGCCACCACCTCGGCGAGGCCCTCCGTCGCCTGCAATTCCTTCAGGGCCTGTTCGCGCGATACGAAGCGCACGTCATTCAGCCGCGTATCGCCCTTCAGCCGCGCGCCCAGGGCGTCGGCTGCCGGCCGCAGACTGTCGGCGCGCAGGAACACGGACAACTGGGGCTCGAGCGCCGCGCCGAGAGTGACGCTGCGAAGGCTGGAAAGCAGCGCGTAGCCGCCGGCGGGCAGCGAGAGTGCGATGCCGATCACCAGCGCGTTGAGCAGCGAGGCCGACTTCTGCGCGGCGAGCTTGCCGAACGCGGCTGAGACCGCCTGGCGGTGGTGCCGCAGCCAGCTTTTCATCCGAGCGATTTCATTCGACCAGGCGGCCCTTGGCCAGCCGCAGCACGCGCCGCGCAAAGCGCCCGATGAGCGCTTCGTCGTGCGTGGCGACCAGCACCGTGACGCCGACCTGGTTGAAGGCGGCGAAGATTTCGAGGATCGCCGCAGCCGACTCCGCGTCCAGGTTGGCCGTGGGCTCGTCTGCGATCAGAACCGATGGCCGGTTCACGACCGCGCGCGCAATGGCGAGCCGCTGCTGCTCGCCGCCCGAGAGCTGGATCGGATTGGCCTTCTCGCGCGCGAGCAGGCCCACTTTCTCCAGTGCCGCGCGCGCTCGGCGCGCCGCCTCGCGCCCGCCGAGTTCGCTGAAGGCGAGCGGCAGCATCACGTTGTCGTAGACGTTTCGGTCGTAGAGCAGTTTCTGGTCCTGGAACACGAGTCCCAGGTTGCGCCGCAGGTAGGGCAGGGCGGTGCGCTTGAGGGTGCCGACATTCTGGCCGTTGACCAGGATCGCGCCGGCACTCGGCCGCTCGATCGCGGGAATCAGCTTTAGCAGCGTGGATTTGCCGGCGCCGGAATGCCCGGCGACGAACGCGAATTCGCCCGCGCCGATGGTGAAGGAAACGCCCTTCAGCCCTTCCTGGCCGCCGGGATAGCGCTTGACCACGCCCGAGAAGCTAATCAACCAGCGCCTCCACGAAATCGCGGGCGACGAAAGGCTGCAAGTCATCGATTCCTTCGCCGATGCCGATGAAGAGCAGCGGAATCGGCTTTGCTTTTGCTATGCCTAGAATTACTCCACCCTTCGCGCTGCCATCCAGTTTCGTGAGAATCAGGCCGGTCAGGCCGAGGGCCTCGTCGAACGCCTTTACCTGCGTTATGGCGTTCTGCCCGGTGCCTCCGTCCAGCACCAGCAGTGTTTCATGCGGCGCGCCTGGCATCGCTTTCGCGATGACCCGCTTCACTTTCCTGATCTCTTCCATCAAGTGCAACTGTGTCGGCAGCCGGCCGGCCGTATCGGCGATCAGCACGTCCGCGCCGCGTGCCGTTGCGGCGCCGATGGCGTCGAACACCACCGCGCCCGGGTCCCCGCCCTGCTGCCCGATCACCGTCACGCCGTTGCGCTCGCCCCAGGCGGCGAGCTGCTCCCGCGCAGCGGCGCGAAATGTATCCCCGGCTGCGAGCATCACTGTCAGGCCGCGGCCCTGCAGCCATTTTGCGAGCTTGCCGATCGAGGTGGTCTTGCCCGAGCCGTTGACGCCGGCGACGACGATGACACAGGGCTTGTGGGCGCCGGCATCCAGCTTGCGCTCCAGCGGCACGAGGCGCGCGAGAAGCAAAGCCTTGAGCGCAGCCTTGAGTGCGATGGGGTCCTCGATGCGATGTTTTCTTACGCTGTCGCGCAGATCGTCCATCAACGCACGGGTCGCTTCGACGCCGCAATCGGCCGACAGCAACGCGGTCTCCAGATCGCCGAGCAGCGCCTCGTCGATCTTGCGTTGGCCGAACAGCGTCCCGACATCGCTTCCGAGTACTGCGCGCGTGCGCGCCAGCCCTGCCTTGAGGCGTGCCGCCCAGGAGGTCGCTGCTAACATGGATGCATGCATTCTAACAAAGGCAATCGTGGCCCCGCTGCGGGTACTTTGCGCGTTATCGGCGGCAAGTATCGCAGCCGCCAGATCCGCGTGCCAGCGCGCCCCGGTCTGCGACCGACGCCCGGCCGGGTGAGGGAAACGCTTTTCAACTGGCTCGGCCAGGACCTCGACGGTCTCGCCTGCCTGGACCTCTACGCCGGCAGCGGCGCGCTTGGTTTCGAGGCCGCGTCGCGGGGCGCGGCGCCGGTGGTGCTCGTGGAGAAAGACCGCGCTGTCGTGGCGGAACTGGAACGCAGCCGCGCTGCGCTCGGCGCGACTCAGCTCGAGATCGTATGCGGCGACGCCGCGACCTGGCTCGCGCGCGAGCGCAGGCACTACGACGTGGTTTTCCTCGATCCGCCGTTCAGGCAGAATGCCGTGCCGGCGATTCTTGGGAACCTTCCGCCGCGGTTGAATCCGGGCGCGCGCGTCTACGTGGAGGCGGAGGCGCCGATCGATGTGGCCGCGCCGTGGACCGAGCTCAAGTGCGCCAGGGCGGGGCAGGTAAGCTACCAATTGTTGCAGTGGAATCCGAATGAGGGGCAGCCATGATCAAAGCGGTATATCCGGGAACGTTTGATCCGCTCACGCGCGGGCACGAGGATCTGGTGCGGCGCGCAAGCCGACTATTCGACAACCTGGTCCTCGGCATCGCCGACAGTCGCGCCAAGCACACCTTTTTCACCGTGCAGGAGCGCATTGCAATGGCGAAAGAGGTGCTCGGGGATGTGAAAAACCTCACCGTGGTCGGCTTTTCCGGGTTGCTCACGGATTTCGTGCGCAAGCAGGACGCGCGCGTCGTGCTGCGCGGCCTGCGCGCGGTTTCCGATTTCGAGTACGAATTCCAGCTCGCGGGCATGAACCGCGCCCTGAACCCGGAATTCGAAACCGTGTTCCTCACGCCGGGCGAGCAGCACATGTTCATCTCGGCCACGCTGGTGCGCGAAATCGCGACCCTGGGCGGCGACGTGTCGAAATTCGTCGACCCCGTGGTGCGCGCGAAGCTCGCCGCGAAGGTCAAGTCGCTCGGCGACTGATATCCGTCATTCCCGCGAAAGCAGGAATCCACATGGGTCCCCGCGTTCGCGGGGACGACATGGCCTTAGCGCTGACAACTTGGGCAATAGTAGGTCGCGCGCTGTCCCTGCACGATGCGGCGGATCTGCGCACCGCAACGCCTGCATTCCTGCCCTTCCCGTCCGTAGACCCAGGCGCGGCGCTGGAAGCAGCCATGGGCCCCGTCGCTGCCGACGAAGTCCCTGAGCGACGATCCGCCCGCGCGGATCGCCGTGCGCAGCGTGCTCTTGACCGCCTGCGCCAGGCGCACGCTGCGTTTCGCCGACAGCCGGCCGGCGGGCGTGCGCGGATGGATCGCGGCAAGGAACAGGCTCTCGGAGGCGTAGATGTTGCCGACGCCCACGATGCGCCGTCCGTTCATCAGGAATTGCTTGACCGCGCTGCGGTGCCCGCGCGTGAGCGCGTGCAGGCGCGGTCCGTCCAGGTCGCGCGAGAGCGGTTCGATGCCCAGGTGGCGGATCAGCGGATGCCCCTCGGGTGGCTGCGCCGTCCAGAGCACCGCGCCGAAGCGGCGCGGATCGCGCAGGCGCAGCAACTTGCCGTCGAACCCCAGATCGAAATGATCGTGCTTGCCGGGAGGAGTTCCGGCGGCGACCAGGCGCAGGCTGCCCGACATGCCGAGATGCAGGATGAGATGGCCGTCGCCGCAATCGAGCAGCAGGTATTTTCCGCGCCGGGTGACCGCGCGCACCGTACGCCCGGTAAGCGAGCGCACCGCGGGCGGAATCGGCCAGCGCAGGCGGGCTTCGCGCACGGCGACCGCGGCGATCGTGCGGCCAACGAGGTGCGGAGCGATGCCCCGGCAGGTGACCTCGACTTCGGGAAGTTCCGGCATCGCGCAGCTTACCCGCTGGTTATCTTGTGCGTGGCACCAAATATCCCTACACTGGTCGAGTCATGATGGTACTCCCCCGCCGGCTTGCCGCGTTTGCCGCGACGCTCCTCGCCGCAGGACTCCTGTCGAGCGGCGTTCGAGCCCAGCAGCCGTCCGACGAAGCCGACGACGACGACGACGACGCGCCGCCTGCGGCGCAGTCGGAGCCTGCGGCCGGCCCGCCGCTGCAGTTGCCGCTCCAGGATCTTACGGGGCAGACGCTTTACGATTTTCTGCTTGGCGAAATTGCCGCGCAGCGCGGCAATCCCGGGTTAGCGGCGCAGACGTTCCTCGAACTTGCCAAGCGTACCCGCGACCCGCGCGTTGCGCGGCGTGCGGTGGAGATAGCCAATCTCGCGCGCATGCCCGCTCTCGCGCTCGAATCGGCGCGCATCTGGCACGAAACCGAGCTCGCGTCGGCGCAGGCGCTGCAGGCCGTCACCGTCCTGCTCGTGGGCACACGGCGCGTGGACGAGGCCGAACCCTACATTGCCAAGCTGCTCGCGATCGACGCCAACTCGGCGGCAAACGGGTTCATGCAACTCAGGCGGCTGCTCGCGGGCAATCCCGATCCGGCGGCGAACCTGCGCGTGGTGCGCAAGCTTGCGGAACGCTATCCGGACCTGCCGCAGTCGCATCTGGCGCTGTCGCAGGCCGCGGCCGCCGCGAGCGACGAGACGCTCGCTCTCGCGGAAGCGCGCAGCGCCCTGGCGCTGCGTCCCGACTGGGAAATCGCCGCGCTGTACGAGGCGCAACTGCTGCAGCGGCGCTCGCCCGGTGAAGCCGCAAAGCGCCTGGCCGCGTTCCTCGATAAGCACCCGGATTCGCGCGACGTGCGGCTGGGACACGCGCGCGTGCTGGTGCTCGACAAGCGGTATCCCGAAGCGCGCGCCGAGTTCGAGTCGATCCTCAATCGGTTTCCGAAGGACATCGACGCGATTTACGCGGTCGGACTGCTCGCCTTTCAGGTCAAGGAGTACGCGGTCGCCGAAGCGAACTTCAAGCGCCTGCTCGAGCTGGGTTACCGTGATGCGAATGCGGTGCGCTATACGCTCGGCCAGATCGCCGAGGAGCAAAAGGACTGGCCGCGCGCGATCGGCTGGTACGAGGCGATCCAGCGAGGCGAACAGGCGCTGCCGGCGCGCATGCGCATTGCCAACGCGATTGCCAAACAGGGCAAGCTGGCGGAGGCGCGCGCCTACCTGCGCGGCGTCGGCGCGCAGGGCGAACCGCAGCGCGTGCAGCTGCTGGTGGCGGAGTCGCAGTTGCTGCGCGACGCGAACCTGCATCGCGAGGCCTTCGAGCTGCTGGGCGAGGCGCTGCAGAAGAGCCCGGACGAGCCCGACCTGCTCTACGACCATGCGCTCACCGCGGAGAAGCTCGACCATTTCGACATCCTGGAGTCCAGCCTGAAGCGGCTGATCCAGTTGAAGCCGGACCATGCGCATGCCTACAACGCGCTCGGCTATTCGTTCGCGGAGCGCAACCTGCGCCTGTCCGAGGCGAAGCAACTGATCGAGAAGGCGCTCGAAATCGCGCCGACGGATTTTTTCATCATCGACTCTCTGGGTTGGGTGTTGTACCGCATGGGCGACCTGAAGGGCGCCGCGCGCGAGTTGCGGCGCGCCTGGGATGGCCGCCCCGACGGCGAGATCGGCGCGCACCTGGGCGAAGTGCTGTGGACGCTCGGTGACCGCGACGAAGCGCGGCGCATCTGGCAGGAATCCCTCAAGGCCGGTCCCGAGAACGAGACTCTGCAAAAGACGTTGAAGCGCTTCGGCCCTCCTTAGGCATCCGGGCGCTGGGAACCACGACCCCGTGCGTAGCTTCTGCGTCGCTGTAGTCGCGCTGCTGCTGGCGGCTTGCGCCACGCCCGGTTTCATCCTCCCCCAGCACGGCACCGAGTTCGAACTTGCCGGCCGCATCGCGGTGACCTACCGCGACGACGCGGGCAGCGGTAACATCGCCTGGCGTCATGGCGCGCGCAGTGACGAATTGCTGCTGACGACGCCGCTTGGCCAGGGGATCGCGCGCCTCGCGCGCGCGGATGGCGAAATCACACTGACGACGCAGGATGGACGCGAATTCAGGGCTGCGGACGCCGAATCGCTTACCGAGCAGGCGCTGGGCTTTCGCCTGCCGCTCCTCGGCCTCGCCGACTGGGTGCGCGGCCGCGCAGCCTCGCAGCCGGCGCCCGAGCCGGTCCGGGAGCGCAGGGATGCGGCGGGGCGCCTCGCCGAACTCGAACAGTCCGGCTGGAAGATCCGCTATCTCGAATACGCCGATGCGCTGCCTTCGCGCCTTACGCTCACATTCTCCGGTCTGGAGCTGAGGCTCGCAATCTCGGAGTGGAAATGAATTCGCCCCTGCAATGGGTTCCGGCTCCCGGAAAGCTGAACCTCTTCCTGCACGTGCTGGGGCGCCGCGCCGCTGGCCCAAATGCGGGCATGCACGAGTTGCAGACCGTGTTTCGCCTGATCGACCATGGCGACCGAATCGGCATCCGGGCGCGGGATGACGCGGAAATTCGTTTCGCCGGGGCATTCGGGGAGGACAACCTTTGCGTGCGCGCGGCGCGCTTGCTGCAAGGTGCGGCGGGCAGCTCGCAAGGCGCCGATATCGAATTGCAGAAACGGCTTCCGGTCGGCGGCGGACTGGGTGGCGGCTCCTCGGATGCGGCGACCGTGCTGCTGGTGTTGAATCGATTCTGGAAATTGGGCTACAACAGAGAACAACTCATGGAACTCGGCCTGCGGCTGGGCGCCGACGTGCCGGTATTTCTGTACGGCCGCAACGCCTTGGGCGAGGGCGTCGGCGAGCGTCTGCGGGGCGTCGATCTGGATCCCGCCTGGTACCTGGTTTTGACGCCCCAAGTCCCGGTTTCGACAAAAGAAATCTTCTCCGATGCTGCGTTGACACGGGATACGAAACCGCTCAAAATGTCGCCCTTTTTATCGGGGCAGGGCCGCAACGATCTCGAGGCGGTCGCAGTGCGCCGATATCCGGAAATCGCGCAGCATCTTGCGTGGCTGAAGGAGCGCAGCCTGCGGGCTTCACTTTCGCCGCGCATGACGGGTTCCGGGGCCTGCGTATTTGCCGAATTTCTACGGGAAGAAGATGCCTTCTTGCTGCACAGCGAATTGCCGGCGGCGATGCAGGGCTTCGTCGCCCGGGGCCTCGAACGCCACCCACTTTACGAATGGGCTCACGATAGGTAGCACAACTGGGGCGTCGCCAAGCTGGTCTAAGGCACCGGATTTTGATTCCGGCATTCCTAGGTTCGAATCCTAGCGCCCCAGCCATACCAACTGCCAAAAGATGAATCCACTCACTCCCCACGCTTCGATGGACCGCCTGATGGTGTTTGCCGGCAACGCTAACCCGCGCCTGGCGCAGGACGTGGTGAAGCAGCTCAACATCTCGCTCGGGCGCGCCGTGGTCGGAAAATTCTCCGATGGCGAGGTCATGGTCGAGGTGATGGAGAACGTGCGCGGCAAGGACGTGTTCGTGCTGCAATCCACTTGCCAGCCGACCAACGACAATCTTATGGAACTGATGGTGATGGTGGATGCGTTGAAGCGCTCATCCGCCGCACGCGTCTCGGCCGCGATCCCGTATTTCGGCTACGCGCGCCAGGACCGCCGCCCGCGTTCGGCGCGCGTCGCGATCAGCGCCAAGGTGGTTGCCAACATGCTGACCGCGGCCGGTATTTCCCGCGTGCTGACGATGGACCTGCATGCCGACCAGATTCAGGGTTTCTTCGACATGCCGGTGGACAACATCTACGCCGCACCGGTGCTGCTGGGCGATGTCTGGAAGCAGGGCTATGAGAACCTGATCGTCGTCTCGCCAGACGTCGGAGGCGTGGTGCGCGCCCGCGCGCTCGCGAAACGGCTCGAATCGGACCTGGCGATCATCGACAAACGCCGTCCGCGCGCCAACGTATCGGAAGTCATGAACGTGATCGGCGAGGTCAAGGATCGCACCTGCGTGATCATGGACGACATGGTCGATACCGCGGGGACCCTCTGCAAGGCGGCCGAGGTGCTCAAGGCCGAGGGCGCGAAGAAGGTCGTCGCCTACTGTACGCACGCGGTGCTCTCGGGCAACGCGGTGGCGCGTATTGCCGAGTCCGACATTGACGAACTGGTGGTGACCGACACAATTCCGCTGCGCGAGGATGCGCGCGCCTGCAAGAAGATCCGCAGCCTGTCGGTGGCGGGGCTCCTTGCGGAAACCGTATTGAGGATCTTTACCGAAGATTCCGTGAGTTCTCTTTTTATCGAATAGTTTTCCAACCCCGCCGGGTCTGGTCGCGGAACCGGTGGAAACTGAAGGAGTATTGCGATGAAAATCGAAATCAATGCGCGCAAGCGCGAGGCGCAAGGGACGGGTGCGAGCCGCCGTCTCCGCCGCACGGGCAACGTCCCGGGCATCGTCTATGGCGGCACCAAGGACGCAGTGACGATCCAGCTCGACCACAAGGAGCTCTATCAGCACCTCAGCAACGAGGCCTTTCACGCCTCGATCCTGACGCTGAAGCTGGAGGGCGCGGCGGAAGACGTACTGCTGCGCGCGTTCAACATGCATCCCTGGAAGGGGCATGTGCAGCACATCGACTTTGAGCGCGTTTCCAAGGACAAGAAGATCCACATGAAGGTGCCGCTGCACTTCGTCAACGCCGAGACATCGCCCGGCGTGAAGGAGCAGGGGGGACTGCCGAACCACGTCCTGAACGAACTCAACGTGACCTGCCTCCCCGACGACCTGCCGGGGTTCATCGAGGTCGACATGGGCCATCTCACCATCGGACACTCGGTGCACGTCAGGGACCTGAAGCTGCCCAAGGGCGTCGAGCCCGTGCTCCATCGGGGCGAAAACCCGGTTGTGGCAACCATCATCCAGCCGGTGCTGATCACCGAGGAAGAGACGACGACGGCCGAAGCAGTGCCTGCGGCCGATGTGCCGACCACAGAGCAGGCGGCACCCGACAAGGCCGCGGATGCGGCGGCCGGCGGCGACAAGGCTGCCAAGGGCGGCGACAAGGGCGGCGACAAGGGCGGCGACAAGGGCGGCAAGCCGGCCGAGAAACC
>SHXL01000096.1 GCA_009693345.1 Betaproteobacteria bacterium
GATGAAGCATCGACACGGCTGACATCCCGCAGCACCCGAGGGCGGAAGGCGATCGAGTCGAGGGCCATCCGGTTGCGCCGCACGGTGGTTTCGGTCTCGGCGCCGCCGATGAGGTAGCTCCAGGGGCCGGGCGCGAGGTTGGCGCGCGCGGCGGCGACGATTTCCTGCAGAGTGAGAAACGGTTCGCGCATTTTTGCCGACACGGGGGCGTTCATGGTGCTCAAGGCTATCACTCAGGGGTAAACTTGCGCACATGCGACTACTTACCTATGCAGCGAAGAAAAAGGGCGCCACGCCACGCGTCGGCGTGATCTCGGGACCGGAACAATTGCGGGAAGTAAAGGCTCCGGACATGATTTCCCTCATCGCGGCCGGCAAGGCGGGGCTCTTGAAGGCAAAGAATTCCCTGAAAAAGGGCAAGGACATCCCGCTGTCTTCGGTGCGCGTGCTCGCGCCCATCCCGCGGCCGCGCAAGAACGTGTTCTGCGTCGGCTGGAATTACGTTGAGCACTTCGAGGAAGGCGCCAAGGCGCGTCCCACCGTCGTCGAACTGCCCTCCCACCCGACCTTCTTCACCAAGTCGCCGACCACGGTGAACGGCCCCTACGACCGCATCCCGCTGCACGCGGGCGTGACGGAGAAGGTGGACTGGGAAGTGGAACTGGGCGTCATCATCGGCCGCGGCGGCATCAACATCAAGGAAGCCGACGCAATGAAGCACGTGTTCGGCTACACCGTAATCAATGACGTTTCGGCGCGCGAAATCCAGCGCCGCCACGGCCAGCAATGGTTCAAGGGAAAGTCCCTGGACGGCCATTGCCCGATGGGGCCGTGGATCGTCACCGCCGACAAGGTCAAATCCTGGTGGGACCTGCGCGTGGTGACGCGCGTCAACGGCGTCGTCAAGCAGGATTCGAATACCCGGCACATGCATTTCAAGATCCCGCGCATCATCGCCGAGCTCTCCGCCGGCATGACCCTCGAACCGGGCGACATCATCTCCACCGGCACGCCGGCCGGCGTCGGCCACGCGCGCACGCCGCCCGAGTTCCTCAAGGCCGGCGACATTCTCGAAACCGAAATCGCCGGCATCGGACTGCTCAGGAACAAGATCGGTTAGAGCATTGCCCCGGGCCTGGCGAGCGCCTGGGTGGTGAGTTGCGCCACCATCCAGTCGAAGGCTGCGTCCACCGAATCGGTGCGATAGACGAGGTTCACGTCCTCGGGGCTGATGGTGCTGTGGCGCACCAGCGCGTCGAAATTGATCACTTCATTCCAGTATTCGGTGCCGAAGAGCACGATCGGCATCGGTTTCTTCATTTTCTTCGTCTGCACCAGCGTCAGTGCCTCGAACAGCTCGTCCAGCGTACCGAAACCGCCCGGGAATGCGATCATCGCCTTGGCGAGGTAGGCGAACCAGAATTTGCGCATGAAGAAGTAGTGGAAATGGAACGACAGGCCGCGCGTGATGTAGGCGTTGTCGGTCTGCTCGATCGGGATCGAGATGCCGATGCCCGCGGTGAGTCCTTTCGCCTCGGATGCCCCCCGGTTCGCCGCCTCCATGATCCCCACGCCGCCGCCGGTGGTGACGACGAAGCGCCGCTCGGTCGAGGCAAGCTCCTTGGACCATTGCGTCAGGCGAAAGGCGAGCTGGCGCGCCGCCCCGTAATATTTCGACTCGGGCGTGGTGCGCGCGGAGCCGAAGAACACGATCGTGTCCTCGAGCCCGTGCGCTTCGAAGCGCGCCATCGGTTCGAGATACTCGGCAAGGATGCGCAGCGCGCGCGTCCTTGCTGTTGATGAATTCCGCGTCGTGGTAGGCCTTGATTCTCTTTTTCAACCGCGTCCCTCAAACGGCATCTTGGTGGCCTTGATCGTGAGGAACAGGACGTTGGTCTCGATCGGGAAACCGGCCATGTGCAGCACCGCCTGGCCGACATGGTCGACGTCCATCAGCGGCTCGGGCTTGATCGAACCGTCGGCCTGCGGCACGCCGTTCGCCATGCGCGCGGCCATCTCGGTGCGCGCATTGCCGATGTCGATCTGGCCGACGGCGATGTCGTATTTCCGGCCGTCGAGCGCGCCGGTCTTGGTCAATCCCGTGACCGCGTGCTTGGTGGCCGTATAGGCCACGGAACCGGGCCGCGGCGCGTGCGCTGAGATCGAACCGTTGTTGATGATGCGGCCGCCGCGCGGGCTCTGGTCCTTCATCGCCTTGAATGCTTCCTGCATGCACAGGAACATGCCGGTGAGGTTGATGTCGACCACGTTCTGCCACTTTTCCAGGCTGAGTTCCTCGAGGGAAGTGCCCGGCGCATTGACGCCGGCATTGTTGAACACCACGTCGACGCGCCCCCACGTGTCCCTGGTCGCGGCGAACAGCGCCTTCACCGAATGCTGTTTAGAAACGTCGGTCGGTACGCATAGCGCACGCTTGCCCGCGCCGGATTCCTTGGCCGTCTGCTCCAGCGCATCCTTGCGGCGCCCGGCAAGAACGACCTGCCAGCCGTCCTTCAGGAACGCCAGTGCGGCGGCCTTGCCGACGCCGCTGCCGGCGCCCGTGATGATCGCGATTTTGCTCATGAACGATTCTCCAGGCACGCCAAAGAGCGCGCATGGTAGCGCATTCAGGAGCGTTCTTTGCCTTTGTGCCGGTGCTCGATACGCGGTTCGCCGTGCTTCTCCCGGCGCAGCTCCTGATGCTGCGCGCGCGGCTGCTGCGGAGCGACCGCAGCTGGTATCCGGGCCTGCGGTTGTACGTGGGGCCGTGCGGGTACTTGAGTCGCAGCCTGCAGCCGCGCTGCTGGCTGAACCCGCATCGGCGCCGCCTGGCGCAACCGTGCCTGCCGTTGCTCGGCAAAGGCGGGCCGGTAGTAGTAGGCGGCCGGGTGCACGACGCGCACCTGGCGGCGGTGCCAGTCGAAATTGCCGAAGAAGAAGCCGGATGAGATGCGGACCCCGGACTGCCTCGGCCATGGTGCCCAGTAGACGGGCCTGTAGGCAGGCCACCACCACGGCCCGTACACCACCAGCGGATCGTAGTAGGGAACATAGGCGTACTGCGGCGCGGCCGGCTGCAGCATGATGTTCTGGCCCTGCTGCTGCACGTACATCTGTTCGCTGGAGCGCAGGTTGCCCGCGGCCTGGGCGCGGCGCCTCAGTTGTTGCACCGTGTTCATGACCTGCGGTTCCTGGCCGAGGAAGGCATCGCCCAGCCGGCGCGTCCAGTCGAGGTTTCCGTCCATGCGTGCGAGCAGCTGCGGGAAGGCGAGCAGCGACTTCACGCTCGGGTCCCAGTCCTCGCCCTGCGCGGCGCGTACCGCGTCGTCGCCCTGAAGGCCGGGATTGGCGCGCGACCAGCGCGCCGCTTCGATGACGTCGACCGGATAGGTCGCCGCCATCAGCACTTGGGACAGCAGCGGGTCGGAATAGAGCGCGATCGGCGCGAGCATCTGGTCGAGCTCGGGCTGCGAGTAAGTGCTTTGCACCTGCGCGAAAACAGGGAAGGCGATCAGCAGTGCGGCAAAAAACTTCAAGGCTTTCGTCATGGCGGCTCCTTCTGCTGCCTGTGACGATTGGACACCCTTCAGCGCATTTACGTTGCTACCAATTGAAACAGGATGTAAGGCCGCCTTTGCTTCCTCACGACTACTCCACCTTGCCGCCGCAGGCCTTGATGGCGCGTTCGATGCCCGGTGCTTCCGCCCGGATTTCGCTGGCGAAGGCCTCGGGCGAGGCCGAGGGCAGGGCGTCCATGCCCTGCGAGGCGACCTTGTCGCGGGTCTCCGGCCTGGACAGGCCCTTCACCGCCGCGGCGTGCAGCCGGCGCACGATTTCCATCGGCGTTCCGGCGGGCGCGTACAGACCGAACCAGAAGGTCGACTCGAAGCCGGCCAGACCGGCTTCGTCGGCGCCGGGAATGCCCGGGATGGAGGGCGATGCATTGCGCATGCTGATCACCAGCGGCCGCATGCGTCCACTTTTTACGAATCCCATCACTGTGGGTGAAGTGGCGAACATCATCTGCGTGTCGCCGGCCAGCAGCGACAGGGCCGCCGGGCCGCCTCCCTTGAACTGGACCGACGTCACCTTGATGCCGGCGACCGCCTCGAAGGCGCAGGCCGCGATCTGCGGCGCTGAACCGAAGCCGGCGGACGCGTTGAACAGCTTGCCGGGATTGGCCTTGGCGAAGGCGATCAGGTCCTTCAGGTTCTGGAACGGCGTGCTGTTGTTGACCACCAGCACCGTGGCGCCATTGGCGACCCGGGAGATCGGAATGAAGTCCTTGTCGTCGTAGGCGAGGTCCTTGTACAGGCTTCTGTTGATCGCGTGGTTGCCCTGGTTGAGCAGGGTGTAGCCGTCGGCCGGGGACTTGGCGACGAACTCGGAAGCGATCGAGCCGCCGGCGCCGGGCTTGTTTTCCACCACCACCGTGACGCCGAGTTCCCTGCCGAGTTCGTCGGCAATGATCCGGGTGGTGAAGTCGCCCGAGCCGCCCGGCGGGTAGCCGACGACGAGGCGAATGGGTTTGTTGGGAAAGGTTTGAGAAAAAGAAACGCTCGAGAGAAAAATCGAAAATATCAGGGCTAGAACTCTCACGACTACCTCCCCTTGAATGCCGGCGTGCGCTTTTCCATGAACGCCTTGCGGCCTTCCTTGTGGTCTTCGCTCGCGAAGCAGGCTTCCACCATCCTCATCGCTTTCGCCATGTCGCGTTCCGTCTCGTTGTTCTGCCATTGCTGCACGGCGAACTTGGCCGCGGCGACGGTGAGCGGCGCGTTCTCGGCCACCATCTTGCAATAATCTGCTACGGCTTTATCCAGCTCGCCGGGCGCTGTCACCTTGCTGACGAATCCCATGCGCAGCGCTTCCTGCGCGTCGAACTTGCGCGCCGACATGAAGATGTCGGTGGTGTTCGCCGCGCCGAGCACGTTCATGAAGCGCCGCACGCCGGCCGCGCCGTAGCCCAGGCCCAGGCGCGCCGCGGGCATGCGGAACACGGAGTCGTCCGAGCAGATGCGCAGGTCGCAGGCCGCGGCGAAGCCCAGGCCGCCGCCGATGCAGATGCCGCGGATGCGCGCCACCACCGGCTTGCTGCAGGTGGTCGGCGCGCCATAGGCCTGCTCGACCGCCTTGTTGTACTCGGCCTGCGCATCCGCGGTGCCGCGCAGTTGTTCGAACTGCGAGATGTCGGCGCCCGAGATAAAGGCCTTCTCGCCGTCGCCCGCGCACACGATCACGCGCACCGCCGGATTGCGGTCCAGTTCGCCAAAGACCTCCGGCACCGCGCACCACATGTCGTAGCTCATGGCGTTCATTTTCGGCAGATTGGAGAAGAGGACCGTGGCGACGGCGCCGTCGATCGAGGTTTTCAATTCGGCCATCAGACGATTCTCTCGCTTTTCAGTTTCTTGACTTCCTGTGAATTGAAACCCATTTCAAGAAGAATTTCTTCCGTATGCTCGCCGCGTTCCGGCGTGGCGCTGGCGAGTTTCGCCGGCGTGCGCGACAGTTTCACCGGCTGGTTGATGAGGCGCAGGGTGCCGAGCCTCGGGTGCGTGACTTCGGCCGCCGCCTGGATGTGCTGTACCTGCGGATCGGCGAACACCTGGTCCATGCGGTAGATCGGGCCGCAGGGCACGCCCGCCTTGTTGAAGATCTCGACCCACTCGGCGCTGGGCTTCGTCGCCAGGCCGCGGGCCATCTCCCGGTTCAGCGCCTTGCGGTTCCTCGCGCGGTCCTCCGCGTTCTTGAAATCCTGATGTTCGACGAGTTCGGGCCGGCCGATGGCATTGCAGACGATGCGCCACATCCTGTTGCCCGCGGCGGCGACGTTGATGTGGCCGTCGGCGGTGGCGTAGGCCGAGGTCGGCATGCTGGTGGGGTGATCGTTGCCCACCTGTTCCGGGATTTCGCCCGACATGGTGTAGCGCGCGGCCTGGAAATCGAGCAGTTGGATCGCCGCCTGCAGCAGGTTCGATTGCACCCACTGGCCTTCGCCGGATGTCTCGCGCTCGAGCAGCGCGGTCATGATGCCAAGCGCGGCGAGCAGGCCGCCGCCCACGTCCGCGACCGCGCAGCCAACGCGCATCGGGCCTTCGCCGGGCTTGCCCGTCACCGACATGATGCCGGAGAGGCCCTGCGCGATCTGGTCGAAGCCCGGCCGCGCGCGGTAGGGGCCGTCCTGGCCGAAGCCGGAGATGCTTGCGAGGATCACGCGCTTGTTCACCTTGCGCAGCGACTCGTAGTCGATGCCGAGCCGGTCCTTCACGTCCGGGCGGAAGTTCTCCACCACGACGTCGGCGGTCTTCACCATGCGCATGAGGATGTCCTTGCCGGCCGGCGACTTGAGGTCCAGCGTGATCGAGCGCTTGTTGCGGTGCAGGTTCTGGAAATCCGGCCCGTCGCGCGGTCCGCCCATGTCCTCGGCCACCGTGTTTTCGACCTTGATGACGTCGGCGCCGAAATCGGCGAATTGGCGCACGCACGTGGGCCCCGCGCGCACGCGCGTGAGGTCGAGGATGCGGAGCCTGGAGAGAGCGGAAGATCCGGAGATGCGGGGCATGCCCGGATTTTAAACCGCCAATACCCCGTTCTGGTAATCGCGGATCGCCTGTTCGATCTCCGCGCGCGTATTCATCACGAACGGGCCGTACTGCACGATCGGCTCCCTGATCGGCCGCGCCGCCAGGAGCAGGAAGCGCGCGCCGTCCGCGCCGGCCTTGACTTCGACCTTGTCGCCCGAACCAAGCACGCCGCCGCTGTGCGTCTTGAGGACCCGGTCGCCGATCTCCACGCTGCCCTCGAATGGGTAGATGTAGACGTTGTGCTCTGGCGGGAGATTGGTCTTGAAGGTTCCCTGAGGTTTCAATTCAATATCCCAGTAAACTGGATCCGTGCTGCCGCCCTGGACCGGTCCATTGGTACTTTCGTACGTCCCGGCCACGATTCTTATCTTTCCATCAGAAAGAAAAACAGTCGGAATCTCGCCGGGCTGGATGTCGCGATAGCCGGCGGGCTTCATCTTCTCCTTCGCCGGCAGGTTGATCCACAGCTGGAAGCCGCGCATGCGGCCGTTCTCCTGCTGCGGCATCTCGGAATGGATGATGCCGCGGCCCGCGGTCATCCACTGCACCGCGCCGCTCTTCAGGTCGCCGCGGTTGCCGAGGTGGTCCTCGTGCAGCATGTGGCCGTCCAGGAGGTAGGTCACGGTCTCGAAGCCGCGGTGCGGATGGGAGGGGAAGCCGGCAACGTAATCGTCCGGGTTCTCCGAGGAGAACTCGTCGAGCATCAGGAACGGATCGACGCGCAGGTGGTCGGCGCGGCCGAGGCTGCGCCGCAGCCTGACGTCGGCGCCGTCGGAGGCGGGGACCGAATCGATGATTTGCTGAATTTTTCTGGTCGTCATGAAAGAATCCCGTCTCGGTCGACTGAAGAGGCGTGCCATGAAATCCTGGTTTATCGCAAGCGACAAAGATAGCACCGCGCTCGAGTTGCGCGACGTTCCGGTGCCCGAGCCCAAAGCGGGCGAGCTGATCGCGCGCGTCAAGACCGCGGGGCTGAACCGCGGCGAGCTTATTGCCGGGCACGGCGTGTCCGGCAACGCGCCCAAGGCCGCCGGCATCGAAGCGGCCGGCGAGGTGGTGAAGGTGGGCGAGGGGGTGAAGGCGTTCAAGCCTGGCGACCGCGTCATGGGGCGCGCCTTCCACGCGTTTTCCGAATTCGCGATGTTCCGCATCGGCGATGCGATGCACGCTCCGGCGAAGCTCTCCTGGGAGGAGGCGGCCGGCGCGAGCATCGCCTATCTCACCGCCTACGACATGCTGTGGCCGGGCGGCGAGCTGAAGGCGGGCGAGTGGCTGCTCGTGACCGGCGCTTCCGCCGGCGTGGGCGTGGCCTCCGTCCAACTTGGCAAGCTGATCGGCGCGAAGGTGATCGGCACGTCCGGTTCGGCGGAAAAACTGAAGAAGCTCGCCGCCCTCGGCCTCGATCTCGGCTTGCAGAACAGGAACGGCGGATTCGAGAAGCAGGTCATGGACGCCACGGGCGGCAAGGGCGTCAATGTCGTGGTGAACAACGTCGGCGGCAGCGTGTTCGCCGAGTGCATCCGGGTGATGGCCTACAAGGGGCGCCTCGCCACGGTGGGTTACGTGGATGGCGTGGTGACGGCGGAACTGGACATCCTGGCGCTGCACTCGAAGCGGCTGCGCCTCTACGGGGTATCGAACAAGATGCGCAGCGCCGCCGAAGTCGCCGAAGGCGTGCGCGGCTTCGAGCGCGACGTGCTGCCGGCGATCGCCAGCGGGCACGTGCGCCCGGTCATCGACAAGGTGTTTTCCTTCGACGACCTGCCCAAGGCCAAGGCCTACATGGAATCCAACGCCCACCTCGGCAAGATCGTCATCCGGACATAGTCAGCTTCAGGCGCGCGCGCACCAGCGCGATGTGGCTGCGCAGGTCGTACAACTCGTCGGTGTAGGCGAGCGGCACCAGGACGCGCTCGGCCTTGAGGTCGAGCTCCTCGAGGTTCGCAAGGAGCTTCGCCGGATCCGCGTTGTTGTGCCCCAGGGCTTCCTCGATCTGCCGCAGGTCGCGATACCACCGGTAGATGCGCGAGCGGATGCGGTACTGGTAGAGCGGCGGCACGATGCGCGCCAGAGGAATCAGGATCACCGCGATGGAGAACAGCGCCACCCACATGCGGTCCACTAGGTTGGCGAGCCAGAACGGCAGGTAGCGCTGCAGCAGCGGCGGGCCGGTGCGGTAGTAGCGTTCGGCGTCGCGCGCCAGCGGGAATTCGCTCTGCAGCGGGGAGGGGAACAGGCCGGCATGCGCGATCCAGCCGCTGCCGCCGTGGATGCGGCCCGCGGCCTGCACGAACAGCTGCACCAGCGCGGGATGCAGGTCCTCGCGCGCGACGAGCGAACAGGTCGCCGCCACCAGCACGGTGTCGCGCGGCGGCACGTTGCGCGACAGGTCCACCACGCCGCGCGGCAGCGTCACCGGGCTGAGGAATTTGTAGCGCCGCGCGTAGGCCTCGGCCTGAGCGAATTCGTACAGCCGGATGCCCGGCGTCTGCAGCAGCATCTGCACCAGCGGCGATTCCGGCGCCGAGACCAGCACCGCCGCATCCAGCGTCCCGCCCAGCAGTTCGACGACCGACGGGGACAGGTCCAGATTGCTGCGCTTGATGTCGTCGCGCTCCATGAGGTTGGCGCGCAGCAGCCGGGTCGTCATTCCCGGCGTGCCGCTGCCGCGAGCGCCGACGTTGACGCGCAGCCCGCGCAGCTGCGCGAAATCGCCGATCATGCCTTGCCGGTTGATTTTTCTGGCCGCATCCTCGCGGTAGAAAATCCACACCGGCTCGTAGAACATGCTGCCGAGCGACATCACCTCGAAATCCTCTTCGCCCTTTGCCTTGCCGTCCTTTGCCGCAGCCTCGCGCTGCGATTCGCTCGAGCCACCCTGCACGAACGCGACCTGCACGTCCCCCTTGGGATCCTGCAACTGGCGCAGGTTCTCGCGCGCCCCGTGCGTGGGCCGGAGCACCACTTCAATGCCGTAGCGCTTGAGTTCCTCCGCGTAGCGTTTGCCGAACTCGGCGTAGGCGCCCTGCTCCGGACCGGTGGCGAGCACCACGCGCTTGGGCGGCGTGGGCTTAAGTAGGTAGTAGGCGCCCGCGAGCAGGGCGGCCGCCAGGGAGATGAACGGCCCTGCCGTGATGAGCAATTCGCGGACCGAAACCAGCGTGTCGCGGATGACGCGGGGCATGGCGTCAGTGTAGCCTTGCGTGAGGCAACATGAAATTCATTATCCTCGAAAGCGAAATCGAGCTCAGCGCGGTGCGTTCCGCGGGTGCGGGCGGGCAGAACGTGAACAAAGTCTCAAGCGCGATTCACCTGCGCTTCGACGTCGCCGCTTCCTCGCTGCCGGGCGCGGTGAAAGCGCGGCTGCTCGCGCTCAAGGACCAGAGGATCACGCGGGACGGCGTGGTGGTGATCAAGGCGCAACAGCACCGCAGCCAGGACATGAACCGCGAGGAGGCGCTCGGCCGCCTTCAGGATCTGGTGGACGCCGTGGCGACGCCGCCCAAAACGCGCCGGCCGACCAGGCCAACGCGCTCATCGAAACGGAAACGCCTGGAAAG
>SHXL01000097.1 GCA_009693345.1 Betaproteobacteria bacterium
CAAGTACCTGGTGCCGCTGTTCTTTGGCACGCTCGCCGGCGTCGTCGGCGGCGCGCTGCCCGGGGTGACGATCACGATGACGATCATCGTGGTGCTGCCGTTCACCTTCGGCCTCGATCCGCTGCAGGGGCTCGCGGCGATGACCGGGGTCTACGTGGGCGGATCGGCCGGCGGGCTGATCACCGCCGTGCTGATCGGCATCCCCGGCACACCCTCGGCGATCGCCACCACTTTCGACGGCCACCCGATGGCGAAGAAAGGCGAGCCGGGACGCGCCATCTGGCTGGGTGTCTGGGCTTCGTTCTTCGGCGGGCTGCTGGGCGGCGCGTTCCTCATCTTCGCGACCGGACCGCTGGCGAGCTTTGCGCTCCAATTCGGCCCCTGGGAATTCTTCTCCCTGTTCGTGTTTGCGCTGTCGATGGTCGCGGGACTGGTCGAGTCCTCGCTCGTCAAGGGGCTGGTCTCTGGCGGCCTGGGTCTGATCGTCACCATCCTCGGCAACGACCCCGTGATGGGCCAGAAACGGCTCACGCTCGGCATCCCGATGCTCGAAGGCGGCATCGATTTCCTGCCGGTGCTGATCGGCGTGTTCGCCTTCGCGCAGATCATGTCCGAGGTCGAACGCATGGGCGGCGCGCAGAAGCTGGTTGACGCGGTGGACCGCTCGCTAAGCCTCGGGGTCTCCCATTTCAAGGTGATGGGCGAGATTCTCGGACGGCCGATTCTGCTGCTGTGGTCGTCGTTCATCGGCGTGGTGATCGGCGTATTGCCGGCGATCGGCGGCAGCGCGGCCAGCATGTTCGCCTACGACCAGGCGAAGAAGATGTCCGGGCATCCGCAGAAATTCGGCAGCGGCGTGCCCGAGGGCATCATCGCCTCGGAATCCTCGAACAACGCCAACGTCGGCGGGTCGCTGGTGACCATCATGGCCTTCGGCATTCCTGGCGACGCGGTAACCGCGGTGATGCTGGGCGCACTGACCATCCACGGCATCCAGTCGGGGCCGCTGTTCATCGCGCAGAACCCGCACCTCGCTTACGGCATCTTCGCCGCCTACCTGCTCGCCCACCCGCTGATGGTGCTGATCATCGGCCTGGCGGCGCGCTTCATGCTGCGCATCGTGACCGTGCCGAAGGCGGCGTTGTTCCCGGTAGTGCTGGTGCTGTGCGTAATCGGCGCCTACGCGCTCAACAACACGATGTCGAATATCTACGTGCTGCTCGCCTTCGGCCTGCTCGGCTACGCGATGGTCAAGGCCGGCTTTCCGCTCGCGCCGTTCATCCTCGGCGTGATCCTCGGCGACCAGATCGAGATCAACCTGATCCGCGCCATCATGACCGACGCCGACCCCTGGCTGTTCCTGACACGGCCGATCTCCGGCGCGCTGATCGCGCTTTCTGTGGCGTCCGTCGTGTTCGCCATCTGGCAGCACTACCGTCACCGCGAACGCCTCGCCGCCGACGGCGACGCGGATTTCTAGAGGACACGAATGAGCCGAGTTCCGATTTCCCTTGCCATCGGCGGTTACGACCACGTGCGCGAGCTGCTGGACGGCCGCATCGCGCCAACCGGGATCGACCTCCTGCCGCTCGAATTGCCGATCGAGGAGATCACCTTCCGCTTCACGCGCCATGGCGAGTGGGACGCGTCCGAGCTCTCGTTCGGCAAGACGGCCGGCTTGCTTACCCTGGAGCAGCCGCCGGTCGTGCCGATCCCGGTGTTCCCGTCGCGCGCCTTCCGCCACTCGGCGATCTACGTGCGCGAGGGCTCGGGAATTGCGGCGCCGAAGGACCTCGAGGGGCGGCGGGTCGGCGTCCCGGAATGGGCGCAAACCGCCGGCATCTACGTGCGCGGCCTGCTGCAGCACGAGTACGGCGTCGACCTGCGCAAGATCGACTGGCTGCAGGCGGGGGTAAAGGAGCCGGGCCGCACGGAGAAGATCGCCTTGAGCCTGCCGCCGGGGCTGAACCTGACCCCGGCGCGCGACAAATCTCTTTCGGGGATGCTGGCCAGCGGGGAGATCGACGCGGCAATTTCGGCGCGCGACCCTGGCAATGCGAAACGGCTGTTCGAGGACTACCAGGGGCTCGAGCTCGCCTACTTCAAGAAGACGCGCATCTTTCCGATCATGCACGTCGTCGTGCTACGCCGGGAGACCTACGAGCGCAACCGCTGGGTAGCGATGAGCCTGGTTCAGGCCTTCGAGGCGGCGAAGCGGCGCAGCCTCGCGCGCGCGCTCGAGCTCGGCGTCTCGCACATGCCGCTGCCGTGGGTCGCCGACAACGCGATGCGCTGGCGCGATCTCGCGGGGGAGGACTTCTGGCCCTACGGAGTCGAGCCGAATCGCGCGACGCTCGAGGCCTACCTGCAATACGCCTTCGAGCAGGGCGTATGCCGCCGGCGCCTGGCCGTCGATGACGTGTTCGCGCCGGAAACCCTGTCGAGCTACAAGATCTAGTCCGACTTGATGCCGGTGTCCTTGATCAGCTTGCCGAAGCGCTCGTAATCGCGGCGGATCAGCGCAGTGAACTCCTCTGGCGTGGTGCTGTAAGGCTCCAGGCCCCCGCCGGCGCCGAGTTTCTCGCGCACCTCCGGCGACGCCAGCACCCGGCGCAATTCCCCCCTGAGCTTCGCCATCACCTCCTCCGGCATTCCGGCCGGGCCGAACAAGCCCAACCAGATGGAGTTCGAGAAGCCGGGATAGAACTCCGCGATCGCCGGCAGGTCAGGGAACGCGGCCGAGCGCTTCGCCCCGGCAACCGCGAGCGCGCGCAGCCGCCCCGCCTTGATCTGCGGCGCGGTCGAGGTGCCGGCGAACATTGCCGCCACCTCCCCTGACATGGTGGCGGTGGTCGCGGGTGCGCCGCCGCGGTAGGGCACGTGCACGAGCTTGATGCCGGCGCGCGCCTTGAGCATCTCCATCGTTATCTGGTGCTGGCTGCCGTTGCCGCCGGACGCGTAGTTGAGCGGCGGATCGCTCTTGCGCGCGTATTCGATGAATTCCGCGAAGTTCTTCACCGGCAGCGCCGGATTCACCGAGAGCACGAACTGGTTGCTCACCAGGCTCGCGACCGGCGCAAGGTCCCTGAGCGTGTCGAGCGGCATGCGCGCGTACAGGTGCGGATTGATCGCGATCAGGCTGTCGGCGGCGAGGATCAGCGTGTAGCCGTCGGGCGCCGACTTCGCCACCGCCTCGGCGGCAGTATTGCCGTTGGCGCCCGGCCGGTTCTCGATGACCACCGGCTGGCCGACAACCTCCGACAGTTTCTGGCCGATGACGCGCGCCGCGAGGTCGGGCGCGCCGCCGGGCGGGATGGTGACGACGATCTTGATCGGGCGCGAGGGATACTGGGCGGGCGCGCCGCTCCATGCAATCAGAGCCGCCGCGGCAACCGCGATGCGCAGGAGATTCATCTTCCTGCCTGGTCAGGCTTTAAGCGTTGCCAGCACCTTGTCCGGCGTGAACGGCAGATGCGCGAGCCGCTTGCCGGTCAAGCGGAATACCGCATTGGCAATGGCCGGCGCGATGAACGGATTGCCGATTTCGCCCAACCCCGTGGGGCGCGTGTCGACGTCGACGAACTGGACGTGCATCTCCTCAGGCAGGTCCGACATTCGCAGCAACTTGTAGTCGTGGAAATTCGACTGCTCGACCCTGCCATTCTTGATCGTCACCCGCTCGTGCAATACGCTGGAAAGCCCGTAGAGGATGGCGCTCTCGACGTTGTGCCGCGCCTGCTCCGGCTGCACGATCAGGCCGCCGTCCACCGCGACCCAGACCTTGTGCACGCGGATCTTGCCGGTCTTGCGGTCGAGCGACACCTCCACCGCGCCCGCGCCCAGGGAATTGGAACGCTCGGTAATGGAGATGCCCACCGCCCGCCCCGACGGCCGCGGCGCCTTGTAGTCCGACATCTGCGCCAGGGCCTCGAACACCTTGCGCGCCTTGGGTGAAGCACCCATCTTCTCCATGCGAAATTCAATCGGGTCCATGCCCTGGTCTGCCGCCATCCGGTCCACCATGCTCTCGATGGCGAAAACGTTGAACACGTGGCCCACCGCGCGCCAGTGCTTGAGCTTTACGCCATGCGACACGCCGCGGCGCTCGATGGACTGGTTGGGCACGCCGTAGTACGGGATCCTGATCCCGGTCTGCAGGAGGAATTCCCCGTCGCCGACCACGCAGTGCTTCCAGCCGGTGACCTTGCCGGAGGCATCCATCGCGGCCTCGACGCATTGAAAGGACTGCGGGCGGAACATGCCCTGGGCGATGTCCTCTTCGCGCGTCCAGATCAGTTTCACCGGGCGGCGCACTGCTTTCGCCACCTGCGCGCATTCCGCCGCGTAGTCGCCGAGTGAGCGGCGGCCGAAACCGCCGCCCATGTAGCACTGGTTGAAGGTCACCTGCTCCTCCTTCAGCCCCAGCGCCTGCGCCACCGCCTTGCGCGATGCGTCGGGCGCCTGGCTGCCTTCCCAGACCTCGGCCCGGTCGCCCGCGTCATTGATGCGCACCACGGCATTCAACGGCTCCATCTGCGCGTGATAGCCGTAGTCGCTGCGGAACTCCGCCTCGAACGTCTTTGCTGCGCCGGCAAACACCGCCTTCACGTCGCCCTTGGTCTCGATGGGAGAGACCTTCGCCCCCGGATCGGCGTACACGCGGGCATAGTCCTCCATTGCACGCGCCGAGTCGAAGCCCTCGGCCTTGCCCTTCTTCCAGACAACCTTCAACGCATTGCGTCCCGCGCGCGCGCGCTCGAAGCTGTCGGCTGCCACGGCGACCCCGTTCGGCAGTTTCACGACGTCGATCACGCCCTTCATGCGCTTCACTTCCGCGTCGTTCCACGATTCGGGCTCGGACGACGGCGTGTTCGGCTGCACACCGTTCCAGATCGCCGGCGTCGCGTCGTGCACGGGCGAATGCAGCGTCGATGCGTACACCATGCCGGGCAGCTTCACATCCATGGCGTATTGCGCGGTACCGTTCACCTTGGCGGGCAGGTCGCGCCGCGCCACCTGCTTGCCGATGAGGCGGAAATCCTTGCGCTCCTTCAGTTCCTTCGGGTCTACCGCGGGCAGCTGCGCCGGGATCTCGCCGAAGGCCGCGATCTCGCCGTAGGAGAGGCGCTGGCCGCCGGCTGGATTCACGACGAAGCCGGGCTCGGTCCTGAGCGTCGCGGGATCGACGCCCAATTTCTGCGCCGCGTTGGCGATGAGGACCTTCCTCACCTGCGCGCCGGCGACGCGCAGCTGCGCGTAGTAGAGCTGCACCGCGCGGCTGCCGACGATCTGCATCATCTGCACGTTATTGAACGTGTAGCCGTAGAAACGCGGATCGGCGGGCGCCCATTCGAGCTTTACCTTGTTCCAGTCCGCGTCCATCTCTTCGGCCAGGATCAGCGGCAGCGAGGTCATCGAGCCCTGCCCCATCTCCGCGCCCGCGGTGAAAATGGTCACCGTGCCGTCGGGCGCTATCCGCACCCAGGGGGTGACGAGCGTATTGGCCAGCGTCGCGGCCTGCGCCTGCGACACGAGCCGGAAGCCATCCGCGCCGACCGCGGCGCAAAACGCGAGGCCGCCCGCCCCCTGCAGAAAGGCGCGGCGGGAAATGCCGGACTGAAGATCGGTCGTCATGGCTCAGACCTCCTTCGACGCTTGTTCGATCGCCGCGATGATGCGGTGATAGGTGCCGCAGCGGCAGATGTTGCCGTCCATGTGCCGGACGATCTGGCTGCGGGTGGGCTTCTTGTTGACGGAGAGGAGCTCGGCGGCTTTCATGATCTGGCCGGACTGGCAGTAGCCGCACTGCGGCACCGCCTGTTCCACCCAGGCCTTCTGCAGTGGATGCGAGGAATCCGGCGACAAGCCCTCGATGGTGGTCACCTTCCTGCCCTCGACCGCGGCCAGCGGCGTCATGCACGAGCGCACCGCCTTGCCGTCGACGTGCACGGTGCAGGCGCCGCACAGACCCGCGCCGCAGCCGTACTTTGTCCCCGTGAGGCCGATCTCGTCGCGCAGCGTCCACAGCAGCAGGGATTTCGGGTCGGCGGCCAACTTGACCGGCTTCCCGTTCAGGGTAAACGAAGCCATTGCTCCTCCTTGTGGTTCGGTACACGGTTTGCAAAGCATGCTACGACGGCCCTTGGGGGTCCGCAATCCTCGCAGTTAAAATAAGCCGAGAGCCACTCGTGCTGATCGACTTCTTCCTCAAGCTGAAAAGCCACAAGCTGCCGGTCTCCATCAAGGAGTACCTGACGCTGCTCGAGGCAATGCAGCGCAATGTGATCGGCACTAACATCAACGAGTTCTACTACCTGTCGCGTATCGCACTGGTGAAGGACGAGGCGAACTTCGACAAGTTCGACCGCGCCTTCTCCGAGTTCTGGGACGGCGTAGACACGATTCCCGGCATCGAGGCGCAGATTCCGCTCGAATGGCTGTTGAAGCAGGTCGAACTTACCCTGACCGAGGAAGAGAAAAAGCAGATCGCGGCGATGGGCGGCTGGGAGAAGCTCATGGAGACGCTGAAGAAACGCCTTGAGGAGCAGAAAGGCCGCCACCAGGGCGGCTCGAAGTGGATCGGCACCGGGGGGACCTCGCCCTTCGGCGCCTACGGCTACAACCCTGAAGGCATCCGCATCGGCCAGGACAAGAGCCGCAACCGCAGCGCCGTGAAAGTCTGGGACCAGCGCGAGTACCGCAACCTCGACGATAGCGTCGAGCTTGGCACCCGGAATATCAAAATTGCCTTGAGACGATTGAGGAAATTCGCGCGGGAAGGCGCGCCGGACGAATTCGATCTTGACGGAACCATCAGCAGTACCGCAAGGAAGGCCTACTTGGACATCCACATGCGGCCGGAGCGCCGCAACGCCATCAAGGTGCTGATGCTGATGGACATCGGCGGCACGATGGACGACCACATCAAGCTCGCCGAGGAGTTGTTCTCCGCCTCGAAGACAGAGTTCAAGCACCTCAAGTTCTACTACTTCCACAACTGCATGTACGACTTCGTGTGGAAGGACAACCGCCGCCGCCACTCCGAGCGCACCCGCACCTGGGACCTGCTGCACAAGTACGGCCACGACTACAAGGTGATCTTCGTCGGCGACGCGACCATGAGCCCCTACGAAATCCTGCAGACCGGCGGCTCGGTCGAATATTTCAACGAGGAACCCGGCGCGGTGTGGATCAAGCGCTTCACCGACGTTTACTCCAAGTGCATCTGGCTAAACCCCGAGCCCGAAGAGGTCTGGCCCTACCGGCAGTCGATCCAGATCGTGAAAGAGCTTATGAACAACCGCATGTACCCGACCACCATCGGCGGCCTCGAGAAAGCGATGAAAGCGCTGGCAAAATAGTCGCGCCGCGCGCCACTGCTCAAGGTGCTGCGGATCCGTACATACCGATCCAGTGCCGCGCAATCTCGTCGCGACGCGCGAACCAGACCTGGCCTTTCTGCGTCATGTGGCGAAGAATTTCGTCAAGACCGCTAATGCGTGCCGGCCGCCCGACAATGCGAAGATGGAGGCCGATCGTCAGCATCTTCGGCGATGTCGCGCCCTCCTCCCAAAGGCAGTCGAAAGCGTCGTTAGTGTAGTCGGCAAAGTCCTTGCCACGGACGAACACCACCTCGGGAATCTGGAAACGCATGTCGTTGGTATCGAGACAGTACGGCAGAACAAGATGGCGACGTCCGTCAACATCGACGAAGTGCGGCAGGTCAGTGGATGATCCGGCTTCCCCCCTCCCAGCCATTTCAGCGCCATCAATGCCCCCTCATGAGCGCAATCTATCCCGTGTTCGCGCCCCCTGCCAGCGCCTGACCAGCCCGCTGTCGACCTCGAACAGGTCCAGCACGCGTCCAACACTGTGGTTGACGGCATCGTCGAGGCTGCGCGGAGCGTTGTAGAACGCAGGCATCGGCGGCGCGATGATGGCGCCCATCTCCGCGGCTTGCAGGAGCAGCCGGCAGTGGCCCACGTGCAGCGGCGTCTCCCTCGGCATCAGCACCAGCCTGCGGCGCTCCTTGAGGACCACGTCCGCCGCCCGCACCACCAGGTTGTCCGAGTACGAATTGACGATGCCCGAGAGCGTCTTCATGGAACAGGGCGCGACAATCATGCCGGCGGTCCTGAACGAACCGCTGGCGATGCTCGCGGCGAGATCCTGGTCGCTGTGGACATGATGCGCCAGTTTTTCGACGTCCTTCACCTTGCGGCCGGTCTCGATCGCCAGGGTCAGGCGGCCGGTCTTGCTGATCACCAGGTGCACCTCGAGCTTCGGCACTGCACGCAGGGCCTCGAGCAAGCGCACGCCGTAAATGGCGCCGCTGGACCCGGTAATTGCGACGATGAGACGCATTCGCGGATAATAGCCCGCTCTCTGCATCGCGTGTGAAAGGGGAATCAGATGCTCAAGGAACGCAATCCAGATCTGTCAAAGTTTGTCGAGCCGGACCGCGTGCGAAAAGAGGTCTATACCGACGAGGAAATTTTCGAGCGCGAAATGGAACGCATCCACGAAACCGTGTGGATCTACTGCGGCCACGAAACGCAGGTGCCGAAGGCGGGCGACTACTACACCGTGCAGATCGGCCGCCAGCCGATGATCATGGTGCGGGGCTCGAACGGCAAGGTAAACGTGCTCTACAACCGCTGCCCGCACCGCGGCAACATGATCTGCGGCGACCGCAAGGGCAACACCGGGGAATTCTTCCGCTGCTCCTACCACGCCTGGACCTTCCAGCTCGACGGCAAGCTGAAGACCATTCCGATGAAATCGGCCTACGAGGGCACGCGCTTGGAAAAGGGAAATACACGCGACAACCATGAGTGCAACATGAAGCGGGCGGCGCGCGTGGAGAACTACCGCGGTTTCGTCTTCGCCAGCCTGGCAAAGGACGGTCCTTCATTAAAAGCTTTTTGGGGTAAAAGCATTGCGGCGTTCGACGACATGTGCGACCGCGCCCCCGCGGGGGAGGTCGAAGTGGTGCCGAACTGCTTTCGCGTCATCCAGCATTCGAACTGGAAGCTGTTCCTCGAAAACCAGCTCGACGCGCTGCATCCCTCTGTGGTGCACCAGTCTACTGGCCGCGCCGCGCACGAAGTCGAGAAAATCCTCGCGAAGAAAGCGAAAGGCGGCGCGGTGCCGCTGTCGTATCACATGCTGTCCGCGTTCGCGACCGTGACCATCGACAAGTGGGACGACTTCCAGACTATCAACTACCCCTACGGCCACTGCATCCTCACCGGCTACATGGGCCTGCGGCCGCAGGACCCGGACACGCTCGCCTACGACAAGGTGATGCTCAAGGCCTACGGCAGGAAGAGGTTCGAGGAGATCGTCGGCGTCAACATTCACCACGTGCTGGTCTATCCCGGACTGTCGGTGCAATCGCCGCTGCAGCAGCTGCGCGCGGTGCGCCCGCTGGGCGTGGACCGCACCCTGACCGAAATCTGGCATTTCCGCCTCAAGGGCGCGCCCGAGGCGATCTACCGCCGTTCGCTCGCCTACTACAACCTGGTGAATTCGCCGGCGACGCTGATCAACGCCGACGACCTGGAGAATTTCTGGAAATGCCACACCGGCTTGTCGTCGGATGGCGGCGACTGGGTGAGCTTCGCGCGCCACCACGGCCGCGACATCGAGGAAAAAGGCGTGGTCTCCTCCGGCCCGAAGATGGGCACTTCCGAGGCGCCAATGAGAAATCAAATGAAAGCCTGGGCGAAGTACATGCAGGCATGAAAACTCAATACGACGTAGAGCAATTCCTCTACAAGCAGTCGGAGCTGCTCGACACGAAGCAATGGCGGAAGTGGATCAACCTGTTTACGCCCGAGGGTATCTACTGGATGCCGCCGGACGCCTCCTACAAGACCTGGGAGGGCCAGCCCGCGATCTTCGCCGAGGACAAGAACCTGATGACGGTGCGCATGCTGCGCGTGCTGCACCCGGACGCCTGGTCGCAGCGCCCGCTGTGGGAAACGAACCATGTTGTTTCAAATGTTTCCATTCTCAAAGAATCCAAGAACGGGGACGTGGAAGTCCGCTCGCGCTTCCACATGATGGAACTACGCCGCGACGATGTCCGACATTTCGCAGGCTCTTATCTTCATAAGTTGAAAA
>SHXL01000098.1 GCA_009693345.1 Betaproteobacteria bacterium
CACGCCGAGCAGGAAGCGATTGGGTGCATCCGGCGGTGCGCTGCGCCTCCAGGCGTCCACGAGGTCGTTGCGCGTGAATGTCAGGAGCAGCACCGCGGTCAGCCCGAGCGCGAGGCTCGCCACCTGGATCGCGTTGCCGCGAGCGTGCCGCCGCAGGTTGGCGAGGCCGTAGCGCAGCGCAATGCTGTTGGCGCCAAGCCGGCGTGCCACCGGGCCGCTCGCCGCGAAGCGCAGCGCCGCCCAGGCAACTACGGCGAATACCGCGACCGCGGCACCGAAGCCGCCCACGACGGTAACACCGAAACCGACATCTCCGGCCTGCCAGATGAGCAGTCCCGAGAGCGACGCCAGGCCGGCGCCGTAGACCGCGAGGCTGCTGCCCGAAGTGGCGCCCGCTTCTCGCCGAATGACGCGCACCGCCGGCACGTTCTTCAATTGCACCAGCGGCGGCAGCGCGAAACCGAGCAGCAGCACCAGTCCGACCAGGAATCCCTGCAGCGCCGGCAGCATTGACACCGCCGGCAGGTCCGCGCGCAGCAGGCCGCCGAGAATCTCGGCGATGAAGAACTGGGCGACATAGCCGATCAGCGTGCCGATGGCGCAGGCAACCAGGCCCAGCAGGACAAACTCGCAGCCGAACAGCATCAGCAGCCTGCCCTGCGTCGCGCCAAGGCAGCGCATCACGGCACAGCCGTCCAGGTGCCGCTCGACAAACCGGCGCGTGCCCAACGCAATGGCGACGCCGGCGAGGATTGCGGCGAGGAGCGCCGTGAGGCCGAGGAAACGCTGCGCGCGCTCGATCGCACCACGCACTTCGGGCCGGCCGCTCTCCAGGTTTTCGACGCGCTGGCCGCGTTCCATCCGGCCTTTCGCCCAGGTTTCGAGCGCCGCCACGCGCTCGGTCGCGCCGGCGGCGTAGAGGTAGTACCAGACACGGCTCCCGGTCTGCACCAGCCCGGTTCCCGGCACATCGGCCATGTTCATGAACAGGCGCGGCGCGATATTGAAGAAATTGGCGCCGCGTTCCGGCTCCAGCGTAAGGATCGCGGCCACTTCCAAAGTTGCGGCACCAAGTTTTAGTTTCGATCCGACCGGAACGGACAGCGCGGTCACCAGGCGCTCCTCGATCCACACGGTGCCGACCGCGGGACCCGCCTGCGCCGGCGCATCCGGTGCGTTCACCGCCGGCGCGATGCGCAGCCGGCCCCGCAGCGGGTAGTTCAGAGACACCGCCTTGACGCCCGCCAGTACCGCACGCTGCTCCGCGGCGTCCTTCACGTCCCCGGCGATCGCCATGCTGATGAATGTCGTCGCCTGCGCCTGCTCGAGGCCGCGGCGCGAGATTTCATCCCCGATGCCGGCCTGCCACGCATGATCGGACGCCAGCACGAGATCGGCGCCGAGCAATTGGTGCGCATCGCGCACCAGCGCCCTGCCCACCCGATCGGCGAAAAACGCAACGCTCGTGATGCTTGCCACCGCCACCACCAGCGCCATGGCGAGCACGCGCAGTTCGCCGGTCCGCCAATCGCGCAACAGCATTTGAAAAGATTGCTTCATTCTGCGGCAATCCTTCCAGCCACCAGGCGAACGATCCGCCTGCAGCGCTGCGCCAGGTGCTCGTCGTGCGTCACCATGACGAGCGTGGTGCCGAAGCTGCGATTCAATTCGAACACCAGGTCGATGACGCTCTTGCCCGCTTCGGCATCTAGGCTGCCGGTCGGCTCATCCGCGAACAGCAGCTTCGGCCGCACCGAAAAGGCCCGCGCCAGCGCCACCCGCTGCTGCTCCCCCCCGGACAGGTGCTTCGGATAGTGCGAAAGGCGCTCCCCCAGTCCTACCCTGGAAAGAATTTCACTCGATACAGTTTCGGCATCCGCGCGGCCTGCCAACTCCAACGGCAGCATCACGTTCTCGAGCGCACTCAGTGAAGGCAGCAACTGGAACGACTGGAACACGAAACCGACCAGGCGGCCGCGCAGCTCGGCGCGCGCGTCTTCGTCCAGCGCGAAGAGGTCCGCGCCGTCCACTTCCACCGTGCCCGCGGTAGGCGTATCCAGGCCCGCCAGGATCGCGAGCAGCGTGGATTTTCCGGAGCCCGAGGCGCCCACGACGGCGACCGCGTCGCCCGCCGTGACGCTCAGGTCGATTTCGCGCAGAATAACCAGATCATTGGAACCGCTCTTGACCGTCTTGCCGATGCCCCGCGCGCTGAGAATTGTTTTTTCGTTGTTGTTCATTTTCTTGGGAACCGCGGCATCCGCCGCCCATGGAAAAACCGTGCTCGTTTACGGCGACAGCCTGTCGGCGACATACGGCATGCCGGAGCGGCGCGGCTGGGTGGCGCTGCTCGGGGAACGGCTGAAACTCGAGCGGCCCGATTATAACGTCGTCAACGCCAGCATCTCGGGTGAAACCACTGCGGGCGGCCTCGCGCGCATCGACAAGGTCCTGGATCTCCACAAACCGGCGATCGTGATCCTGGAACTGGGCGCGAACGATGGCCTGCGCGGCCTACCGGTAGCGGCAATGAAGAAGAATCTCGCGGCCATCATTGACCGGTCGCAGAAGGCTGGCGCGCGGGTCCTGCTGGTGGGCACGCGCATGCCGCCGAACTACGGCGAGGACTACACCAAGTCCTTCGAGCGCGCCTTTGCGGACCTGGCCAGGGGCCAACGGGTTGCCTTGCTGCCCAACCTGCTCGAAGGCTT
Organism: Betaproteobacteria bacterium; assembly: GCA_009693345.1. Lineage (GTDB taxonomy): Bacteria > Pseudomonadota > Gammaproteobacteria > Burkholderiales > SG8-39 > RBG-16-66-20. Next base: position 2,712 of record SHXL01000098.1, read on the forward strand.
CGGCGAAAAGCTGGAGCTCTTCCAGCCCGACCGGATTCACCCCACTGAAATCGCGCAACCCGCGATGCTGAAGAATATCTGGACGAAGCTCGCGCCGCTGCTCGGAAGATAGACCCGCCCATGACACCGCCTGCGCGGGCCGCACGGGCGTCCGCGCTCGCCCCCTTCCGCGTGCGCAGCTTCCGTTTCCAGTGGCCGGCGGATTTCGCCACGTCCTGGGCCTTCGAGATGGAGGCGCTGATCCTCGGCTGGTACGTGCTCACCTCCACGGGCTCGGTGCAGCAGCTTGTGATCTTCGGCGCGTTGGGGTGGCTCGGATCCCTGTTTTCGCCATTCTTCGGCGTCGCGGGCTCAGCCCCTCGCGCGGCGGGAGGCAACGCGAATGCCGCGGCGGCAAAACCGCTCGCCGGTCTGAAACAGGCGGTTCGCTATGTCTGCAGCAAACCTGAGCTGCTGGGCGCAATCTGCATGGCCTTCCTGGTCAACCTCCTCGCTTTTCCATTTTTCCTGGGCCTCCTGCCCTATGTCGCAAAGGATGTCTATGGGATCGGCCAGTCGGGCCTGGGTTATGCCGCGTCCACGCTGATCTATGCCAGTCTCGGCCTGGCTGCAACCATCGCCATCGGTTTCAGCTGGCGCCGCGCGCTTTGGCAGCGCTCGGCCGCCGCCAATTCAAGTCTTTGAGCCGGTGAAGATCAGGAGAAATTCAGCCGCACCGCGCCGGTGCCCAACCGGCCTATGGTCTTCGCCTGTGCAAAGCCGCGCTTCGAGAATTCGGCGAGTACCGCTTTTTCCGCGCCGGGCGCACAGGCCACCAACAGTCCGCCGCTGGTCTGCGGATCGGTGACGAGCTTGCGCTGCCAGTCGGGCGCGCCGGCGGGCAGCGAGACGTCCTGCCCGTAGCCCTTCCAATTGCGGTCTGAAGCGCCGGTGGCGATTCCCTGTTTCACCCATTCCAGCGCTTCGTCCAGAACCGGAATTTCAGAAAAAGAAACATCAGCGGCAAGACCGGAACCCCTGCAAATCTCCAGCAGATGGCCGGCAAGGCCGAAGCCGGTCACGTCGGTGAGCGCGTGCACCGCGGTCATTTCAGCGAGGGCCATGCCGGGCGTGTTGAGCTTGGTGGTGGATTCGATCATTGCGGCGTAGCCGGCATCCGAGAGCTTGCCCTTCTTGAGTGCCGCGGAAAGGATGCCGACGCCCAGTGGCTTGCCAAGCACAAGAACATCACCGGCTTTTGCAGTGGAATTTTTCTTGATTTTTTCAGGATGAACGATTCCAAGCGCGACCAGGCCGTAGATCGGCTCCAGCACGTCGATGGAGTGCCCGCCCGCGATCGGGATGCCCGCGTCTGCGCACACCGATTCGCCGCCGGCGAGGATCCTGCCGATCACCTCCAGAGGCAGCTTGTCAAGCGGCATGCCGACCAGCGCCAGCGCGAAGATCGGCCTGGCGCCCATCGCGTAAATGTCGGAGATGGCGTTGGTCGCGGCGATGCGCCCGAAATCGTAGGGGTCGTCGACGATCGGCGTGAAGAAATCGGTGGTCGCAACCAGCGCCTGCGTGTCGTTCAGCTTGTAGACCGCCGCATCGTCCGACGTCTCGGTGCCGACCAGCAGTTCCTTGGGCAGCCCGCGGATCGGCGTCGCGGCCAGCAGTTCGGTGAGTACCGCGGGCGCGATCTTGCAGCCGCAGCCGCCGCCGTGGCTGAACTCCGTCAGGCGGGTTTTTTGTGTTTCAGGAAGTTTCGGGATGGACGACATAAATGAGATTTTACGCCTGCCCCACCGCGCATGTTCTGAAACCCGCGAAAACATCGCCGCGCTCGGGCGTGTAGAAATTCCGGAAGGTCGGCCGCATCAGGCGCTCTGGCGTGGCGAAACTTCCTCCGCGCAGTACTTTGTGTGTGCCGAACCAGGGTGCCGAATACTCCTTGTACGGATCGGGCACGAAGCCCGGATAAGGCTGGAATGTGCTCTCCGTCCACTCCCAGACCTGGCCGTACGCAAGCTTTGGGTTTGCGCACTCCCATTCGGTCTCGGTGGGCAGCCGTCGCTTCGCCCAGGCACAGTACGCCTGCGCCTCGTTCCAGCTCACATGCCGCACTGGCTCTTCGGGCACAAGCGGCAACCAGCGGTCGAAGCGCCGCTGCAGCCATCCGCCGTCCTGCTTCTTCCAGTAGCGCGGTGCAGCGCCGTCCTGTTCGACGAAAACCAGGTACTCCGAATTCGTCACCGGCGAGCGCGCGATGCGGAACGGAGCGATTTCCAAATCGTGGGCCCATTTCTCGTTGTCGAACACGAAACCGTCCGATGGTCTTGCACCGAGGAGGATTTTTCCGCCTTTGATTTCAAGGTCTTCCTTCGGAGAAGCGGAAGAATGTGAAGCGGGATCAGGATCCGGATAACCCAGGGTCTGCCTTGTGTAGTGAAAGGCCTCCGCGTGCATGTCCTCGTGAAACGTCGCGAGTCGCACGAAATATTGCAGCGCGGCGCCTTCCGGCTCGCGCGCCAGCCGCTCGCGCACCATCTCGAGCACCGTTTCACCGTAAGCACGGGTCGCCTTGAGATCGGGCAGCGGCAGCTCCCAACGCGTGTCGTGCGCCACCGCGGAAGAATCGTAGAGCGCGTCCGCATCCGGCAGGATCGAACCGCCGAGCGTGCCGTCCGTGCGCGACCGCAGGCACCAGCGTTCCTGGAACCAGGAGACGTGGCCGATTTCCCATAGCGGCGGATTGACGATCGCCAGTTTCGGTCCGAGCAGGCGCGCACCGTCCAGGTCGTCGGTCATCCGCCCGGTGTGGGCTCTACTCGATAGCAGATCACGCTCCAGCGCGGCAGGGTCGGCTAACATCCATGCGAGTCTAGCCCAGCCCCATGGCCCGCATCTGCATCGTCACGCCCGCCCGCGCCGGTGCGCGCAACGGCAACCGCCACACCGCCCAGCGCTGGGCCGGGTTTCTGCGCGCGCTCGGCCACCGGGTTTCGGTAGCGGTGCAATGGGACCGCAAGCCCTGCGACCTGCTGCTGGCCCTGCATGCGCGCCGCAGCCATCCGTCCATCGTCGAATTCCGGGCGCACTGCCCCGGCAAGCCGTTGGTGGTGGCCCTGACCGGCACCGATCTTTATCGCGACCTCCCGGGATCACGTAAGGCGCGCGAATCGCTGAGAATGGCCAAAAGGATCATCGTCCTGCAGTCCGAGGCAAAACTTGAACTGGACGAGGGGCTCAGAAGAAAAACCCGCATCGTCTATCAATCCGCCGATCCTTCCATCCGCCACGCACCGCCGAAAGGCAGGTTCCGCGTCGCCGTCGTCGGCCACCTGCGCGAGGAAAAAGATCCGTTTCGCGCCGCGCTTGCCCTGCAGCATTTGAAGCGGGACCTGGAAGTCGTGCAAATCGGCGATGCGCTCTCACCGCCCATGGCCAATGCGGCGAAGAAATACATGAAGCGCGATCGGCGCTACCGCTGGCTTGGGGGCCGGACGCACGCGCAGGCGCTTGGCTGGATCGCGCGCAGCCATGTGCTGGTGGTGAGCTCGGTGATGGAGGGCGGCGCCAACGTCATCAGCGAGGCCGCGTGCATCGGCACGCCAGTGATTGCTTCGCGAGTGTCCGGCAACGTCGGCATGCTCGGCCGCACCTATCCCGGTTATTTTTCTCTTTTCGATGAAAAAGAACTGGGCAAGCAAATCGAGAACAATATTGGAGATAAGAAGCACTACCGTTCGCTGGAAAAGGCACTGGCGGCACGGCGACGCCTGTTCGCTCCTTCCGCAGAACGCGGCGCGCTGGCCGGCGTCGTGCGCGAAGCGCTCGGACGAAGGGCGTAAAATCACCGGCATGAGGCCGACAATCCGCACCAGCGTCCCCGTGGAAGCCGCGTCCCTGCATGACTGCGACACGATTATCGACACGCGCTCGCCCGCCGAGTTTGCCGAAGACCATGTCCCGGGCGCGATTTCCTGCCCGGTGCTCGACAACGAAGAGCGCGCGTGCGTCGGCACCCTCTACAAACAGGCATCCCCTTTCGACGCGAAGAAACTCGGCGCCGCGCTAGTGGCGAAGAATATTGCGCGGCATATTGAAATGCTTTTTATTGCAAAGGAAAAAAACTGGAAGCCGCTCGTCTACTGCTGGCGCGGGGGCAAACGTTCAGGCGCGATGGCCCATGTCCTGCGCGAGGTGGGCTGGGACGCGAAGACGCTCGAAGGCGGCTACAAGGCCTACCGGCGCTACGTGGTCGAGTCGCTTGCCGCGCTCCCGCAGAAGCTTTCCTTCAGGGTGATCCATGGCGTCACGGGAAGCGGCAAGAGTCGCCTGCTGCGGGCGCTCGGCGCAGCCGGTGCGCAAGTGCTGGACCTCGAGGACCTGGCGGCGCACCGCGGCTCGGTTCTCGGCACCCTGCCGGAACGTCCCCAGCCTTCGCAGAAAATGTTTGAAAGCCTGCTGTTGGAATCGCTGGCCGTCCTGGATTTTTCAAGAGCAGTATATGTTGAAGGCGAGTCGAGGAAAATCGGGCAGCTGCAGGTTCCAGAAGCGCTGATCGAGCGCATGCGCGCGAGCGAATGCCTACTGCTGCAGGTCGGCATCGAGACCCGCATCGCGCTTCTGCTGGATGAGTACCGGCATTTTTTCGCCGATCCGGCGGCGCTGGGCGTACAGCTGGATTGCCTCGCCGGCCTGCACGGCCGCGACAAGGTCGGCGAGTGGAAGGGGCTCGCCGCCGCGGGCGACTGGCATTCCCTGGTCGCGCGGCTGCTGGAAGACCACTACGACGCCGCGTACCTGCGTTCAGCTGCGCAAAATTTTCCGCACCTTGCCCAGGCTCGGACGTTCCCGCTGAATTCGGCCGAGCAATCCGCGTTCGACCTGCTTGCAGGCGGTATCCTGCGCGCCCCCTCGGAAGCGATTCCGGCGTAGATCACTCCGCCTTCGCGCCCGACGCCTTGATCACCTTGACCCATTTGATGCGCTCGCTCCTGATATAGGCGCCGAACTGCTCGGGTGTGCCGGGCGCGGCATCGAGCCCCTGGTTGAACAGCGTCGCCTTCACGTCGGGCATGTTGAGCACTTTCGTCACCTCGGCATTGAGCCGGTCGATGATCGCACGCGGCGTTTTGGCGGGCAGGTCACCACGATGCCGTACCAGTTGTTGGCGTCGAAGCCGGAGAGGCTCGCCTCGGAGATGGTCGGCAGCTCCGGCAGCAAGGCCGAGCGCCTGGCGGTGGTCACCACGATGCCCTTGATGCGCTCCGCCCTCATCTGGGGAATGGCGCTCGCCGTGGTGGCGAAGATGAGCTGCACCTGACCCCCGACCAGATCCGTCATCGCCGGACCGCCACCCTTGTAGGGCACGTGCACGAGCTTCACGCCCGCCATCACGTTGAACAGCTCGATGGCGAGATGCCGGCAGCGCCGGGCCGGTTCTCGACGATCACCTGCTGCCCCAGCAGCTCCGACAACTTCGTCGCGACGGGCCGCGCCGTCAGGTCGGTGCCGCCGCCGGGCGCAAAGCCGACGATCATGCGGATCGGCCGCGTCGGGTAGCCGTCCGCCGCGTTGGCGCCGGCGCAAAACCACGCCGCGATTGAGGCGAGAATTGCGATACCGGTACGGAAATACGCCTTCGGCGCCACTACTGTTCTAAGCCGCCAATTTCATCACGCGCAATTGCTTGCGCCGCTGCTCCGCATGCCAAAGATCGTACTGCGTCTGCTGATTTAACCAGCCCTCCGCCGACGTTCCGAACGCGATCGACAAACGTACCGCCATTTCCGGGCTTACGCCCGCGCGGCCATTCAGAATCGCCGAGAGCGTCTTGCGGCTGATACCCAGGGCCTTCGCGGCTTTGGTAACAGTTACCCCAAGCGGCTCCAGGCAAAGCGACTTGATGATTTCTCCGGGGTGCGGGGGATTATGCATGCGCATGGCGCTTCCTTTCAGTAGTAATCCTCGTAATCGACCAGATCGGCATCGGTTCCTGCAAAATCAAAGGTGATGCGCCATTTTCCGCTGACCTGAACCGACCACACGCCCTTCCGATCACCTTTGAGGGGATGCAGTACCAGTCCGGGCAGCGCCATGTCCTCCGGCTTTGTCGCAGCGCTCAACTGAACAAGAATCAGCCGCAATCGATCGGCATGCTGCGCCTGAATGCCGGACTTGCTGCCTGTCTCCAAAAATCGCTGCAGCCCCTTGCGCTGGATTCGACGGATCACAAGAGCCAGTGTAACCAATGGCGTTACGGGTTACAAGAGGCCGAACCTAATGGTGTACCGCGGGACATTTGCAGTCTTACCCGATCATCCGGTCGACGCGGAACAGGATGACTTGGAGAATCGTCAGTCCCGGCGCCTTTGCCGCCCGGGCATTCAGCACCAGTTCGAACTTGGCCGGCTGCTCCGCCGACAAATCGGCGGGCTTGGCGCCCTTGAATACCTTGTCGACCAAACCCGCAGCGCGGCGGTAAAGGTCGGGATAACTCGGCGAATAGGAGACGAGACCGTCTGCATCGACAAAATCGCCCGACGAGTAAATCGTGGGGATCGTGTATTTCGCTGCGAGTTCCACGATAAGCTTCAGATTCGACTGAATCACAGTGTTCAAATCGACGTTTATCGCGTCCGCGCGTTGCTTGCTTGCCTTAACGAAGGCCGCACGCAGGTCGTCGCTGTTTCTGACATCGTAGAGCTGCGCCCGAATGCCGTTGGATCGGGCGGCTTTTTCTATCTCCTTCCAACTGGCGGAAGCCGCGGAATTCCCCATATTCATCAGCGACCCGAATCGGGCAATTCCGGGGATCATTTCGGTGAGCAACTCCACGCGCTTGCCCTACAATTCCGCCATGTTCGCGCTGAACACGGTGATATTCCCGCCGGGCCGCGGGTGACGATGGCATCGACCTTGAGTCAGATCAGTTCGGCTGCCAGCGCCGCAAATCGTTCGCCCCGGCCGTCGGCCGAGCGATACTCGATGACGAGATTCTTGCCTTCGACATAGCCCAGATCGCGCATGCCGCCACGAAAACCTTCCAGCTGTGGCGCGTTGACCGGCGCGCGGGAGACTTCAAGAATGCCGACGCGCCAGACCTTGCTTTGTTGTTGCGCGAACGATTTGAATGGTGCGGGGAACGCAACTGCGCCTAGCGCGATAACCAGTTTGCGGCGATTATTCATTTACCCCCTCAATCTGGCGGGCAGTATGGGCTTTTTCGCGAGCTTGGCACGCCCGGCTCGGATCGGCGAAAATTCCATCACACTCACACGCAACTC
>SHXL01000099.1 GCA_009693345.1 Betaproteobacteria bacterium
ACCTGATCTGGTCGGTGGACGGCGCGGGCCGCTGGACCTACCTCAGCCCGGCGGCGGTGCGCCGCATCTACGGTTGCGGGCCGTCGGAGATGTTCGGACGCGAGTTCAGCGGGGTGCTTGCGCCGGAGACGGGCGAGCGGGACGTCGCGGTGCTCCGGGGCATCCTCGCCGGCGAATCGGTATTCGACTACGAAACCCGCCACATGCGGCGTGACGGCAGCACCATCGACCTGTCGCTGAACGCGGTGCCGATGCGCGACGCGAACGGCGCGGTGATCGGCGCGACCGGCACGGCACGCGACGTCACGGCGCAGAAGGTCGCCGCTGCCGCGCTCCACGAACACGTCGAGAAGCTGCGCCTTGCGGTGGATGCCGCCGAGCTCGTGTACTGGGAGTGGGACCGCGACACGGACCAGCTGCAGTGGGGCCGCGATCCGTCGTCGCTGGTCGGCACCGTGCCCGAGGGCCGGACCACGCGCTGGTCCAAGTTCCTGGAATTGATCCATCCGGAAGACCGAGACGGCTACCTCGAGCGGGTAAACGCGGCGTGGGAGCACACCGGGCCCTGCTCAAACGAATACCGGGTGGTGCGGCAAGACGGCCAGGTGGCGTGGCTGTCCTCGCACGGCAAGACGCTGGCCAATGCTTCGGGCCGCGCGCACCGCTTGATCGGCGTGTCGCAGGACGTCACCGAGCGCAAGCGCCAGGAGGAGGAGGCGCGCTACCTCGTCTACCACGACACGCTTACCGGGCTGCCCAACCGCCGCCTGCTCGACGACCGGCTGCGGCAGGCCCTGTTCCTCGCCCAGCGGCGCGATGCGCGCGTCGCGCTGCTGGGCGTCGACCTGGACTATTTCAAGCAGGTGAACGACGCGCTCGGGCACCGCGCGGGAGATGCGGTACTGCGCGAGGCGGCGCACCGCATCGCCGGCTGCCTGCGCAAGGCCGATACGCTGGCACGGCACGGCGGCGATGAGTTCGTGGTGGTTATTCCGCACCTGCAACTCGTCACCGATCTCCAGGTGGTTTCGGAGAAAATCCTGCGCTCGCTCGAACCGCCGTTTCGCGTGGACGGGCGCGATTTCGCGATCGGCGCGAGCATCGGCATCTCGCTCTATCCGGGCGATGCCGGCGACGCCGATGTCGCGATGTACCGCGCCAAGCAGCTCGGCCGCAACAACTACCGTTTCTACGGTAGATAGGGCGTTGCCTGCGGTAAAGTGGGTGCCCATGAGGCATGCACTGCGCCTGGCGCGTTTTGTCGCGCCCTACCGGCTGAAGATCGCGGCGGCGCTGTTCGCGCTGGTGGTGGCCGCTGGCTGCGTGCTCGCGCTCGGTCAGGGCCTGAAGCACGTGGTCGACAACGGCTTCGGCAGCGCCAATCCGGAACTGCTTAACGGGGCGCTCGCCGCGATGATCGGCGTCGCGGCGCTGCTCTCGATCGCGACCTTCACGCGCTTTTACCTGATGATGACGATCGGCGAGCGCGTGGTCACCGACCTGCGCCGCACGGTGTTCAACCACATCCTGGCTCTCGAGCCGGCGTATTTCGAGGCCACGCGCACCGGCGAAGTGATCTCACGGCTGACCAACGACACTACGCTCGTGCAGCAGGTGATCGGCTACGGGCTGTCGATGTTCGTGCGCAACCTGCTGATGATGCTGGGCGCGGCGGTGATGATGTTCGTCGTCAGCTGGAAGCTCGCGGCCTGTGTGCTGCTCGGCATCCCGGCTACGCTGGTGCCGATCCTGCTGCTCGGGCGCCGGGTGCGGCGCCTCTCGCGCGACAACCAGGACCGCGTCGCCGACGTCTCGGCGTATGTCGACGAGGCGGTGCACGAGATCCGCACCGTGCAGGCTTACGCCCACGAGGAGGCCGACCGGGCCGCTTTCGGCCGCCATGCCGAGGCCGCCTACGCATCGGGCGTTACCCGCATCGGCCAGAAAGCGATTCTCATCGCCCTGGTCATGCTGATCGCGTTCTGCGCCGTGGGCGTGATCCTATGGGTCGGCGGCCACGATGTATTCGCGGGCCGCCTGTCGGCAGGGGAATTGTCGGCTTTCGTCTTTTACGCATTCGTGGTCGCGACCGGCGCCGGAACCGTGTCCGAGGTCTGGGGCGAACTGCAGCGCGCCGCCGGCGCCACCGAGCGCCTGATGGAGATTCTCGACACGCGCCCGGGCGTCACGGCGCCGGCCCTGCCCGCGCCGCGCCCGGTGCACACCGAGATCGCGTTCGATGCGGTCACCTTTGCCTATCCCGCGCGGCCCGGCACGCCGGCGCTCGAGCATTTTTCGCTTGGCCTGTCGCAGGGCGAGCGCGTGGCGCTGGTGGGCCCCTCGGGCGCGGGCAAGACCACGGTGCTTGCGCTCCTGCTTCGGTTCTATGATCCGCAGGCCGGTGCGGTGCGCGTGGGCGGTACCGATTTGCGCGAATTCGATCCGGCCGCGCTGCGGCGCCTGATCGCGGTGGTGCCGCAGGACCCGGTGATCTTCGCCGCCAGCGTCCTCGAAAACGTGCGCTACGGCCGGCCGGAGGCGAGCCGCGAGGAGGCGGAGCGCGCCTGCAAGCAGACCTTCGCGCTGGAATTCATCCACCGGCTGCCGCAGGGCCTGGATACCGCGCTCGGCGAGCGCGGCGTCACCCTGTCGGGCGGGCAGCGCCAGCGCCTGTCGATCGCGCGCGCGCTGCTCGCCGACCGGCCGATCCTGTTGCTCGACGAAGCGACCAGTTCCCTCGACGCGGCGAGCGAGCGCATGGTGCAGCAGGCGCTCGAGGCGCTGGAACGGGGCCGAACCTCGCTTGTCATCGCGCATCGGCTCGCCACCGTGCAGCACGCCGATCGCATCGTCGTCATGGATCGCGGCGCGATCGTCGCGCAAGGCACGCACGCCGAGCTGATGAAGCAGGGCGGCCTGTACGCGAACCTCGCCGCGCTCCAGTTCCTCGACAGTGAAGCGAAGAAGCTCGAGCGCGCCGCATGAATTGGTTTTTGCTTCTATTTTCCGTTTTCGTTCTGCCCGCCAATGCTGAAACCCTGAAAGTAGGCTCCAAGCGCTTCACGGAGTCGTACATCCTCGGTGAAGTGATTGTGCGCGCGGCGGGCGATGCGACGCACCGGCCGGGTCTGGGCAATACCGGCATCCTGGTTGCCGCGCTGAAGTCCGGTTTGATCGACCTCTACCCCGAATACACCGGCACCATCGCCAGGGAAATCCTGAAGCTCGATGGCCACCCCGCCCTGGAAGAACTCCACCGCGCGCTCGCGCCGCTCGGGTTCGGCGCCGCGGTGCCCCTCGGCTTCAACAACAGCTACGCGCTGGCGATGCGCGAGGAGCGCGCGCAGTTGATCGGCGTGCGCTCGCTCGGCGACCTGGCGAAGCATCCGGCGCTGAAGTTCGGCCTGTCGCAGGAGTTCATCGGCCGCGCCGACGGCTGGCCCGGCCTGAAGGCGGCCTACGGCCTGCCGTTCGCCACCCCCTCCGGCCTGGACCACGGCCTGGCCTACGAGGCGATCGCGGCCGGCAGGATCGACGTCATGGACATCTACACCACGGACGCGAAGATCGAGCGCTTCGGGCTGCGCTCGCTCGAGGACGACCGCAAATTCTTCCCGCGCTACGACGCCGTGCTGCTCTACCGGCTGGAGGTGCCGAAACGGTTTCCCGAGGCCTGGGCGCGGCTGCAGAAGCTGGAGCGGCGCATCGACGAGCGGACCATGATCCGCCTGAACGCAGCCGCCGAACTGCAGGGCAGGAGTTTTGCCGAGGCGGCGGCCCTGCTGGATTCGGGTTCGGTACAAAAGACAGAAAGAAAATTCCTCGCCGTGCTGTTCGGGCCCGATTTCTGGCGACTCACGTCGGAGCACCTGCTGCTGGTGTTCGTGTCACTGGCGGCCAGTATTGCCGTCGGGATCCCGCTGGGAATCCTGTCCCAGAAGGTGAAGGCGATGACGCAGGTCGTGCTCGGGGTGGTTGGCATGATCCAAACCATCCCGGCGCTGGCGCTGTTCGCGTTCCTGATCGCGCTGCTGGGCGCGATCGGCACGGTGCCGGCGCTGATCGCACTGTTCTTATATGCGTTGCTGCCGATCGTCCGCGGTACCCATGCCGGCCTGGAAGGGGTCGGCAAAGGCATGCGCCAGGCGGCGCTCGCGCTTGGCCTGACGGACTGGGAACGCCTGAAGCTGGTCGAAATCCCGCTTGCCATGCCTTCGATTCTTTCCGGCATCAAGACCTCGGCCGTGATCAACGTCGGCGCCGCGACCATCGCCGCCTTTGTCGGCGCCGGCGGCTACGGAGAGCGCATCGTCTCGGGTCTGGCGTTGAACGACGGCGCCACGCTGCTCGCCGGCGCGATTCCCGCCGCCGCGCTCGCGCTTCTCGTGCAGGGGGTGTTCGAGCTGGGCGAGCGCAGGTTCGGCTGGATGGCGCGGGCCGGACTTCGCTCGCAGGTATGATTCAGATCAAATTCGCCGCTTCGGGCGAACGTAGACTGCCGGACACGGGGCATTGACTCCGTCCAGATGCCCTTTCAAGCAATGTCCCATAGGTGAGATGCATGTCTCTGGTCATAGGAGTGCCGCGCGAGACTTTCGCCGGCGAGAAGCGCGTTGCCACCGTTCCCGAGGTGGTCGAAAAACTCATCAAGCTCGGATTCAAGGTCGCGGTGCAGTCCGGCGCCGGCGACGCGGCGAATTTCAGCGACGACGTCTACTGTGCCGCGGGCGCGGAAATCGTCGGCGACGCAGCGGGCCTCTGGACGAAGTCCGACATCGTCTTCAAGGTAGGCGTACCGACCGCTGAAGAAGTCGGCCTGATGCACGAGGGCCAGACCCTGATCACGTTCATCTGGCCGGCGCAGAACCCTGAACTGATGCAGCAGCTCGCGGCGCGCAAGGTCACCGTGCTGGCCATCGACGCGCTGCCGCGCATGCTCTCCCGCGCTCAGAAGATGGACGCCCTGACCTCCCAGGCCGGGGTCGCCGGCTACCGCGCCGTCATCGAGGCTGCCCACGCCTTCGGCCGCTTCTTCAATGGCCAGATCACCGCCGCGGGCAAGGTGCCGCCGGCCAAGGTCTTCATCGCCGGTGCCGGCGTTGCCGGACTAGCGGCGATCGGCACTGCAGCCGGCCTGGGCGCCATCGTGCGCGCCAACGACACCCGTGCCGAAGTAGCCGACCAGGTCGTGTCGCTCGGCGGTGAATTCGTGAAGGTCGATTACGAGGAAGAAGGCTCCGGCGGCGGCGGCTACGCCAAGGTGATGAGCGAAGGCTTCCAGAAGGCGCAGCGCGAGATGTACGCCAAGCAGGCCAGGGAGGTGGACATCATCATCGCCACAGCGCTGATCCCCGGCAAGCCCGCGCCCAGGCTGATCACGGCGGAGATGGTGCGGTCGATGAAGCCGGGCAGTGTCATCGTCGACATGGCGGCCGAGCGGGGCGGCAACTGCGAGCTCACCGATCCGGGCAAGGCGGTGGTCAAGCACGGTGTGACCATCGTCGGCTACACCGACCTGGCCTCGCGCCTGGCCAAGCAGTCATCGACGCTGTACGCGACCAACCTGTTCCGCCTCACTGAGGAATTGTGCAAGACCAAGGATGGGGTCATCAACGTCAACATGGAAGACGACGCCATCCGCGGCCTGACAGTCATCAAGGAGGGCAGCATCACCTGGCCGCCGCCACCCCCCAAGCTGCCGGCCCCGCCGGCGGCCAAACCGGCGGCGATGCCGGCCAAGGCGCCCAAACACGGCGAGGCGAGCGCGCCGGCCTCGGGCACGAGCACGGCGATCACGTTCCTGGTCGCAGCGGCCTTGTTCTGGTTCATCGGCGCCTTCGCGCCGCCCGCGTTTCTCGGCCACTTCACGGTATTCGTGCTGGCCGTCTTCGTCGGTTACATGGTGGTGTGGAACGTGACGCCGGCACTGCATACGCCGCTGATGAGCGTGACCAATGCGATCAGCAGCATCATCGCCATAGGCGCGCTGGTTCAGGTTGCCCCGCCCGTGATCGAAAATGCGGCCGCCACCGGCGACCGGCCGGAGGGGTGGATCCTCGGGCTGGCGGTGGCCGGCATCGCGCTCACCTGCGTCAATATGTTCGGCGGATTCGCCGTCACCCAGCGCATGCTGGAAATGTTCCGAAAATAAGGAAGACGAAAAATGTCCGGAACTTTGGCCACCGTCTCCTATATCGGGGCAACGATACTTTTCATCCTCAGCCTCGGCGGGCTGTCCAATCCCGAGACATCGCGCCGTGGAAACCTGTACGGCATGATCGGCATGACCATCGCCGTGCTGGCGACGGTCATGGGTCCGCAGGTCACGAAAGCCGGCTATGGCTGGATCGTCGGCGCCATGGCGGTCGGCGCCGTCATCGGCATTTATGCCGCCCGCACCGTGAAAATGACGCAGATGCCCGAACTGGTTGCGCTGATGCACAGCCTGGTCGGTCTCGCGGCCATGCTGGTCGGCTTTGCCAATTACATCGACCCGGCGGCAGCGGGCGTGTTCCAGGGTGCGGAAAAGACCATCCATGAAGTGGAAATCTATATCGGCATCCTGATCGGCGCGGTGACCTTCTCCGGCTCGATCATCGCCTTCGGCAAACTCTCGGGCAAGATCACCGGCAAGCCGGTGTTGCTGCCGGGACGCCACTTCATGAACCTCGCCGGACTGCTGGTGGTGATCTACTTCTGCGGCGTCTTCATCAACACGCACGCCGTGCACGATGGCATGACGCCGCTCATCGTGATGACGGTGATCGCGCTGCTCTTCGGCATCCACATGGTGATGGCGATCGGCGGTGCCGACATGCCGGTGGTGGTGTCGATGCTGAACAGCTACTCGGGCTGGGCGGCGGCGGCCACCGGCTTCATGCTCTCGAACGACCTGTTGATCGTCACCGGCGCGCTGGTGGGCTCGAGCGGCGCGATCCTCTCCTATATCATGTGTAAGGCGATGAACCGCCACTTCATCAGCGTGATCGCGGGAGGTTTCGGCACTGCCGAGGGCAGCGCGCCTGCGGCCGCCGGCGCGCAACCGGCTGGCGAGGTCAGCCCGATCCTCGCCTCGGAGACCGCGGAACTGCTGCGCGACTCGAAGAATGTGATCATCGTTCCGGGTTACGGCATGGCAGTCGCGCAGGCGCAGCACACGGTGTTCGAGATCACCAAATTGCTGCGCGCGAAAGGCGTGAATGTACGCTTCGGCATCCACCCGGTGGCGGGCCGCATGCCCGGCCACATGAACGTCCTGCTGGCCGAAGCGAAAGTGCCCTACGACATCGTGTTCGAGATGGACGAATTGAACGAGGACTTCCCGGATACCGACGTCGCCATGGTCATCGGCGCCAACGACATCGTGAACCCGGCGGCCCAGGACGACCCGGCCAGCCCGATCGCCGGCATGCCGGTGCTGGAAGTCTGGAAGGCCAAGACCTCGATCGTGATGAAGCGCAGCATGGCGTCCGGCTACGCCGGCGTGGATAATCCGCTCTTCTACAAGGAAAACAACCGCATGCTGTTTGGCGATGCGAAGAAGATGCTGGATGAAGTGCTCGTGGTGCTGAAAACTTGAAAAGCGTCGCATTGCGCCTGCTCGCGCGCGAGCGCGGCCTGTTCGCGGGTGCGCTGATCATCGGTGCCGCGGCGATCGCGCTGGGCGTGCCGATCGACTTCGTGCTGTTCGCGCTCACGCTCGCGGGCGTGGCGCTGTTCCACCACCACACGCTGCAGGTCGCGTTGATTGGCCTTGCCGTCATCACGCTGTACAAGGTCGGTTTCGCCGGCTTCAAGACGGGGCCGGGCCTGGGTGGGCTCGCGGCGCACCTGCAGCACGAGTGGGTGATCCTAGCCAACCTGCTCGGCCTGCTGCTTGGTTTCGCGCTGCTCTCCAACCATTTCGAGGAGAGCCGCATCCCGGCCGAATTGCCGCGCTTCCTGCCCGACGACTGGAAGGGCCCTTTCGTGCTGCTGGTGATGATCTTCGTGCTGTCGTCGTTCCTCGACAACATCGCCGCAGCGATCATCGGCGGCACGATCGCGGCCACGGTGTTCCGCCACAAGGTGCATATCGGCTACCTGGCGGCGATCGTCGCGGCCTCCAACGCCGGCGGCTCGGGCAGCGTGGTGGGCGACACCACCACTACCATGATGTGGATCGACGGCGTGAGCCCGGTGGACGTGTTCGAGGCTTATGTTGCGGCGAGCGTTGCGCTTGTGATCTGCGGCATTCCAGCCTCGCTGCAGCAGCACCGCCATTCGCCGATCACCAGGGACGCACCGGCAGGGATCACCATTGATTGGCCGCGCGTCACGATCGTCGCCATCATCCTTGCCGCGGCGATCGTGGTGAACGTGTTGATCAATGTCAAATTCGCCGAACATTCGGACAGCTTTCCGTTCATCGGCGCGGCGGTCTGGGCGGCGATCCTCGTCACCGCGCCCTGGCGCCAGCCGGACTGGAAACTGCTGCCCGGCGCATTCAAGGGCAGCATTTTCCTGCTATCGCTGATCCTGTGCGCTTCGATGATGCCGGTGGAGAAACTGCCCGTGGCTTCGTGGCAGACAGCGCTGGGGCTGGGGTTCGTTTCGGCCGTATTCGACAATATTCCGCTCACCGCACTCGCGCTTAAGCAGGGGGGCTACGACTGGGGCTATCTCGCCTACGCGGTGGGCTTCGGGGGTTCGATGATCTGGTTCGGCTCCAGCGCCGGTGTGGCGCTGGCGAACATGTATCCGGAGGCACGGTCGGTCGGCAAGTGGCTGCGGCATGGCTGGCACGTAGCGCTCGCCTATGTCATCGGCTTTTTCGTGCTGTATGCGGTCCTCGGCTGGCACCCAAACCCGCCGCACAAAGCCAAACCCGTGGCCCAAGTCCCTGTCCCGGGAGCGAGCGCACATTTCACATCGTGAAGTTGCCTTGCGGTGTGCGCGAGCGCTGGGGTAGAATTACGGCGCTTTTCTACCGGGGTCGCAATCCCGCGCTGGAGCAAAACTTCCTAGGAGGAGGCATCAAATGAGCAACCCAAAAGACAAATCCGTCGCTTCACGCCGCAAGTTCCTGTCGGGCGCTGCAGCGGCAACGGCTGGCGTGGCGACACTCGGCTTCCCGATGATCGCCAAGGCGCAGGGGCCGATCAGCATGCGCTGGCAGAGCACCTGGCCGACAAAGAGCCTGTTCAACGAGTACGCCAACGACTTCGCCAAGAAGGTGAACGACATGACTGGCGGCGACCTCAAGATCGAGGTGTTGCCCGCGGGCGCGGTGGTGCCGGCCTTCGGCCTGCTCGACGCGGTGTCCAAGGGCACGCTCGACGGGGGCCACGGCGTGCTCGTATACCACTACGGCAAGCAGAACGCGCTCGCCCTGTGGGGATCGAGCCCGGCTTACGGGATGGACGCGAACATGCTGCTCGCGTGGCACAAGTACGGCGGCGGCAAGGATCTGCTCAACAAGATCTATGCCTCGATCGGCGCCAACGTGGTGTCGTTCCCCTACGGGCCGATGCCGACGCAGCCCCTGGGCTGGTTCAAGAAGCCGATCACCAAGCCCGACGACTTCAAGGGACTCAAGTACCGCACCGTAGGCATCTCGATCGACCTGTTCCAGGGCCTTGGCGCCGCGGTGAACGCGCTGCCCGGCGGCGAGATCGTGCCGGCGATGGATCGGGGCCTGCTGGACGCCGCCGAGTTCAACAATGCCACCGAGGACCGCATCCTCGGCTTCCCCGACGTGTCCAAGGTGTACATGCTGCAGAGCTACCACCAGAACGCCGAGCAGTTCGAGATCACGTTCAACAAGACCAAGTTCGACGCCTTCCCGGCCAAGCTCAAGGCGATCATCGAAAATGCGGTCGAGGCGGCGTCCTCGGAC
>SHXL01000100.1 GCA_009693345.1 Betaproteobacteria bacterium
GCCCTGCGAGGAAGCTTGCGTGCTGCGCATCAACGAGGATCCAGTCGGCATCAAGTCGATCGAGCACGCGATCATCGACAAGGCTTGGGAATCCGGCTGGGTGCAAGCGCAGCCTGCGGCGCACCGGACAGGGAAGAAGGTCGCAGTAGTGGGCTCCGGCCCCGCGGGACTCGCCTGCGCACAGCAACTGGCACGTGCCGGTCACGAGGTCACGGTATTCGAGAAGAACGACCGTAGCGGCGGACTGTTGCGCTACGGCATTCCCGATTTCAAGCTTGACAAGAAAGTCATCGACCGCCGCCTCGAGCAGTTGAGCGCCGAAGGCATAGAGTTTCGCAGTGGCGTATGCATTGGCAAGGAAAGTCCGGGCAAAGGCATTTCCAACGACGCAAAGACATTCCTTCCCGCGGCGAAACTACTCGCCGATTTCGACGCCGTGGTGCTCTCGGGCGGGGCCGAAGTTCCGCGCGACCTGCCGATTCCCGGGCGCGAACTTGCCGGCGTGCATTACGCGATGGAGTTCCTGCTGTTGCAGAACAAGCGTGTCGCGGGCGACTCCGGCGTGCCCGATCTCTGGGCGAGCGGCAAGCATGTTGTCGTAATCGGCGGCGGCGATACGGGATCCGACTGCGTGGGAACTTCCAACCGGCACGGCGCCGCCTCAGTCACGCAATTCGAATTGCTGCCGATGCCGCCCGACGTGGAGCGCAATCCGGTGTGGCCCTACTGGCCGACGCGCCTGCGCACTTCGTCCTCGCATGAAGAGGGCGTCGAGCGTGACTGGGCAATTGCCACCAAGGCGTTTGTCGGTGAAGGCGGCAAGGTGAAGGCCCTGAAAGCGGTGCGGCTCGCGTGGAAAGACGGCAAGCCCGCCGAAATGCCGGGCTCGGAATTCGACATGCCCGCGGATCTGGTCCTGTTGGCGATGGGTTTTGTTTCGCCGGTGCAGTCGCTGCTCGAAGAGTTTGGTGTCGAAAAGGATACCCGTGGCAATGCCAAGGCGACGACCGAAGACGCGGGCAGCTACGTCACCAGCGTGCCGAAGGTGTTTGCCGCGGGCGATATGCGCCGCGGCCAGTCGCTTGTGGTGTGGGCGATCCGCGAGGGCCGGCAATGCGCCCGCGCGGTGGACGAGTTCCTGATGGGGTTCTCGGAATTGCCGCGTTAGGGGCGCGCCATCGGCACGCCACCCCCGGCCCGAGGGTGGCTATACTCTTCGTCCGAGCCGAAATCGCGTAAGTCAGATCGCCATCATTTGCAGCCAGTCGATGCCATCATCGAGCAGCACCGCGTGATCCGGAAGATCGAACGCGGCCGGCTGTTCCGCAAGTACTTCTTTCTGATTCTCGGTCTGGTGTGCGGCGCGCTGCTCATTTCGGGTGGCATCGGCGTCTACTTTTCCTACCAGGAGAACAAGATCGCGCTCTCCAGCCTGCAGCGCGAGAAGGCGGCGGCGGTGCGCATCGAGCAGTTCATCCGCCAGATCGAGCAGCAGCTCGCCTTCGCGGCGCTGCCGCAACTGGGCGCCGAGGGCATGGAGCAGCGCAGGATCGAGTTCCTGAAACTGCAGCGCCTGGTGCCGGCGATCACCGACACCACGTAGATCGACGCCAGCGGCCGCGAGCGGCTCGCCGTTTCGCGTCTCGGCATGGACGTGGTCGATTCCGGCGTCGATCGCTCCGGGGAGCTGGCCTTCAAGGGTGCGAGGGCCGACCAGACCTGGTTCGGCCCGGTGGCATACCGCAAGGAGACCGAGCCTTACATGTCGATCGCGATGCATTCGAAGGGGGAAGCCGGTGCCGTTACCGTCGCTGACGTGAACCTGAAATTCATTTGGGATGTGGTCACCCGCATCAAGATCGGCAAGAAGGGCAAGGCATACGTGGTGGACAGCAGCGGCCATCTGGTCGCCGATCCGGACATCGGGCTCGTGCTGCGCAAGACCGACCTGACCAAGCTGCCGCAAGTGCGCTATGCCATGGAGAAGGGGGCCGCGGACTCAATGGCGCTGGATGCCCAGGACCTGACAGGCGCTGCGGTTCTCACCGCCTATGGCTCCATCAAATCCGTTGGCTGGAAAGTATTCGTCGAGCAGCCGGTGTCGGAGGTCTACGAAACGCTCAATGCCACCATTGTTCGCACGCTATCGCTGCTCGCGGCGGGTCTTCTGATTTCGGCACTGGCGGCGATGTGGCTCGCGCGCAGCATGGTGCGCGCGAGCCGCACGCTGCAGGAAGGTGCCGCGCGCATCGGCGCAGGCGAACTGGAACAGAGAATAGAAATCAAGACCGGCGACGAACTCGAGGCTCTCACCGAACAGTTCAACCAGATGAGCGAGCAATTGCGCGAGTCCTACGCGGGCCTGGAGAGGAAGGTCGAGGCGCGTACCGCCGAACTCACCGTGACGCTTGAGCAGCAGACGGCGACCGCCGAGATCCTGCGCGCCATCAGCGGTTCGATGACCGATACGCAGCCGGTGTTTGACGCGATCGTGAAGAACTGCCACTCGCTGTTCGGCGGTAGCCGGGTCGCGCTCGACCTGGTCCACGAGGATCGGATCCAGGTGCGCGCAAGCCTCGGCGAGGCCGGCGCGGCCGATTCCTACGAGATGGTAATGGATCGCGGCAGCGGGCTGGCAACCTGCATTCTGGAGGTGCGCACCATCCATATGCCAGATCTGGCGGCGGCCTCCCGGGAATTTCCACGGCTGCAGCAGATGCTTGCCGCCGGGTACGGCTCTGGCCTATTCACCCATCTCATGCGCGAGGGCAAGCCGACGGGCGCCATCTCGGTGTTGCGCCCGGCTCAGGGGAAATTCTCGGAAAAGGAAATCGCCCTGCTCAAGACCTTCGCCGACCAGGCGGTAATCGCGATCGAAAACGTGCGCCTGTTCCATGAAATTCAGGACAAGAGCCGCCAGCTCGAGATCGCCAACCAGCACAAGTCGGACTTCCTCGCCAACATGTCACACGAGCTGAGGACGGCGCTGAACGCGATCATCGGCTTCTCGGAGGTGCTGCTGGAGAAGATGTTCGGCGAGGTGAACGACAAGCAGCTCGATTACCTGAAGGACATCCATTCCTCCGGCAAGCACCTGCTGTCGCTCATCAACGACATCCTTGACCTGTCCAAGATCGAGGCCGGGCGGATGGAGCTCGACCTGGCGGACTTCGACTTGCGCTCGGCGCTCGAGAACGCGATCACGCTGGTCAGGGAACGCGCGCAGCGGCACGGAATCGAGCTCAGCCTCGAGGTCGATCCATCGCTTGGAAATTTCCGCGGCGACGAGCGCAAGTTCAAGCAGATCCTGCTTAATCTTCTGTCCAACGCGGTGAAATTCACGCCCGAGGGCGGCAAGGTGGGCGTGGTCGCAAGGCCGGCTGCCGAGGTCCTTGAAGTTTCCGTCACGGACGCCGGCGTCGGGATCGCCGCGGCGGACCTGGAGCTCGTGTTCGAGGAATTCAAGCAGGTCGGGACCGATTACACGCGCAAGGCGGAAGGCACGGGGCTCGGCCTCGCGCTGACCAAGCGCTTTGTCGAACTGCACGGTGGCACGATCCGCCTTGCGAGCGAGCCCGGCAAGGGCTCTACCTTCACCTTCACCATTCCGCTGGGCCTATGAGCACGATCCTGATCGTCGAAGACAATGAAAAGAACATGAAGCTCGCGCGCGACGTGCTGCAGTCGAGGGGCTACGTCACGCTCGAGGCCGTCACCGGCGAGGACGGCGTGCGCATCGCGATCGAAAAGAAGCCCGACCTCGTACTCATGGATATCCAGCTTCCCGGCATCAACGGTATTGAAGCGCTGCGGCAGGTGCGCGCAGATCCAGACTGCGCGCGCATCCCGATCGTGGCTTTCACCGCGTCCGTGATGTCCGCCGACCGCAGCCAGATAACAGTGGCGGAATTTGACGGTTTCCTTGGCAAGCCCATTAATCTCAAGGAGTTTCTCGAGACCATCAAGGAAGTGCTGGAGACGGGACGCAGCAGATGAGCGAGCCGGCGAAGATCCTGGTGGTGGACGACACCCCGGCCAACATCAAGCTGCTGGGGGCGCTGCTGGAATCGAGGGGCTACCAGGTATCGACGGCGGTAAACGGAGAAGAGGCGCTTGCCAAGGTTGCCGCGGAAAAGCCCGATCTCGTCCTGCTCGACGTGATGATGCCGGGACTGTCCGGCTACGAAGTGTGCCGCCGGATCTGCTCCGAGCCGGCGACCGCGCTGCTGCCGGTGGTCATGTGCACGTCGCTCGATCCGCAGCAGGAACGCGTCAAGGGCATCGAGGCGGGCGCCGATGATTTCCTTTCGAAACCGGTCAACCAGCCCGAGCTGTTCGCGCGCGTGAAGTCTTCGCTCAGGGTAAAGGCGTTGCATGACGAACTCGCGATTCTGAATGCCAATCTCGAGAAGTGCGTTGCAGAGCAGGTCTCCGAGATCGAGCGCCTCGCGCGCCTGAAGCGGTTCGTGTCTCCCCGCGTCGGCGACTTGATCCTTTCAGGCGAAGTGGACGACCCGCTCAAGACCCACCGGCGGGAAATCACGGTGGTGTTCACCGACCTGCGCGGCTTCACAGCCTTTTCGGAGACCGCGGAACCCGAGGAGGTGATGGGGGTGCTGTGCGAATACCATGCCGCCCTCGGACGCATCGTTCTCGCGCACGAGGGCACGGTGGAGCATTTCGCCGGTGACGGGGTGATGATTCTGTTCAATGATCCGCTGTTGCTGAAGGAATACGAACTCGCTGCGATCCGGATGGCGCTCGAAATGCGAACCGCGGTCGCGGGGCTTGCCGCCGGCTGAAAGAGGCGCGGACACGAACTGGGTTTCGGGGTCGGAATTGCGAATGGCTACGCGACCATGGGGGCCATCGGCTTCGAAGGCCGCCGCGACTACGGCGCCATCGGCCCGGTGACCAACCTCTCCGCGCGCTTGTGCGGCGAGGCAAGCGCCGGCCAGGTGCTGATATCGCAACGGGTCTACGGCAAGGTCGAAGAGCGCATCGAAGCCGAGCATGTCGGCGAATTGACTCTGAAGGGCCTGAGCAAGCCGGTCCCGGCCTACAACGTCCTCAAACTCCGCGGCTAGCTCCCGGACAGTCGGCTAGAATCCGGGGCCCGAACCCCGATGCCCCTCCACGTCGTCATACTCGCCGCAGGCCAGGGCAAGCGCATGCACTCTGCGCTGCCGAAGGTGCTGCACCGGATCGCCGGACGCCCGCTGCTCGCCTACGTGATGGATGCGGCGATGGCGCTCAAACCCGAGCGCATATTCGTCGTTCACGGGCACGGCGGCGCCGAAGTGAAGAACGCCTTCGCTGGCGCGCCGGTCGAATGGGTGGATCAGGCGCGGCAACTCGGCACCGGGCACGCGCTGATGCAGGCTCTGCCGAGGATTCCGCGTACCGCCACTGCGCTGGTGCTGAACGGCGACGTGCCGCTGATCCGCGCCGAGACCTTGCGCAAGCTGGTGCGCTCGGCGGGCAAGGGCATCGCCATCGCCACCAGCGATCTTTCCGATCCGTCCGGCTACGGCCGCGTGGTCCGCGATGCGAAAGGCCACGTGCAGCACATCGTCGAGCAAAAGGACGCGAAGCGCGCTGAACTTGCGATCCGCGAGTGGTATGCAGGATTCCTTGCCGGCAATGCCTCGCGCCTTGCAGGCTGGCTGGCCAAGGTGGCGAACCGCAATGCACAGAAGGAGTACTACCTGACCGACGTCATAGGCATTGCCGCGGCCGCCGGCGCGCAGGTAAGTGCGGTCAAGGCGACCGATTCCCGCGAGGTGGCCGGCGTGAATTCGCGCGAGGAACTGGCGATCCTGGAGCGCGCCTACCAGAACGGCCAGGCGAAGAAGCTGCTCGCGGCGGGTGTGGCGCTCGCCGATCTGTGGCGCGTCGATGTGCGCGGCGAACTTGAATGCGGGCGCGACGTCTCGATCGACGTCAACTGTGTTTTTGAAGGCAAGGTGAGACTCGGTGATCGCGTAAGGATCGGGCCGAACTGCGTGCTGAAAAATGTCACGATTGCTTCCGGCAGCGAGGTGTTGGCATTCTCTTTGCTCGAGGATGCCGAGGTCGGCGCTGGCTGCCGCATCGGCCCCTATGCGCGGCTGAGGCCGGGCGCGGCGCTGGGGGAAGGCGTGCACATCGGCAATTTCGTCGAAGTAAAGGCGAGCCGGATCGGCGCCGGATCGAAGGCGAACCACCTCGCCTACATCGGCGACGCCGAGGTTGGCGCCCGCGTCAATATCGGTGCCGGCACCATCACCTGCAACTTCGATGGCGCTTCGAAGAACCGCACCGTGATCGAGGACGACTGTTTCATCGGCTCGGATGCGACCCTGGTCGCACCGGTGCGCATCGCCAAAGGCTCCTACATCGGAGCCGGTTCGACCATCAGCAGGGATACGCCGCCGGGGCAGCTCACCGTGGCGCGCGCTAGGCAGGTGTCGCTGCCGCGCTGGACGCCGCCGCGCAAGAAACCGGCCGGGGAAAAATAGCGATGTGCGGGATCGTCGGCTCGGCAGCGCGGCGCAACATCCTGCCGATCCTAGTCGAAGGCCTGCGGCGGCTGGAATATCGCGGCTACGACTCCTGCGGCGTCGCCGCGGTCGCCAACAACCGGCTGGAACGGCTGCGCAGCGTTACCCGGGTTGCCGATCTTTCAATTCAAATTGAGAAAAAACATCTCGCCGCGGAAACCGGCATCGCGCACACGCGCTGGGCGACGCATGGCGCGCCGGTTACCCGCAACGCCCATCCGATCTTCTCACGCGGCGAGATCGCGCTGGTGCACAACGGCATCATCGAGAACCATGACGAACTGCGCTACGAGTTGAAGGCGAAGGGCTACGCATTCGACACCCAGACCGACACCGAGGTGATCGCGCACCTGGTACACAGCCTGTACCGGAGAAACCTGTTCGAAGCGGTGCGCAAAGCCGTCAAGCGGCTGGCTGGCGCCTATGCGATCGCCGTGGTCGCGGGCCGCGAACCGCATTGCGTGGTCGGGGCGCGCGCCGGCAGCCCGCTGGTGATCGGCGTTGGCAAGGGCGAGCATTTCCTCGC
Organism: Betaproteobacteria bacterium; assembly: GCA_009693345.1. Classification (GTDB taxonomy): domain Bacteria; phylum Pseudomonadota; class Gammaproteobacteria; order Burkholderiales; family SG8-39; genus RBG-16-66-20. Next base: position 7,069 of record SHXL01000100.1, read on the forward strand.
CTCGGATGCACTTGCGCTCTCGGGCACCACTGACCGCATCGCCTATCTGGAAGAAGGCGACGTCGCCGAGATCGGCCGGGATGGTTTCCGCGTGTTCGACGCCGCAGGCCGCGAAGCGAAGCGCGCTGTCGCAACCGTCAAGACGAGCGGCACGACGGCGGAGCTTGGTCCTTACCGCCATTTCATGCAGAAGGAAATCTTCGAACAGCCGCGCGCGGTCGCGGACACCCTCGAGGGCATCGAGGGGATCTCCACGGCACTGTTCGGGGATCCGAAGGGAACGGTCCTGCGCAAGGCAAAATCCATCCTGATCCTCGCCTGCGGCACCAGCTTCTACTCGGGGTTGGTGGCAAAATACTGGTTCGAGGCGCTGGCGCGATTGCCGACGCAGGTGGAGATCGCCAGCGAATACCGCTACCGCGAAAGCATTCCGGACCGCGACACTCTGGTGGTGGTGGTGTCGCAGTCGGGCGAGACCGCCGACACGCTTGCCGCGCTGAAGCATGCCCGGTCGCTGGGACAGAAACTGACGCTTGCGATCTGCAACGTCGCTTCCAGCGCGATGATGCGCGAGACGCGACTCGGCTTTCTCACGCATGCCGGCGTCGAAATCGGCGTGGCCTCTACCAAGGCCTTCACGACTCAACTGGTTGCGCTTTTCCTCCTCGCGCTGACGCTGGCAAAGCTTGGCCGGAAACTTCCGGCGAAAGAAGAGCGCAAGCACCTGCGCAGTCTCAGGCACTTGCCGAAGGCCCTTGGCGCCGCGCTCGCGCTCGAGCCGCAACTCATGTCCTGGGCAGGCCGGTTCGCGAAGAAGGAGCACGCCCTGTTCCTCGGCCGCGGCCTGCATTACCCGATCGCCCTGGAGGGTGCGCTGAAGCTGAAGGAGATTTCCTACATCCATGCGGAGGCCTATCCGGCGGGGGAGCTGAAGCACGGGCCGCTCGCGCTGGTCACCGCCGCGATGCCGGTGGTCACCGTGGCGCCGAACGACGCGCTGCTGGAGAAGTTGAAATCGAACATGCAGGAAGTGCGTGCTCGGGGCGGCGAGCTGTATGTGCTGGCGGACGCGGATACGCGCATTGCCGCAACGGCAGGCGTGAACGTGGTGCGGCTGCCAGAGCACTACGGACTGCTCTCGCCGATCCTGCACGTGGTGCCGCTGCAATTGCTCGCCTATCACACCGCGCTATTGCGCGGCAGCGACGTCGACAAGCCGCGCAACCTCGCCAAGTCCGTCACCGTAGAGTGAACGCCGGCGTCAGCGCTGACGTCATCATCATCGGTGCCGGGCACAACGGCCTGGTCTGCGCCTGCTACCTGGCTAAAGCCGGCCTCAGGGTAAAAGTCCTCGAGCGCCGCGGCGTGGTCGGCGGCGCCGCGGTGACCGAGGAGTTCTATCCCGGCTTCCGCAACTCGGTGGCGGCATACACCGTGAGCCTGCTGCAGGCGAAGGTGATCCGCGAGTTGCGCCTCGCCGAACACGGCCTGCGCATCGTCGAGAGGCCGCTCGCCAATTTCCTGCCGCTGCAAGAAGGTTTCCTGAAGGTCGGCGGCGGATTGGCAGCGACGCAGCGCGAATTCGCGAAGTTTTCCGCGCGCGACGCGAAGAACCTGCCGCATTACTGGGCGAAACTCGAGCGCGTCGCCAACGTGCTGCGCGAGATGGTGCTGGAGACACCGCCGAATGCGGGCGGAGGGGTTCTTGACCTTCTCGGTCTTCTTCGTTCCGGTTGGAGAATAAAAAATCTACCCATCGAAACGCAGCGCGATCTTCTCGGGTTGTTCACCCGAAGCGCGGCAGAATGGCTGGAGGACTGGTTTGAGTCTGAACCAGTCAAGGCGGCGTTCGGTTTCGACGCGGTAGTGGGCAATTACGCCAGCCCGTATCACCCGGGCACCGCCTACGTACTGCTGCACCACTGCTTTGGCGAGGTCAACGGCAAGCGCGGCGCCTGGGGCCACGCGATCGGCGGCATGGGCACGATCAGCGAGGCGCTCGCTGCGGAAGCCCGGCGGCTCGGTGTGGAGATCACCTGCGATTCTGCGGTCGCGCGCGTGCGCAGGAACACCGTGGCGCTCGGGGACGGCAGGGAGTTCACGGCCAGGGCTGTCGTCGCCAACGTCAATCCGAAGCTGCTCTACCTGAAGCTGATGGAGAAAAGCGATCTTCCCGCGGATTTCACTGCCCGCATGGAGCGCTACAAGTGCGGATCGGCCACCTTCCGCATGAATGTCGCCCTTTCGGAACTGCCGCGCTTCTCATGTCTGCCGGAACCCGGGCCGCATCACGCGAGCGGCATCATCCTCGCGCCGTCGCTCGAGTACATGGACCGCGCCTACCTGGATGCGCGCGTTGGCGGGATCGCGGCGAAGCCGATCGTGGAAATGGTCATTCCGAGCACCTTGGACGATTCACTCGCGCCCAAAGGGGCGCACGTGGCGAGCCTGTTTTGCCAGCACTTCGCGCCGGATGCGGATTGGAGCCTGAGGAAAGACGAAGCAATCGGCCGCATCTTCGACGTTGTCGAGTCGCACGCGCCCGGATTCCGCAACAGCGTGCTCGGGCACAGCGCGCTGTCGCCCGCCGATCTGGAACGTGAATTCGGGCTCACGGGCGGCGACATTTTCCACGGCGCGCTGTCGCTCGATCAACTCTGGTCGGCGCGGCCGCTGCTCGGCCATGCCGACTACCGGGGGCCGGTGAAGGGGCTCTACCTCTGCGGCTCGGGTGCGCATCCGGGCGGCGGGGTCAC
>SHXL01000101.1 GCA_009693345.1 Betaproteobacteria bacterium
TGCGTCGGCTGCTCGAATACGAGCAGATGAAAAGGGCGGCGCAGCAGCTGGATGCCTTGCCCCAGGTCGGGCGCGACGTGTTCGCGATCTCGGTCCTGGTCGAACGCACCGCACTCGAGCGCCTGCCCGAGGTGCATCCGCGGGATTTGGCCGAAGCCTGGCGCTCGCTGCTGTTCCGCGCACGCTTGTCGAAGCACCTTCGCGTATCGCGAGAAGAACTCTCGGTGCGCGAGCACATGAGTCAGATCCTGCGGCGGCTCAAAGAGAGCCGGGTGCTCGAATTCACCGAGCTGTTCGAACCTGCCCTCGGAGTCGCGGTTCTGGTCGTCACGTTTCTCGCGCTGCTCGAGCTTGCGCGCGAGACCCTGATCGACCTCACGCAGTCGGAAGGTTTCGCGCCGATTTACATCAGGATCGCCCATGCCGAATCAACCTGAAGCCAAGCGCATCATCGAGGCGGCGCTGCTGTCGTCGCAGGAACCGCTCTCGCTGGTGGACCTGAAACGGCTGTTCGAAGACGAGATCGGCCCCGACACGCTGCGCCGCCTGCTCGACGAGCTGCGCGAAGACTGGTCCGCGCGCGCCGTGGAACTCGCCAACACGGCGAGTGGCTGGCGTTTCCAGACGCGGCCGGAGTTCCAGCCGTTCGTCGAGCGCCTCAATCCGGACAAGCGCCCGCGCTACTCGCGCGCGGTGATGGAGACGCTGGCGATCATCGCCTACCGGCAACCGGTGACACGCGGTGACGTCGAGGACATCCGCGGCGTCGCAGTTTCGGCGCAGATCATCCAGACCCTGGAGAGCCGGGGCTGGATCGACGTCGTCGGCCATCGCGACACGCCGGGTCGCCCGGCGCTCTTTGCCACCACCCGATCCTTTCTCGACGACCTGGGGTTGCTCTCGCTCCAGGAACTGCCACCGCTCGAGGAAATCGCCCGGACGCTCCAGCTTGAGCCCGCGATCTCCCAACCCGCCGCCAACGAACCCGCCGCCGCCGAATAGTCCTTCCGGCGAGCGCTTGCAGAAACTCCTCGCCGCCGCGGGATTCGGATCGCGCCGGGAAATAGAGACCTGGATCACCGCGGGGCGGGTGTCCGTGCGCGGCCGGATCGCGAAGCTTGGCGATCGCGCAATGCCCGGGGATTTGATCTTTCTTGACGGAAAGGAAATAAAGAGAAGCGCGGGCAAGGGCAATCCTCGCGTAATCATCTACCACAAACCCGTCGGCGAACTGGTTACCCGCAACGACCCCGAGGGCCGGCCGACGGTATTCGACAAGCTGCCCAAGCTCAGTCCGGGACGCTGGGTCTCGATCGGGCGGCTGGACCTGAACTCTTCCGGACTGCTCCTGTTCACTGATTCCGGCGAGCTCGCAAACCAGTTTATGCACCCGCGCCAGGAGATCGAGCGCGAGTACGAGGTGCGGGTGCAAGGCGGGCTGAGCGCGGGGGCGATCCAGCGCCTTCTTGGGGGGATCGAACTGGACGATGGGCCCGCGAGGTTTTTGCAGGTAGCTTCAATTCAAAATAAAAAAAGCGAGGGAACCAATCGTTGGTACCGGGTGATCCTCGCGGAAGGGCGCAACCGGGAGGTGCGGCGCATGGTCGAATCCGCGGGTGGCCGGGTAAGCCGCCTGATGCGGGTGCGCTTCGGCCCCGTCGGCCTGCCGCTCGACCTCATGCCGGGCCGGTCGCGCGAACTCGGATCGGAAGCGGTCGCAGAGATTGTGAAAACCGCAAAAAGCTGTTAAACTTCAAGTCGTTTCAAATGCAAATGGGCCTCGGCCCATTTTTTGTTTGCACGGTCGTAAAGGGCTTGGTGGCAGGGCATGGCGACGTTGGAAGGTATCGTGGAAGCGACCTTGGCGGGCATGGGGATCGAGCTGGTGGACGCGAGGGTGTCCGGGGGAGGGCGTTTTCTGGCCATCTTCATCGATCGCCCCGGCGGCATCACGGTAGACCACTGCGCCGATGTGAGCAGGCATCTGAGCCGGGTGTTAGAGGTCGAAGGCATCGACTACGACCGGCTCGAGGTGTCGTCGCCGGGGCTGGACCGGCCGTTGCGCAAGGCGGCCGATTTCGTGCGCTTCGCGGGCAGCAACGTTGACGTGAGGATGCGGACGCCGGATGCAAGCGGCCGCAGGCGCTTCACGGGCCTGTTGCGCGGTGCGCAGGATGGCGTAGCGACGCTGGAGATGGAAGGGTGCGAAGTGGCGCTGGACTTGAACGATATCGACAGGGCCCGGCTGGTGCCGGACCCACCCGGTAAGAGCCGGGCCTGGACGGAAGGAAAGAAAAGATGAGCCGGGAAATTCTGTTGCTGGTGGACGCGCTGGCGCGTGAGAAGAACGTCAATCGAGACGTGGTCTTCGGCGCGCTTGAGCTTGCGCTCGCCTCTGCCACCAAGAAGCGCTTCACCGAGGACGTGGATGTCAGGGTCGCGATCGACCGCGACACCGGCGCCTACCAGGCCTACCGCCGCTGGAAGGTGCTGCCGGACGACGCGCCGGACTGGATCAATGCGCAGATGCTGTCGGTCGAGGAGGCGCAGGACAGGAAGCCCGACGCCAAGCTCGACGACACCATCGAGGAGCAGATCGAGAACGTGCCGTTCGGGCGCATCGGCGCGCAGACCGCCAAGCAGGTGATCCTGCAGCGGATTCGGGATGCCGAGCGGGAACAGATCCTGAACGATTTTCTCGGACGCGGCGACGAACTCGTGACCGGCACCGTCAAGCGCATGGAGCGGGGCAGCGCGATCGTCGAATCTGGCCGCCTGGAAGCGCAGTTGCCGCGCGAGCACATGATCCCGAAGGAAAACCTGCGCGTGGGCGACCGCGTGCGCGGCTGGGTGGCGAAAATCGACCGCGGCGCGCGCGGTCCGCAGCTCATCCTGTCGCGCACCGCGCCGCAGTTCATCATGAAGCTGTTCGAGCTCGAGGTGCCGGAAATCGAGGAAGGCCTGCTCGAAATCAAGTCCGCGGCGCGCGATCCGGGTGTGCGCGCCAAGATCGCCGTGCACACCAATGACCGGCGCATCGATCCGATCGGCACCTGTGTCGGCATGCGGGGTTCGCGAGTGCAGGCGGTGACCCAGGAACTTGCCGGCGAGCGCGTGGATATCGTGCTGTGGTCGGCCGACCCGGCGACCTTCGTCATCGGCGCCTTGGCGCCTGCCGAGGTGAGCTCGATCCTGGTGGACGAGGAGAAGCAGGCCATGGACGTGGTGGTGGACGAGGAGAACCTCGCCATCGCGATCGGCCGCAGCGGCCAGAACGTCAGGCTCGCCTCCGAGCTCACGGGCTGGACCATCAACCTGATGAGTCAGGAAGAGTCGACCAAGAAGAAGGAGGAGGAAGGCAGCCGCGTCAAGAAGCTGTTCATCGAGAAGCTCGACGTCGACGAGGACGTAGCGGAAATTCTGGCGCAGGAAGGCTTCTCCACGCTGGAGGAAATCGCCTATGTGCCGATCACCGAGATGATGGAAATCGACGCTTTCGACGAAAACACGGTGAACGAGTTGCGCAGCCGCGCGCGCAATGCGCTGCTGGTGCAGGCGATCGCGAGCGAAGAGAGCATCGCCGGCGTGGAGCAGGATCTGCTGCAGCTCGAAGGCATGGACAACCTGCTTGCCGCCAAGCTCGGGCCGCAGGGTGTCAAGACCCGCGACGATCTGGCCGATCTGTCGATGGATGAGCTCTCCGAGATGACCGGTGTGGATGCGGAACGCGCCAAGGACCTGATCATGACCGCGCGCGCGCATTGGTTCGCCGAGGAGCCAGGAGCCGCGGGAACCGCGGCGGCGGCCGCGCCGGTCGTGACGCACAAAGAGGCCCGATAACGTGGCACAGACCAGCGTCGCCCAGTTTGCAAGCGAATTGAAGGTGCCGCCTTCGGTGCTGCTCGAGCAGTTGCGCGCCGCCGGAGTCGAGAAGCGCATCGCCGACGATTCTCTTTCGGAACAGGACAAGGCGAGGCTGCTCGAGTACCTGCGCAAATCGCACGGTTCGGTCGAACCCAAGAACAAGATCACGCTGACGCGCAAGCACACCAGCGAGATCAAGAAATCCGACGCCATGGGCAAGGCACGCACCATCCAGGTCGAGGTGCGCAAGAAACGCGTCTTCGTCAAGCGCGATCCATCTGAACTTGCTGCCGCCGCAACCGCGGCCGAGATGCCGCCGCCGGCACCCGTACTGGCGCCGGCGCCCGCGCCGGTGGCCGCGCCGGCAACCACGCCGGGAGGGCTGGGTGCGAAGGAACTGCAGCTGCGCGATGAGGAATACAGGCGCCAGCAGCAATTGTCAGACATCCAGGCCAGTGAACTGCGCGAGAAGCAGGAGCGCGAGAAGCGGGAAACGGAACAAAAGCAGGCCGAGCGCCCGGCACCGTCGCCCGCGCCCGATGCCGCGGCCAAGGAAGGCACGCTTCACGCACCCAAGGCAGGCGAGCCCAAGAGCGACAAGAAGGCAAAGAAGGTCAAACAGACCACCATCCTGCGGGACGATTCGGCGCGCCGTCGCACGATCAAGACCCGTGGCGACATGGGGGGCGGGGTTGGAGGCTGGCATGGCAGGGGCGGGTCCCGACACAGGGCCGGAGGCGCGGCCGTCGGAGAGCCGGCGTTTGCGCAGCCTACCGAGCCGGTGGTGCGCGACATCGCAGTACCGGAAACGATTACGGTGGGCGAACTCGCGCACCGCATGTCGGTCAAGGCTGTCGAGGTCATCAAGGTGCTGATGAAGCTGGGCTCCATGGCGACGATCAACCAGGTCCTCGACCAGGAGACCGCGATGATCGTGGTCCAGGACATGGGGCACACGGCCAGGGCGGCCAAGCTGGACGATCCCGAGGCCTATCTTGTTGAAGATGCGGTGGTCGTGCCGGTGAACGCGGTGGCGCGGCCGCCGGTGGTCACGGTGATGGGCCACGTCGATCACGGCAAGACCTCTTTGCTCGACTACATCCGCACTACCAAGGTCGCCGCCGGAGAGGCGGGCGGCATTACGCAGCACATCGGCGCGTATCATGTGCAGACGCCGCGCGGCGTCATCACTTTCCTCGATACGCCGGGCCATGAAGCATTTACCGCCATGCGCGCGCGCGGCGCGAAGGTCACGGACATCGTCGTGCTGGTGGTAGCTGCGGACGACGGCGCCATGCCGCAGACCATAGAGGCGATCGCCCATGCCAAGGCGGCCGACGTGCCGCTGGTGGTCGCGATCAACAAGATCGACAAGCACGAAGCCAATCCGGAGCGGGTCAAGAACGACCTGCTGCAGCATGGCGTGGTGCCGGAAGACCTGGGCGGCGATTCGCCGGTGGTGCCGGTGTCGGCCAAGACCGGCGCGGGGATCGATACGCTGCTGGAGCAGATTCTGCTGCAGGCGGAAGTGCTGGAACTCAAGGCGCCGGTGGATGCGCCCGCAAAGGGCGTGGTCATCGAGGCACGCCTGGACAAGGGCCGCGGTCCGGTGGCGACGCTGCTGGTGCAGTCGGGAACGCTGAAGCGCGGCGATGTGGTGGTCGTGGGCGCCGTTTACGGCAAGGTGCGCGCGATGCTCGACGAGAACGGCAAGCCGGTGCAGAGCGCCGGCCCGTCGATTCCGGTCGAGATACAGGGCTTGTCGGAGGTGCCGCGCGCAGGCGAGGAAATGGTCGTGCTCGCCGACGAGAAGAAGGCGCGGGAAGTCGCGCTGTTCCGTCAAGGCAAGTACCGCGAGGTCAAGCTCTCGAAGCGGCGCGCGGCCAATCTGGAGAACATGTTCAGCAACATGGGCGAGGCCGGCGGGAAGAAAACCCTCGCCTTGCTGATCAAGTCCGACGTGCAGGGGTCGCAGGAGGCCCTGGCCCATGCCCTGACACGCCTTGCAACCGAGGAAGTGAAAGTCAGCGTGGTGCACGCGGGTGTCGGCGGGATCACGGAGTCGGACGTCAACCTGGCGCTTGCGTCGGGCGCGGTGATCATCGGCTTCAATGCGCGCGCAGATGCCACCGCGCGCAAACTGATCGAATCCTCCGGCGTGGACGTGCGCTATTACAACGTCATCTACGACGCGGTCGAGGAAGTAAAGGCGGCGTTGACCGGGCTGCTGCCGCCGGAACGGAAGGAGAGCATCATCGGCCTGGTCGAGGTGCGGCAGGTGTTCCGCATCTCCAAGATCGGCACGGTCGCCGGTTGCTATGTGCAGGAAGGGCTGGTCAAGCGTTCCGCGCAGGTGCGGGTGCTGCGCGACAGCGTGGTCATTCATACTGGCGAAATTGATTCGCTCAAGCGCTTCAAGGACGATGTGCGCGAGGTGAAGGCCGGTTTCGAATGCGGTATGTCGCTCAAGAGCTACCAGGAACTCAAGGAAGGCGACCAGTTCGAGGTGTTCGAGATCCTCGAGGTCGCGCGGACGCTGTGAGTGAAAGGCAACTGAAGCCGTGAGCCGGGGACGGCCGCAGAAAGTGGCCGACCTGATTCAGCGCGAGCTTGCCGATCTGTTGAGCCACGAGGTGCGCGATCCGCGCGTTGGGATGGTTACGCTTACCTCGGTCGACGTCGCTCCCGACCTGTCGCACGCGAAGGTGTTCTTCACGATTCTCGACAAGAGCAGGCAGGCTGATACCACCAAGGCCCTGCAGCGCGCCGCGGGATTCCTGCGCTCGCAGCTCTCGCACCGGATGTCGATGTACACCACCCCGGAACTGCGCTTCGTCTACGACGAATCGGTCGAGCGGGGCGACCGTCTGTCGCGGCTCATCGACAGCGTCACTACCCCCAAACGATGATCCCGCTGCAGTTTCACTTCATTTTCGGGCTGAAGCCGGATTTCGGCGGCAAGCCGTTTTGCTTCATCCATTACATGGCCGTCAAATCGGCGGTTTCGGTGCATCCGGGCGCAAAGGCGTTTCTCTACTACGAGCACGAGCCCGAAGGAATCTATTGGGAGGTGGCCAAACGCTACCTGGAAACGGTGCGGATCACGGCGCCGACGGAAATCTTCGGCCGGCCGCTGAAGCACGTCGCCCACCAGGCGGATGTGCTGAGGCTGCAGATTCTCCAGGAGAAAGGCGGCATCTACCTGGACATGGACACGATTACGACCCGCGGCTTCTCGTCCTTGTTGTCGCACTCCTGCGTGATGGCGCGCCAGGGCTACGGCGGGACGGACAGGGGAATGTGCAATGCCGTCATTCTCAGCGAGCCGCGCCATCCGTTCATTGCCGACTGACTCGCGGAATTCAGGCACTTCCGCTCGGGCGGCACCGATGAGTATTGGGATGAGCACGCGGTGGTGGTTCCCCAGCGGTTGATGGATACCGGTCGCTACCGCATGAAGGTCCTGGAGCCGGAGGCTTTCTTCATTCCCTCCTATGACACCTTCGGAATCGCCGACATGTTCATCGATGACCGGGAATATCCGGACAGCCTTTGCCACCATTTATGGGAATTCCAGTCGTGGAACGTCGTGGCGCGCATTAACGAGAGGAATGTCTCGACGCTGCGGAACCCGTACTGCAAGATCGCGAAGCACCGCATCGCGGAGGATGCGGACCTGTTCCAGCGGCTGCGGGAGACCGAGATGCGCAATTCCGCGGAAACCGGACTGCGCGTGAACCTGGGCTGCGGCGTCCGGCGCATCGAGGGATGGGTCAATATCGACCACGAACCGCAATCGGGACCCGACATGCTGTTCGATATCGAACAGGGTGCTTGGCCGCTCGAGGACGATTCGGTCATCGAGGCGAATGCGAGCCAGGTGCTGCAGCGCCTGCCTACGGCGAGCTTTCGCCGCTTTTTCAAGGAACTCTACCGCGTCTCCAAGGACGGTGCGGTGGTCCACATCCGGGTTTCCAGCCCGACGAATTACTGGTTTTGGACCAATCCGGAGCACATCCGCCCGGTCCTGCCGGAGACGATGCATATGCTGAACAAGGAGCTCTGCAGGTCCTGGATGATTTCGGGGGACTTGAAAACGCCGCTGGGGGTGTATTGGAACGTCGATTTCGTGATGGACAAGTGTGTTATCACGCTCGATCCGAAGTTCGCCGCCGAGCGCCTCGGCAAGGAGGTCGGCGAAGAGGAGTTCATGAACCAGGAGCGGTACCAAAACATCATCATCGCGGAGTACGTCATGGATCTGGTGGTCCGCAAGCCTATGGCGGAGTGATCCCTGATGCGCCGCAGGCTCGACGGCGTACTGCTGCTGGACACACCGGTTGGCCCGAGTTCGAGCGCTGTGCTGCAGGCTGTGAAGCGCCTGCTGGAGGCGGAGAAGGCGGGACACGCGGGTACCCTCGACCCGCTTGCCTCCGGCCTGCTGCCGCTGCTCTTCGGCGAGGCCACCAAGTTCGCCCAGTTCGGCCTGGATTCGATCAAGGAGTACCGCGCACAGGTCAGGCTGGGGGTGTCCACTGACACTGGAGATGCCGAGGGGCAGGTGCTCGAGCGCCGTCCGGCAGAGGTGGCGGAGACAGGACTCGAGCGCGCGCTGGCGCGCTTTCGCGGTGCTATCGAGCAGGTGCCCCCGATGTACTCGGCGCTTAAGCACGGCGGACGGCCCCTGTATGCCCTGGCACGTGCCGGCCAGACGGTGGAACGTGCGGCGCGGCACGTGATGGTGCATGAGCTTGAACTGCTGGAGCACGCCGGCGACGTTCTGCACCTCCGGATCAAATGCAGCAAGGGGACTTACGTGCGCCAGCTGGCCGTCGATCTCGGTCTGGCGCTGGGCACGGTGGCGCACCTCGAAGGCCTGCGCCGTACCGCGGTCGGCGGCTTCCGGCTCGCCCAGGCAGTGACGCTGGACGACCTCCAGGCCCTTGGAGAGGGGGCGCGGCGCGCCTGGCTGCTGCCGCCGGACAGCCTGCTGGGGGATTTACCCCGCCTGGACCTTCCCGACGAACTGGCGCAGCGCTTTCTGAATGGCCAGGCAGTGGCGCTTGCGGCCCTAAGCCAAGGTCCTTGCCGCGTATACGGAAAGGCCGGGGTGCTGCTGGGGGTGGGCGAAGGCGGGCCGGGGGACGAACTACGCCCCGCCAGACTGGTTGCAAGGGCCTGAAATACCACGAAAAACTTGTACGCCGACGGCAATCTCGTTAGAATGCCCGCCTTACATACCGAGCCTAGAAGAGAGAAGAGCGTATGAGTTTGCAGGTCGCGCAGAAAGCGCTGGTCGTCAAGCAGCACCAGCGCGCCGGAAACGATACCGGTTCCCCGGAAGTGCAGATTGCGCTGCTCACCGAGCGCATCAACGGCTTGGCCGAGCATTTCAAGTCCCACGTCAAGGATTTTCATTCGCGCCGCGGCTTGCTGAAGATGGTCAGCCAGCGTCGCAAGCTTCTGGATTACCTGAAGCGCGAAGACGCGGACAAATACCGCTCGCTGATCGAGCGGCTCGGACTGCGCAAGTAGTCATCACGCAATTCCTCTCCGTTTCCTGTATGCCGTAGCAAAAAACGCTCATCGTACCGATGAGCGTTTTTGTTTGCGTCCCCACACAGAGGATTCCCTTTGAACCCGATCAAAAAGACATTTACCCTCGGCACGCAGCAGGTCACGCTGGAGACCGGTGAGATTGCCCGCCAGGCGCACGGCGCCGTGCTTTGCACCGTTGACGACACCGTGGTGCTCGCTGCGGTGACGGCGTCGAAGTCAGCCAAGCCCGGGCAGAGCTTCTTCCCATTGACCGTCGACTACGCCGAGAAGACCTATGCCGCAGGGAAGATCCCGGGCGGTTTCTTCAAGCGTGAAGGACGCCCGAGCGAGAAGGAGATCCTGACCTCGCGCCTCATCGACCGTCCGATCCGGCCGCTGTTTCCGGACGGTTTCTACAAT
>SHXL01000102.1 GCA_009693345.1 Betaproteobacteria bacterium
ACCGCGATTATTTCGCCACTGACTGGACGCGCAGCCACGCCAACTTCTTCCGCGCGGTGGAGATCGAGAAGCGTGTCATGTTCATCATCCTGCTGCTGATCGTCGCGGTGGCGGCGTTCAACATCGTTTCCACGCTGGTGATGCTGGTGACCGACAAGCAGGCCGACATCGCGATCCTGCGCACGCTGGGGGCGTCGCCGGGTTCGATCGTGCAGATCTTCATGGTGCAGGGCGCGCTGATCGGCGTCATCGGTACTCTTGCGGGCCTGGTCCTCGGGGTGCTGGTCGGCTTCAACGTCGCTACCGTGGTGCCCTTCGTCGAGAATATCCTCGGCTTCAAGTTCCTCGCCAAGGACATTTACTACATCTCCGACCTGCCCTCGGATGTGCAGCTGGGCGACGTGACGACCATTGGCATCGTCTCGCTGGTGCTGTCGTTCATTGCCACGCTCTATCCGAGCTGGCGCGCTTCGCGCGTCAATCCGGCGGAGGCCTTGCGTTATGAGTGATGTGGTATTGAGTTGTAACAAATTAAAGAAAACATATCTCGGACCTGCGCCGGTGCACGTGCTGCTCGGCGTGGACCTGGAAGTGCGCGCGGGCGAGCGCATCGCGATCATGGGGCGCTCGGGCTCGGGAAAGAGCACCTTGCTGCATTTGCTGGGGGGATTGGACGCGCCCTCGGAGGGAACGGTGACGCTGCAGGGCAGGGCGTTGCACGAGATGTCGGAAGTGGAACGGGGGCGGAGCCGCAACATCGCGCTCGGCTTCGTCTACCAGTTCCACCACCTGCTGCCCGAGTTCACCGCGGAAGAGAACGTCGCCATGCCTCTGTTTATCCGGCGCCAGGATCGGGGATCCGCACTGGCCCGCGCGCGCGCCGTCCTCGGTGAACTTGGCCTATCGAAAAGACAGGAGCATTTGCCCAGTGAGCTCTCGGGCGGGGAGCGCCAGCGCTGCGCGTTCGCGCGCGCGATGGTCACCGCGCCCGCCTGCGTGCTGGCCGACGAACCCACCGGCAACCTGGACACGCAGACCGCGGAAGAGGTGTTCGAGGCGATGGTGCGCCTGTCCGAGGCGCACGGCACCGCCTTCGTGCTGGTGACGCATGATGCCGGGCTGGCCGCGCGCACCGGGCGCACGCTGGAACTGCGCGAAGGAACTCTGCTGGAAATGCAAGCCCGGGTTTGACCCGGGCGACCGCGCTACTCGGCCAGTGCCCGCTCCAACATGCGCCGTCCTTCGGGATGCGCCATCACCACGATCGCGTGACCGGGCCGGATGACATAGTCCGCAGGCGGATTGAATTCCCACGACTTGCTGTCGCGCACGGCAAGCAGCACGAAGTCCCGCGATTGGGGCGCGGCCTCGCTCAGCGGGCGCGCCCGGAAACCCTCCGGGACCTGGATTTCCTCCACCCGAAGCTTGTCGTCGGTGCGCAGCATTTCATCGAGAAAGTTCACCACCGACGGGCGCAGCATGCTCGAGGCGATGCGCATGCCGCCCGTGAAATCGGGCGACACGATGTCGTCGGCACCGACCAGTTTCAGTTTCTCGATGTTGCGCACCTCGTGACAGCGCGCCACCACCCGCGCGCCTCGATGGAGGTGCTTGGCGGCGAGGGTGATGAGCAGGTTCTTGCCGTCGTCGCCGGTGATGGCGAACACGCCGGCGGCGCGCTTGATGCCGGCGCGCACCAGGAGCTCGTCGTCCGATGCGTCGCCGTGCAACGCGGGTATCGCCGGGTAGCGCTCGTGGAATGCCTCGATCGCTTCCACGGATTCGTCGACAGCGACGAATTTCCGCTCGGTCGTGACCAGCTCGTGCACGACATTGGAGCCGACCCGGCCGACGCCGCAGACGATGTAATGGCCATTCATGCGATCGATCTCTTCCTGCATCTGCGCCTCCTCAGTACTTCGTCAAAGCTGCACTCGAGAATGAAGGCCGCCATCTTGGACGTCAGGTAGACCAGGTTCGCGATGCCGACGAACGCGATCCCCATGTTGAACACGCGCCCCCCGGGGCTGTGCGACAGATCCACGATCTCGCCGTAGCCGATGCTGGCCACGGTAATGAACACCATATAGACGCAATCGATGGCGCTCGCCTTGCCCTCCGAGATGATCCAGAAGCCGAAGGCGCCCACCAAGTGGACCGCGACCATGACGGTGAGCGGCAGGCGGAAAGCGAGCCAGGCGCGTGCCGTCAGGCTCTCGGAGGAATGCGTCAACGGTTTGCCTTTCGTTCAGCGCGCTGCCGCGCCCGGTGGCGCCATGCAAGGATGACATAGGCGCGCCATGCAAGCTGCACGGCGAAGTATCCGGCCACAGCCAGTGTCAGCGCAAGCGCGACCAGGCCGGCGGCAAGCGGCTTGCCCAGCGACAGCGTCCAGTGGGCGAACCCCAGCAGCGAGTCGATCCAATGCGCCCAGTCCCAGTCATAGGGTTCCACGGCGACCGGGTGATTGCCTGCGCCGAGCAGGAACCTGCCGTAGGCGATGGCGAGCACGTAGAGCGGCACGATGGTGAAGGGGTTGGTATAGAGCGTCGTTAGCAGCGCCACCGGCAGGTTCTTTTTCAGCGGCACGGCAAGCAGCGCCGCGGTGAGCATCTGCAGCGGCCCGGGCACCAGACCGGCGGCCAGGCCGATGGCGACGCCGCCGGCGACCGAATGGCGGTTGAGGTGCCACAGGTTCGGGTGATCCAGCCATGTTCCCAGCCACGCCAGGTACTTGTTGGCGCGGACCGTGTCGCCGTCGGGCAGGTATTTGCGGAAGAATTTTCTGGGCATGCGCAGGTTCGAGCGTCAGCGCCCTGGGGCGTTGCTGCGTTTGATTGTAGATGACGCTTATCATCTTGAGCTTTGCCGCGGGCGTTCTTTTTATGCAGCTGCAGCCCGAACTGCCCGGGACGGGCTGGCTCGGGCTGTCCGCCTTCTTCCTGTCTTACTTCTTCCGCCAAAAGATTCTTTACCTTCCAGGGGCATTCGCGATCGGCTTCTCCTGGGCGCTGGGGATGGCGCATCTGAGGCTCGCCGACCGGCTGGCCCCGGAGCTCGAGGGCGGCGACATCGAGGTCGTCGGCGTGGTCTCCAGCCTGCCCGCGGCGGGGGAGCGCAGCCTGCGCTTCGAGTTCGAGCCGGAATCGGCGGAGGTGAAACTGCCGGACAGGATCCTCCTGTCGTGGTACTGCAGCCCGTCCTATGAGGAGAATCCGTCGATCCTTTCGGCGCCGGTACATGCCGGCGAGCGCTGGCGATTCACGGTGCGCCTGCGGCGGCCGCACGGCAACCTCAACCCGCACGGCTTCGACTACGAGGCCTGGCTGCTGGAGCGCGGCATCGGGGCGACCGGCTACGTGAGACCCCGAACCTCGCCATTGCTGCTGGGCGCCCGGAACAGTTTCCCGGATCGAATCGAGAAGCTGCGCGAAACGGTGCGCGACCGCTTCAAGCGCGTGCTGGGCGAGACGCCGGCGAGCGGCATCCTCGCCGCGCTCGCGGTCGGCGACCAGCGCGCCATCCCGGCCGAGGAGTGGCGCCTGTTCAACCGCACCGGCGTCACGCACCTGATGAGCATCTCGGGGCTGCACGTGACACTGATCTCCGGGCTCTTCGCATGGCTGGCGAGTTGGTTGTGGCGCCGCTCGTCGTACCTTGTGCTGCAGATGCCGGCGCGCAAGATCGGCGCGACGGCCGCGATCGCTGGCGCGCTCGGCTACTCGCTGATCGCCGGGTTCGCGGTGCCGGCCCAGCGCACCTGCTGGATGGTGACGGTGTTCGCGATCGCGCTTTGGTCCGGGCGCATCGCCTCGCCCGCGCGCACGCTCGCGCTGGCGCTCGCCGTGGTGCTCCTGATCGATCCCTGGGCGGTGCTCGCGGCCGGGTTCTGGCTGTCCTTCGGCGCCGTGGCGCTCATATTTTTCGTCGCAGACGGAAAAGGCTCCATGCTGAAGCAGTGGATGCAGGTGCAATGGGCGATCACCATCGGCCTTGCGCCCGCGACCCTGTTTCTGTTCTCGCAGTTTTCGATCGTCGGGCCGCTCGCCAACGCGGTCGCGATTCCGGTGGTGTCGGCGCTCGTCACGCCGCTCGCGCTCGTGGCGGCGGTCCTGCCCTGGGACGCGCTGCTCGAGCTTGCCGCGTGGCTGATGCAGTTGCTGCTGCAGTTCCTCGAATGGTGCGCGTCATTGCCGGTGGCGGTGTGGCAGCAGCACGTGCCGCCGCTGTGGAGCGTGCTGCTTTCGCTGGCGGGCGTGCTCTGGCTGCTCGCGCCGCGCGGCGCGCCCTGGCGCATGACCGGGCTCGCCCTCATGCTTCCCGCGCTCGCCTTGCCGCCGCCGGCCCCGGCGCCCGGTGCGGCGTGGATCACGACGCTGGACGTCGGGCAGGGCCTGGCGGTGCTGGTGCGCACCGCGAACCGGTCGCTGCTCTATGACGCGGGGCCCGCCTTCGGCACCGAGGCCGACAGCGGCGAGCGCATCATCGCCCCTTACCTGCGCGCCGCAGGCATCGAGCGGCTGGACGCGATGGTCGTGACCCACAACGATACCGACCATTCGGGCGGCGCGGCTTCCGTGCTGGAGAATTTCGAAGTGGATGCGATGTTCTCCTCGCTTGCCGCCGGTCATCCGCTGCTCGGCCTCGCCGCCGATGCGCGGCGCTGCATGGCCGGTCAAGCCTGGACGTGGGACGGCGTGCGCTTCGAGATCCTGCATCCGGAAAACGCCGCGGCGAAACCGAGGAAAATCAACGATCTGAGCTGCGTGCTGAAGGTGAGCGGGGCGCGCGTTCCATGCTGCTCACCGGCGACATCGAAAAGCCCGCCGAAGCGGAGCTGCTGAAACGGGCCGCGCAACCGCTGTCCGCCGACGTCCTGCTGGTGCCGCACCACGGCAGCCGCACTTCCTCGAGCGCGGAGTTCCTCGCCGCGGTGCAACCATCGGTGGCGGTGGTGCCAGTGGGCCATCGCAACCGCTTCGGCCATCCCAACGCCGAAGTCATGGGCCGCTATTCCGACTCGAACGTCCGGATCGTTCGTACCGACCGGGACGGCGCGCTGACGGTGGGCCTTTCGAGCGATGGCATTGACGTGAAAGGCGAGAGGCAGCAGCGCCGGCGGTACTGGCACGATGCGCCGCACTATGGCCATAATGTTTCCGCGGATGGCCCGCCGGGTCGTTCCCACCACCGCTCGAGGAGGGCAGATCATGGCCAAGAAGGAACGCAATGCTGTGTACCGGGTCACGGACGTCATCGGCACCAGTCCCGTCTCCTGGGAAGACGCCGCGCGCAGCGCGGTCAGGACGGCATCCAAATCCCTGCGCGACCTGCGCATCGCCGAAGTGACCAAGCTCGACGTCAAGGTCGAAGACGGCAAGGTGACGCAGTTCCGCACGCGCCTGTCGCTGTCGTTCAAGTACGGCACGTGAGCCGTATCCGGCACGACGGGGCCTGAGGGGCGCGCGCTGGTTGCTCCACGCCAAAGGACGGTACGGTGCGCCTCCCCCAGGGGGCTGCACCGCATCGCCTACCTGGAATGGGGCGACCCGAAAAACGAGCGCGTGCTCGTCTGCGTGCACGGCCTGACGCGCTGCGCGCGCGATTTCGACACGCTCGCGGCGGCGCTCAGCGACCGTTACCGGGTCGTCTGCCCGGATGTCGCCGGCCGCGGCGATTCGGAGTGGCTTGCCGACCCGATGCTCTACCAGCTGCCGCAGTATGTCGGCGACATGGTGACGCTGATCGCGCGACTCGATGTCGAAGGCGTGCACTGGCTCGGCACCTCGATGGGCGGCCTGATCGGCATGGCGCTGGCTGCGCAACCGGGTACGCCGGTGCAGAAACTGGTGATCAACGATGCCGGGCCGGTCGTCTCGAAAGTGTCGCTGGAGCGCATCGCGACCTACGTCGGCGTGGCGCCGGTGTTTCCGGACATCGCCACGGCGGAAAAATACATCCGCGCCGTGAGCGCGACCTTCGGGCCTCACACGGACGCCGAGTGGCGCTTCCTCACCGAGGTGGTGGTTCGCAAGAACGCCGACGGCAGCTTGCGCCTGCACTACGACCCCAAGCTCGCCGAGCCGTTCCGCGCCAGTATGCCGGAAAAGGACCTCGAGCTCTGGCCGCTGTGGGACGCGATCCGCTGCCCAACGCTAGTGCTGCGCGGCGCGCAGTCCGATCTGCTGACGCGCGACACCTGCGACAAGATGGCCGGGCGCGGGCCGAAGGCGCAGGTGGTGGAAATTTCCGGCGTCGGCCATGCGCCGACGCTGATGCACGCCGATCAAATAAAATTGGTGCGGGACTTTCTTCTCTCGTAATCAACCTGTCATACCCGCGAAAGCGGGAATCCATGTTCGAAAAATTCTGGGTCTCCGCTTTCGCGGGGGCGACAGCTATCCCTTGCGGTTCGCCGCGTCCCAGTGATGCTCGAGGTTGGCGATCAGTGCCGGGCTGAAGTGGCAGTGCGCCTGTTCGCGCGCGTACACCGCCATGTAGCGACGGAACGCGTCCAGCGGTTCTTCCGCGATGCGCAGCGCGCGCCGGTTGCCCGCGGCGCTGACCATCCCGGATCCGGTGATGTGTTTCACCAGGCGGTCGATCTCGAAATCCATCGCGTCGGGGGCGACGATGTAGTCGCAGATCAGCTTGCCCTCCGGGCTGGCGCAGTCGATGCGCCGCTCGGCGAGGATCGCCTGGCGCGCGACGCGGTCGCCGACGTGGCGCGCGAGGCGCAGGTTGGCCGCGCCCGGGATGATGCCTTCCTTCCTCGCGGGCAGCGTCATGTAGGCATCCTTCGTCGCGACCACCTGATCAATCGTTAGCAGGAGTTGGCAGTGGCCGCCGATGGCGAAGCCCTCCACCGCGGCGATCCAGAGTTTTTCGATGGAGTCTTCCTCGGGCGACGCGTCCGGCAGCGCGAGGCCGCGGTAGATTTTATTGACGAGCCCCAGGTCCCGGAGCAGGTACCACAGGAAGCGGATCTTTCCCTGGTAGAGGTGCGTGAGGTTGATGCCGGCGCCGAACAGGCGCTTGCCCGCATGCTTCGGGTGCGTGACGGTGTCGCCGCGCAGCACGCAGACTTCGGTCTCCGGATCGAGCAGCGCGAGGTCCACCGCGAACTCCATCCCGTCCAGCGTGCTTTCGTCCTCGGCGTTCAGGTACTGCGGGTTGCGCATCGTCAAGACGGAGGCCCTACCTTCTCGCTCGAGGCGCGCGCCGTCGAGTTTGATCTTTCCGGTTTTCAGGAATTCTGGTAGCAGCTCCTCCGACTCGGCCCGCGGCAGCAGCATGGCGTGGCACAGGTGCGCGCCCGCGAGGGGATCGCCCAGCACCTGCGCGAGGAAGATTCCCTGGTCGACTTCCAGCCCGTCCTTCTCCGCCTGCGCGATGCCCGATTCGCGCGCCAGATCCTTCGCGCCCGGCACCAGCCCCGGATACTCCGTCGCCGCGCGCGCGCACAGTTCGTCCGCGCGCAGGAACCGGTTGCGCGCCGCGGTGAGCGAGTCGTACACGCCGCGCCCGTGCGCGCGCATGAAACGGGTGCGCGATTCGCGCGCGAGGGCGAGAATTTCGGCCGCCGCGGCCGCTTCTCCCGCGTTGCGCTTTGACTTTGCGGGCAGCCGCGCCAGCAACTCCGTCGAGCGCAGCCAGAAATGACCGAAACCGGCCCTGTCGGTGGCGAGTTCCGTGGTGCGCGCGGGAGCCGTGCGCGCCCAGCCTTTCACCGCCTGTTCGAGGACGTTATCGGTCATATGCAATAGTATCGGCTACTTGAATGCTGAAAACTACTAGTCCCATGGCGATGAACGAACGGCCGCAGTCGCTCGGCGAGGAGATCGCGAACAGCGTGAGTCACGGCGTCGGCCTTCTGCTGGCCCTGGTCGGATTTTCAGTCCTCGTCGTCGTCACGCTGCAGCGCGGCGATGTAATGCAAGTCGTGGCCGCCACCGTGTTTGCGACGACCATGGTGCTGTTGTATTCCACATCGATGCTGTTTCACGCCTTTCCGAAGAGCCGCACCAAGCGGGTGTTCCAGGTGCTCGACCATTCGGCGATCTATCTCCTGATCGCCGGTACCTACACGCCGTTCACGCTGGGTGTGTTGCACGGTACCTGGGGCTGGATCCTGTTCGGGTTGGTCTGGAGCATGGCCGCGGTCGGCATCGTGCTGAAGGCCTTCGGCGGCATCCGCTACAACACGCTTTCGACCCTGGTGTACATCGCGATGGGCTGGCTGGTCGTGATCGCGGCTGACGCGGTCTGGGCGCAGGTGCCGAAGTGGGGGATTTTCTGGCTGTTCGCGGGCGGCATCGCCTACACCGCGGGTGCGGTATTCTTCCTCGCCGAGCGCATCAGGTTCTTCCACTTCGTGTGGCACCTGTTCGTCATCGCGGGCAGCGCGTGTCACTTCAACGCGGTCCTGTGGTACGCCGCCTGAGCCGGTGCCTGCCGATCCGCAATTGCTGCAAACAGTCGTCCTGGCTTCGCTGCTCGCGTGGGCGAGCGGGCTGCGGCTCTATTTCCTGATTTTCTGCCTCGGCATGGCGGGCAATTTTGGCTACATCGATCTGCCGGCGGGACTCGGAGTGCTGCAGCACCCGTGGGTGATCGGCGCCGCGGGCATCCTTCTGGCGATGGAATTTCTCGTGGACAAGGTGCCGGGCATCGACAGCGCCTGGGATGCGCTGCATACGTTCATCCGCATTCCGGCGGGCGCGTTGCTCGCGGCCGGGGCGGCGGGAGATTCGCTCGGCGCGCTCACGCTGGCGACGGGATTGCTCGGCGGCACGATCACCGCGGGGACGCATCTCGCCAAGGCAGGAGGCCGTGCGATCATCAATGCGTCGCCGGAGCCGTTTTCGAACTGGGGCGCATCGTTCACGGAAGATGCGGCAGTGCTCGCGGGGATCTGGCTTGCGTTCCAGTACCCGATCGTTTTTCTCGCCGCGCTCGCGGTTTTCCTGGCGTTGGCGGTCTGGTTTCTGCCGAAGCTCTGGATGGGCGCCATCGCGACGTGGCGCCTGCTGCGAAGCCGGTCTATGATTGGCCGCGAAATTCAACGAGAGGAACAGTCGCGGTGAAAGTTTATTACCACCCCGCATCCCCCTACCAGCCGCCCGCTGGTGCTGTTCGCCAACGAAAGCGGCATCAAGGTCGACTTCCAGGTCGTCGACCTGTTCACCGGCGAGCATTACAAGCCGCCATTCGAGGCAGTCAACCCCAACCACCTGGTGCCGGTGCTGGAAGACGGCGATTTCCGCCTCACCGAGAGCAGCGCGATCCTGAAATACCTGGCTGAGAAGACCGGCTCGCCGGCCTATCCGAAGGACTTGCGGCAGCGTGCGCGCGTCAACGAGCGCATGGACTGGATCAACACGCAGCTTTGTCGCGACCTCGCCGCCTTTCCCGGGGTGCGCGCGCTGGTGCAGGCGCGTGCAGGCGCGTGCAGGCGCGTGCAGGCCCCCGAACAAACCTCGTCGCCGCGCTCAACCGCGCGCCCGCCAACATTCCGCCCGATCGCGTGCGCCTGCACGTCTGCTGGGGCAACTACGAGGGCCCGCACACCTTCGACGTGCCGCTGGAAGACCTGCTGCCGCACCTCTTTCTCGCGCGCGTCGGCGGCCTGGTGCTCTCGATGGCCAATCCGCGCCACGCGCACGAGCACCGCGTCGCCCCGCCTTTACTGACGCCAACGGGTTTCCGGCATGATGACCGGCCCTAGGAGGGAGACGCCATGAACTCAACT
>SHXL01000103.1 GCA_009693345.1 Betaproteobacteria bacterium
GCCTACGCGGATTGGGAGCTCGCCGGCGAGCGTCTGCGCAACATCGAAGGCGCCATCCTTCCCGACGCCAGCGCGCGCCTGGCTGCGCTTCAGTCGCAGTTTGGCGCCGGCGCGGCATCGCTTGCCAGCGTGCTGGAAGCGCGGCGCAATCTGGTGGAAGCCAGCGTCCAGCAACTGGCGATGCGCGCGATGCAGGCAAAAGCCCGCGTCGCAGTGCAGTACTTCGAGCACGACCGAGGTTCCCGATGAAACGCGCAATTCTGTTTGTGGCGGCGGTCGTGCTCGCGGGGGCCGGCTTTCTTGCGGGCAGATATGGAACGCACCGGGAAGCGGCTCCGCCGGCGCCCCAGTTGCAACAGGGCGAACGCAAGCCGCTCTATTGGCACGATCCCATGGTCCCGCAGCAAAAATTCGACAAGCCGGGCAAGTCGCCCTTCATGGACATGCAGCTGGTTCCCGTCTATGCAGACGACAAGGGCGAGCAAGGCGGTGTCACGGTGAGTTCGCGCGCGCAGCAGAACCTCGGCATGCGCACTGCGCCGGCCGAAATTACCGAGATCCGGCAGGAATTGCCGGCGGTAGGGGCGGTCCAGACCGACGAGCGTCGCATGGCCCGCGCCGAAGTGCGTGTGACGGGATGGGTCGAGAAGCTGCGCGTGCGTGCCGTGAACGATCCGGTGCGTGCCGGGCAGGTGTTGGCCGACATTTATTCCCCCGATCTGGTTTCGGCGCAAGAGGAGTACCTCCTTGCGCGGCGCATGGCGCAGGCGAATGCGGCCGACGAGCCGTTGGCCCGGGCCGGGCGCCGCCGGCTCGAATCGCTGGGTGTTTCCGGAGCGGAAATCGGCAAGCTTGAAACGTCCGGCGCGGCGAGCCGGACGATGCCGATCCTCGCGCCCATTTCTGGAATCCTGAGCGAACTCGGCGTTCGGGAAGGCGCCATGGTGCAACCTGGCATGGCGGCATTCACCCTGACTGACCTCTCATCGGTCTGGATCGTCGTGGAAGTGCCCGAAGCGCAAGCGGCGATGCTGCGCATCGGCCTGCGCGCGCAAACGCGCGTGCAGACCTTGCCCGGCCGGACATTCGAGGGACGGTTGGACTACATCTATCCCGAACTCAATGCGCAGGCGCGCACCGTCAAGGCGCGGATCACGCTCGCTAATCCGGGCATGGCGTTGCGGCCGGGGATGTTCGTCGAGGTCGTGCTGGTCTCCGCCGCGCGCAAGGCGCTCACTGTTCCAACCGAAGCCGTGATCCAGACCGGCACGCGCAGCGTGGTGATCGTCATGGACGGCGAGCGCTTCCGCGCGGCAACCGTGAAGACGGGCGTGGAACGCGACGGACGAACCGAGATCCTCGGAGGCTTGAACGCAGGCGAGCGGGTCGTCGCATCGGGCCAGTTCCTGATCGACTCGGAAGCAAGCCTGCGCAGCGCGCTTTCGCGCTTTGAAGGAGGGGAAATCCATAAAGGGAAAGGAATAGTTACCGGCGTCGATGTCGGGAAAGGGCGCGTGGAACTCGACCATGAGCCGATTCCGTCGTTGAAGTGGCCGCGCATGACCATGGAGTTCGTGGTCGGAGACAAGGCCGCGCTCGCCCGGCTGAAGAAGGGCGATGCCATCGAGTTCGAACTGCGCGGCGAAGCCGACAAGGACGGCGATCACCGGATCGAAAAAATCACGCCGTGGAGCGGGAAATGATCGCCGGGTTGATCCGCTGGTCCATTGCCAACCGTTTCCTCGTGCTGATGACGACTGCGCTGGTCGCGGTCTGGGGCGTCTACGCGGTCTTGAAGACGCCGCTGGATGCAATTCCGGATTTGTCCGACGTGCAGGTAATCATCCGCACGCCGTTCCCCGGCCAGGCGCCGCGCATCGTCGAGGATCAGGTGACGTACCCGCTCACCACTACCATGGCCTCCGTTCCGGGCGCAAAGACGGTGCGCGGCTATTCGTTCTTCGGCGACTCCTTCGTCTACATCCTGTTCGAAGACGGCACCGACCCGTACTGGGCGCGCTCACGCGTGCTCGAATACCTGAACCAGGTGCAATCGCGGCTGCCGCCGCAGGCCAAGCCCGCGCTTGGGCCGGATGCCACCGGCGTGGGGTGGATCTACCAGTACGCGCTCGTCGATCGCTCGGGGCGGCACGACCTGGGCGAGTTGCGCGCCATCCAGGATTGGTTCCTCAAGTACGAGTTGAAGGCGTTGCCGAATGTGGCGGAGGTGGCGTCGGTGGGCGGCATGGTGCGCCAGTATCAGGTGGTGCTCGACCCGGATCGACTGCGTGCCTACGGCATTCCGCATACGCGCGTGGTTGCGGCAATCCAGGGCGCCAATCGCGAAACCGGCGGCTCGGTGTTGGAGCTCGGCGAAGCCGAATACATGGTGCGCACCAACGGCTACCTGAAAACGCTCGCGGACTTCCGTGCAATTCCGCTGACGACGGGCAAGGGCGGTGTCGCCGTGACACTGAAGGACGTCGCGCGCGTGCAGGTCGGGCCGGAAATGCGCCGCGGTATCTCGGAGCTGGATGGCGAAGGCGAAGTCGCGGGCGGCGTGATCGTCATGCGCTTCGGCAAGAACGCGCTGGAGACGATCTCGGCGGTCAAGGCGAGGCTGGCCGAACTCAAGAAAGGCCTGCCGGCGGGCGTCGAAATCGTCGAGACCTACGACCGTTCCGGCCTGATCGAGCGCGCGGTCGCGCACCTGCGCGACAAGCTCGCCGAGGAATTCATCGTCGTGGCGCTGGTGTGCGCCGCTTTCCTGCTGCACCTGCGCTCCGCGCTGGTCGCCATCGTCACGCTGCCGCTGGGGGTGCTCGCGGCGTTCATCGTCATGCACTTCCAGGGCGTGAACGCTAACATCCTGTCGCTCGGCGGCCTCGCGATCGCGATCGGTGCGATGGTGGATGCGGCGGTCGTGATGATCGAGAACGCGCACAAGAAGCTGGAAGGCAGTTCAGCGACAGGCGAGGAACGCTGGCGGCTAATCGGCGACGCCGCCGTGGAGGTGGGGCCGGCGCTCTTTTTTTCGCTGCTCGTGATCACGTTCTCGTTCGTGCCGGTGTTCGCGCTGGAGGCGCAGGAGGGGCGCCTGTTCTCGCCGCTCGCCTATACCAAGACTTATGCCATGGCGGCCTCCGCCATTCTTGCCGTCACGCTGATCCCGGTCCTCATGGGTTACCTGATCCGTGGGCGCATCCCCGAGGAGACGAAGAACCCCGTGAATCGCTGGCTGATCGCCGCGTATCGGCCGATCCTCGCCTGGGTGCTGCGCTGGCCCAAGAGCACCTTGCTGATTGCCGTGGCGCTGTTGGCGCTGACGGCGATCCCGGTGTCGCGCCTGGGCGGTGAGTTCCTGCCGCCGCTGTTCGAAGGCGACCTTCTCTACATGCCTTCGGCGCTGCCGGGCCTGTCGCCTGCCAAGGCGGCCGAACTCCTGCAGCAGACGGACCGGCTGATCGCCACCGTGCCGGAAGTGAAGCGCGTGTTCGGCAAGATCGGCCGTGCCGATACTGCGACCGATCCGGCGCCGCTCGAAATGGTCGAGACCACGGTGCAGTTGAAGCCGCGCAGCGAATGGCGAGCCGGCATGACACCGGAGAAACTGGTCGAGGAACTGGATCGCGTGGTGCAGTTGCCGGGGCTGGCGAACATCTGGATTCCGCCGATCCGCAACCGCATCGACATGCTCGCCACCGGCATCAAGAGCCCGCTCGGCATCAAGGTGTCGGGCAACGACCTCGCCGAGATCGAAAAGGTGGCCCAGGCGATCGAGCAGGTTGTTAAGCGCGTGCCAGGCGCCACGTCCGTGCTGGCCGAACGCGTCTCGGGCGGGCGCTATATCGACGTGACCATCGACCGGGCGGCGGCCGGGCGCTATGGGCTAAACATCGTCGACGTGCAATCGGTGATCGGCAGCGCGGTCGGGGGCGAAACTATCGGCGAAACCATCGAGGGCCGGCGCCGCTTTCCGATCAGCGTGCGCTATCCGCGCGAACTGCGGGATTCGGTCGAGAAGCTAAAAATGTTGCCGATCGTCACCGAGGCGGGAGCGCAGATCACCCTTGGCACCGTCGCGCAGATCGGCATTTCAGATGGACCGCCGATGCTGCGCAGCGAAAACGCGCGGCTGGCGGGCTGGATTTACGTCGACATTCGCGGGCGCGATCTCGTTTCCGTGGTGAACGATGCGAAGCAGGCGGTCGCGCGCGAGGTAACGCTGCCTGCGGGCGTGTCGGTCGCTTGGTCCGGCCAGTTCGAATTCCTCGAGCGGGCGCAGAAGCGGCTCGCCGTGGTGATCCCGTTCACGCTCGCCATCATCTTCGTGCTGCTGTATCTCGCCTTCAAGCGCTTCGATGAAGCGGCGCTGATCATGGTGACGCTGCCCTTCGCGCTGATCGGCGGCTTCTGGACCCTGTATCTGCTCGGGCACAACCTGTCGGTGGCGGGTGCGGTCGGCTTCATCGCGCTGGCGGGCCTCGCGGCCGAATTTGGCGTCGTCATGCTCCTCTACCTGCGAAACGCCCTTGCCGATTACCCGCCGGCAAAAGTCCTGGAAGCCATCAACCACGGCGCGGTACAGCGCGTGCGTCCGAAGGCGATGACCGTGGCGGTGATCCTGGGAGGCCTCGCGCCCATCATGTGGTCCGACGGCACCGGCGCCGAGGTGATGCAGCGCATCGCCGCGCCGATGATCGGCGGCATGATTACGGCACCATTGCTTTCGATGCTTGTGATTCCCGCGGCATACTTTCTGATGCGAAGAGGCAGGAAGTGACTTCGAGCAAGGGCACGGCGTCGATACCGATGTGGAAGAGGTCCTGGATCCTTTTCACTGCAATTTGGGTGTTCGTCGCGTTGCTCAACGCGCTCACCTCGCTTGCGTTTGCCGAGGAGATTCCACCGGACCGGCAACTCACGCTACTGACGGTGGCGATCGCAGTGCCCGCGACGCTCTATGCGGCGGGATGGCTGCGGGAACGCCTACGCCGCGGCCGTTGATCTAGGGCAGTTTGAGCAGACCGTTGGCCGCGCCAGTGCCGCGCAACTGCGCGCATTGTCCGGCAGACAGGCGCGTATTCCCCGGTGCGGTGTCCTCGCGCATCAAATTGCCGGGCTCGCCCGAGTGCTCGCCGCTGTCCATGAGGACATGCGCCAGTTCGTGAGCGAGCGCGATACCAAGATCGCGCGTGCCACGCGTAACCCATACCGTGTCGGCGAGCTCAGGGCGGGTGCGACTGTTTCCGCGGCCGATCGCTTCGGCGTCGAATGCGGGACTCTGGCGCGTGCCGGCGACAAAGTAGACCGTCGGCTTAGCGAGCTGCAGCGCCGCCGCCAGCTGGCGCGATATCGGCGTCAGGAAATCGCGAAACCGGGCTGGCGCGTCGACCTGGACCAACTCCGCTGACTTCAATGTCACGCCGCACTGCTCCAGGATTCTTGCGAGCTGCGCGACGGCGGGGCGGATTTCTTCCCTCGACCAGCCGGTTTCGTTCAGGTACGCGAATGAGATGTTGATGCCGTGCGAGGGTGTTGTCGCGCCTTGCTCAAGCGCGATCTCCTCACGACCAGTCACCGAGATCGGGACGGCGACCTGCGCATGCACCGGAGCCGCGGCGAGGAACAGGAGCGCGAACATTCGCATGTGCGAAATCATGGCCGGAATCGTTTTATTTTAGCTGCGGCTACCACTAGGCTTGCGCTCTGCCTGAGGAGAGCCACATGAGACTGATCGCAACGCTGGCGGCCGTGCTGGTCACAGTGGCTGTCCAGGCGCAGGAATTCCCGTCGAGGCCGTTGCGCTTCATCGTGCCGTACCCGCCCGGTGCGCTTACCGACGTTCTCGCGCGTGTCATCGGCGAGCGGCTGGGAACGGGGCTCAAGCAGCCCGTGGTTGTTGAGAACCGTGCCGGCGCGGGAACGCTGCTGGGCGCCGAAATCGTAGCCAAGGCCCCCGCTGACGGCTATACGCTGCTGATGGCGACCTCGACCACACTCGGCATCAGCCCGGCGCTCTACCCCAACTCGCCGGTCAATCCGGCGAAGAACGTGAAGGAATTCATTGATCAGGTGAAGAAGAACCCAGGCAAGTTCAACTATGCCTCCTCGGGCAGCGGCAGCCCGCACCACCTTTTCATGGAGGTGCTGAAGAAGGAACAGGGACTCGATATCCAGCATGTGCCGTACAAGGGCTCGGCGCTCGCCGTGTTCGACGTCATTGGCGGAAAACCGGAAGTGATGTTCCTGGATTTCTCGGTCGCCGTGCCCAACATCAAGGGCGGCAAGATCAATGCTCTAGGAACTTCCGCCGGCAAGCAGTCCGTGCTGATGCCCGAGGTGCCGCCGATCTCCGCGACGCTGCCCGGATTCGACTGGCAGGCGTGGCAGGGCGTGGTGACCACCGGTGGCACGCCGCCCGCGGTGGTCGCGCGCCTGAACGCCGAGATGCAGAAATTCCAGCAGACCGACGAATTCCGCGCCCAGCTGCTCAAATTTGGCATGGAACCATGGTCGCCGAACACCGCGGCGGAATTTGCGGACATCGTCAAGACCGACGTCGGCCGCTGGGCGGGCGTGGTAAAAGCTGCCGGCCTCAAAGTTGACTGAAAGGGATACCAGATGAGCCCCGTAATCGACGTTCACACCCACATGCTAAACAACGAGTGGCTGAAGCTGCTCGAGAAGCACGGCCGCCCGCGCTACACGCTGAAATCCGTCGGCGGCGGACTGCGCGTCATTCACCTTGATGGCGCGCCGTTCATTACGCCGGTGCCCGAAATGTTCGACTGGGACCTGCGCATCAAGAACATGAACCGGGTCGGCATCGACGTCTCGGTGGTCTCACTCACCTGCCCGAACGCTTACTGGGGCGGCGAGGCGGTGAGCCTCAAGGCGGCGCAGGTGATGAACGATGAGATGGCAAGGGTGCGAAAATCTTGGCCCGACCGCATCCAGTGGTTCTGCTCTCTGCCGTGGCAGTACGAAAAGGCGGCGCTCGCGGAACTCAAGCGCTGCCTCAAGGCGGGCGCCTGCGGCGTGATGGTGCTCGCCAACATCGGCGGAAGATCGCTCACCGATCCGGCATTCGCGAAAATCTGGAAAGCGATCGACGATGCAAAGCTGCCGGTGCTGATCCATCCGACCGCACCTCCCGGCGTGGCGGAAATGGAAATGCAGCAGTTCCAGCTGGTCGCCTCGATCGGCTTCACCACCAACACCACTCTGGCGGTGGCACGCATGATCTACGACGGTTTCTTCGATCGTTTCCAGAAACTGAAAATCATTGCTAGCCACGGCGGCGACACCCTGCCGTACCTGATCGGGCGCATGGACCGGTGCTACGAGCACATCCCGGCCTGCCGCACGAAAACGCAGGAAAACCCAGCCTCCACGCGCGCCGCATCTACGCCGACGCGGTCGTGTTTACCGATGAGGCGCTGGCGATGGCGGTAAGCGTGTTCGGCTCGGGTAACGTGCTGTACGGTTCGGACTATCCGCACACCATCGGCGACCCGATCGGCTGCTTCGCGCGCGTTGACCGGTTGCCCGCCGGCGTCCGGGAGAGGGTGCGGGGGCGGAATTCGGAGCGTATATTCGATTTCCGATGACAATCTATCATCAGGGCACAGCCTGGGCTGCGCGCAAACTGTCGATAAGCAAAGCGGAGCTCGGAGCGCGCGTGAAGCTCGCAGCGTGCTATCGGATCTTCAATCACCTCGGCTGGGTGGAGATGATCTTCAACCACATCACGCTGCGCGTGCCGGGGCCGGAGAAGTTTTTCCTCATCAATCCCTTCGGTCTGCATTACAGCGAGATCACCGCGTCCAGCCTATTACTGATCGACATCGAGGGTAACCCGGTGCGCGAAACAAAGTTCCCCGTAAACAGGGCTGGCTTCGTGATCCATAGCGCAATTCACGCTTCGGTTCCGGACGCGCGCTGCGTGATGCACACGCACACCACCACCGGCATGGCGGTCGCGTGCCAGAAGGACGGGCTCTCGCCCACCAATTTCTATGCGGCGCAATTGCACGGCGGCGTCGCGTACCACGACTTCGAGGGCATCACGGTCGAGGAAGGCGAGAAGACGCGCTTGGTGGCAAGCATCGGCAGCAAGCGGGCTGTGATCCTGCGCAACCACGGCCTGCTCGCCTGGGGGCCCTCGGTGCCGGAAGCGTTCATGACGCTCTGGACGCTGCAAAGAGCCTGCGACGTGCAGATCGCCGCGAGTAGTGCTGGCGCGCTGAACCCGATCAGGAGCGAAGTGTTCGCGCAGACGGTGCGCGAATCCGGGCCGGGAGAAAAGCGCACGTGCGAGGATGTGTTCGCGGCGATGCAGCGCATCGTGGACGCGAAAGACCCTTCGTACCGCGATTGAATCCAGCCTGGGACGCGAGATGTTGATTTTCCCAATCCACCAAGGGGCGAAGAGCATGAAGAAATTCTCAATTGCACTGACACTGGTTTGCGCGCTGTGGATATCGGCCGGCGCGCCCACAGCGCGGGCTGCCCCGTGCCTGGCTGTCACATTGACCGGCACCCAGAGCGGCCCGCAACTCTTCAACGGGCAGGCGGGCGCAGGAACGCTGGTGCGCTTCGGCGACGACAGCAATGACTGCGGCGCCGTGAAACTGCAGTTCGACGCGGGGCGCGGGACCAATATGCGGCTTTCGCAGATCGGCGTGCGGCCGGCGCAGCTCAATGCGATTTTCTTCACGCATATGCACTCGGATCACACCGAGGGCTTTGCCGACATCATGCAGTTGCGCTGGAACAACAACTCGAAGGGACCGAAGCTCGACGTGGTCTGCAGCGTCGATGCCGCATCGCCACTGGGGTTCGCCCTGAGTTGCGGAAAGTTTGTACTGCACATCGGCGACGCGTTTATCCAATCGGGCGAGATCGCCCAGCGCCGCTCGGAGGACAAGGAGCGTCTCGCGGGAGGTCCGGCCGAATTGGCCAATGTCCTTGCATTCACGCCGAATGACGAACCGCAATTGGTTTGGTCCTCCGGTGCTGTGAAGGTCAGCGCCATCCGCTCAAACCATGTCGCGGGTCATGCATCCTATCGGGTGGACACACCCGCTGGCAGTGTGGTGATTGGCGGCGACGCGGGCAGCGACGTGGTCACGCCGCCGCGCGTTACCTCCACATCTGCACAGGTCGAAAAGTTGGCGCAGGGAGTCGACATCATCGTGCATTCGGCGTTTCATCCCATCATGGGGCCGGACAAGACCAGTGGAATGCCGGCGCTGCTCTTTTATCGCCAGAGTCTGGCCCCCGATCTGGGCGCGTTGGCGAAACGGGTGGGAGCGAAGCATCTCATGCTCACCCACCTTGGCCCATCGATGGGGACCGAGCGCCACGGCCCGTGGAAGATTCCAGGCGGCCCTCTAACGCAGGCCGATTACCGCAATGCGGTAGAGAGCAGCGCCTTCGCCGGCAATATCGTCGTCGGTACCGATCTCGCCACCATCCGCATTCCGGCGAAGTGAACTGGCGTGCGTTCCGCTCGCCGATGAGTCTTGTGCGATCGCCAGCGAGTTTGTAGACTTAACCGCGAAGTGAACATCTAACGGGAGGGGAATCTCATGAGACGTTTGATCTGGTCGTTTGCCATTGCCGCTGCTTGCGCTATCGCGCC
>SHXL01000104.1 GCA_009693345.1 Betaproteobacteria bacterium
TGCATGGGAAACTGAACGTAAGAATGGGTCAGCGCAAGATGGAAATCCGGGTCAATCCGGAACGGAAATAAACAAGGTGAGGCCCCACAGTTCGCTTGGCTACAGGCCGCCGGCGCCGGTGGCCTGTAGCCCGCGGCCCCTCGTGCTCGCACAACCGGAGATGGTGCAGTAAAGTAACAATGGCCCTGGTACAAAAAATCGGTCAGGTCACTGTCTCAGGCCAGATGCATCTGCGCGCCTCGATCACCCGGTGCCGCCCTGCGGAACGGTCGCCCTGCGCCGCGTACGATCCGTAGAATGGCTTTTTTACCCAAGGAGATTCCGGATGTCGCGAGAGGCCTGTGCGCAGGGAATGCGCAAGCTCGTCGAGTGGGCGGCAGCCACGCCCGTTTCCGCCTTGCCCCGCGAGACGCTGATCCGCGCGGCCCGAGTGATGGCGGACGACCTGGCCGCCATTACCGGGGCCCGCGATGAGCCGGAGGTAAAGCAGTTCCACGACCGTGTCCTGGCCCGCGGCGGACGCGAAGAGGCCACTGTTTTCCGTGGTGGCCGGGGGCGCGTCGAGCGCGTCTCGGCGGCCGTGGCCAACGCGGTGGCCGCCGACTGGCTGGAACTGGATGAGGGATTCCGTCCCGCCTCCTGTCATGCCGGCCTCTATGTGCTTCCGGCGCTGCTGGCGGAGGCGGAAGCGAAGAATCTATCCGCGGGCGAAATGCTGCGCGCGGTGGTGCTGGCCTATGAAATTGTCACGCGGGTGGCCATGACCTTCTCGCAGAAGACGGTCACGATGCAGTCGCACGGCCGCTTTGCCGCAGTGGGCGCCGCGGCCAGCGTCGCGCTCGCGCGCAACGCCGACGCGAAGCTGCTGGCGGCCGCGCTGGGCACGGCGGTGACGCTGATCGGACCTTCGCCGCGCACGCACCTTGCCGCGGGAATCCTGTCGCGCAACGTCTGGCCCGCTTCCGGCGCCTGGTCGGGCTCGATGGCGGTCGAGTGGGCCGAGTGCGGCATCGCTGGCGCGCCAGAGGCCTTCCACGACGTGTATGCCGGCGTTCTGGGCAACGCGGACAACGCCTCGGCGCTGACCGACGGGCTGGGCGAGCGCTGGAGCATCATGGAGGGCTACACTAAGATCTACGCCTGCTGTCAGCACCTGCACGCGGCCGTCGAGGCCACCGTGGCGATGCGCGACGCTGTGCTCAAGCAAGGCCGGCTGGACGAAGTGGAGGCTATCCGTGTGGAGACGCATCCGCTGGCCATCGCGCTGGTCAACGCCCGTCCCGGAAGCACGCTGGGGGCAAAGTTTTCCATGTCCCATGCGGTGGCCGCGGCGCTGGTCACGGGCACTGGCGGCGCGGATGCCTTTGCCGCCAGCACGCTCGCCGATCCGGCGATCGACCGCCTGCGCTCGAAGCTTTCGGTGGCGCCCTATGGGCGCGACCTGCCGCCGCCCAACGACCGGCCTTCTCGCGTCATCATCGAGTTCAAGGGCGGGCGCAAGGTCGAGAACGAGTGCCTGAGCGCCATCGGCGGGCCGGATCGACCGCTGCCCCCGGAAGTCGTCTTCGACAAGATCACCGCGCTTGCCGCGCCGGTCTACCCGAAGATGCGGCAGGTGATGGAGGAGTTGGCCACGCTGCCCGCCGCGCGCCTGTCGCGCGGCTGGTCGGACACCGTGGCCGAGATGTGCGGTTAGCGGCGCGCAATGGACTTCGGCCTTAAAGGGCGCGTCGCGCTGGTCGCGGGCTCGACCAAGGGCATCGGGCGCGCGACCGCGGAGCTGATGGCCAGGGAGGGCGCCCAGGTCATCGTCAACGGGCGCGACGGCAAGGTCGCCGCGGCCGTCGCCGCGGAAATCGCGGCCGGCACCGGCGCGAAGGTGGTGGGCATCGGCGCGGACGTTTCCGGGGCGGCGGGAGTGGATGCGCTGATGGCGCAGGCGCGCGCGGCGCTGGGCGGCGTGGACATCCTGGTCACCAACGCCGGCGGCCCGCGGCCGGGCGGTTTCGACGACCTTTCAGACGCCGACTACCTCGAGGGCTTCAACCTCAACTTCCTCAGCACCGTGCGCATGATCCGCGCGGCCGTGCCGCACATGCGCGCGCAGCGCTGGGGACGCATCGTCAACATCCAGTCCACGGCGATTAAGGAGCCGGTGCCGCTGGTGACGCTGACCAACAGTATCCGGCCGGGCGTCACCGGGCTTGCGAAGGACCTGGCCGGCCATCTCGGTGCCGACCAGATCACGGTGAACACCATCCTGTCGGGTCCCGTGATGACCGACCGGCTGCGCACGACCACCACGGCACGCGCCGCGAAGGCGGGCATTTCCGTGGAAGAGCAGTGGAAGAATTACCTCGAACTCGTGCCGCTGGGCCGCTTCGGCAAGCCCGAGGACGTCGCCGCGATGATCGTGTTCCTCGCGAGCGAGGCCGCGGGCTGGATCACCGGGACGGTCATCCAGGTTGACGGCGGGCGCATCCGCGGCGCGGTCTGACCTCATATGTTTTTCATGTTGATTGGCGGACAATTCAAGACATCCCTTCTAGGAGCTCAGCCATGACATCCGGATCTTCGTTGTTCCTCCGCCTCGCCTTTGCAGTCTCGGCTTGGCTCGTTGCCGTCGGGGGGGCCGCCCAGGCCTGGCCCACCAAGCCGGTGAAGTTCGTTGTCGGCTTCGCCCCCGGTGGCGGTACTGACCTCGTCGGCCGGGCCATTGCCACGAAAATGGCCGATGCACTGGGCCAGCCGGTGGTCGTGGAAAACAAGCCTGGAGCCTCGGGAACCCTGTCGGCCGAGCTGGTCGCGAAATCGCCCGCCGACGGCTATACGCTGCTGGTGACTGCTGCGGGCATCCTTGCCATTGCGCCCA
This sequence comes from Betaproteobacteria bacterium, assembly GCA_009693345.1. Taxonomy (GTDB): domain Bacteria; phylum Pseudomonadota; class Gammaproteobacteria; order Burkholderiales; family SG8-39; genus RBG-16-66-20. Next base: position 2,873 of record SHXL01000104.1, read on the forward strand.
ATTTCAGCAAGGTCGGCTATGACACCTTCAAGGATTTCGAGCACATCGCGCTGTTCGTCACCAGCCCCTACGTGGTGGTGGTGAATCCCTCCGTGCCGGCAAAGTCGCTGGCCGAGTTGAACGCCCTGGCCAAGGCAAAGCCGGGCGCCCTCAATTTCGGTTCTTCCGGCACGGGCGGCGCGCCGCACCTTTCCGGGGAGCTCTATAACCACCTGGCCGGCGTGAAACTCGTGCATGTTCCCTACAAGGGGCTGGCGCCGGCGCTGACGGACCTGTTAGGCGGCCAGATCCAGCTTTCCTTCGCCGACATCAACCTCGTGCTCAAGCACATCGAGGCAGGCAAGCTGCGCGCGCTGGCGATCACCGGAAGCAAACGCTTCGCCGGACTGCCCGACTTGCCGACGGTCGTCGAGGCCGGCGTGCCGGGCTATCGTGCGGAGACCTGGTACGGCCTGTCCGCGCCCGCGGGCACGCCCCGGGCGATCGTGCAGCAGCTGTACACCGAAGCGCGCAAGGCGGTAGATGCCCCGGACGTGCAGCAGCGTTTCCTGTCGCAGGGCCTGATTCCGTCGACGCTGAACTCTGCCGAGTACGCTGCGCTGGTCGCCGAAGATCACGCCAAGTGGACCAAGCTGATCAAGGACGGCAACATTAAGCCGAACTAGCGCCCATGGCCACGCTGTCGGAGCAGTTCGCCTCTTTTACCGCGGGACTGCGTTACGAAGACCTGCCCGCCCCGGTGGTCGAGCGCGTGCGGCTGCATGCGATGGACTTGGTGGGCGTGTGCCTGCTCGGCGCGCCGATGCCTTTCGCCGGCATCCTGAAAGGCGTGGCCGCCGCCTCGGGCGGACCGGCGGAAAGCACGCTGCTTGGGAGCGGAGGGCTGAAACTGGGCGCCACCGCCGCCACACTCTATAACGGTGGCCTCGCGCACGGCAACGAGTTCGACGACACCTACGGTCCCGGACGCTGGCATGGCAGCGCGCCCACGGTGCCGCCCGCGCTGGCGGTGGCCGAGGCCTTGCATGCCGACGGCAAGGCGTTCCTGACGGCGCTGGCCGCAGGCCTCGAGACCGGCTGCCGCCTGACGCGCGCCGCGCCGGCGCTGTTGTCGCGCGGTTTCCACTCGACCTGCACCGCCGGGGTTTTCGCCGGCGGGCTGGCGGTGGGCAAGTTGATGGGGCTGGATGCCGAGCGCCTTGCCAACACCATGGGGATCAGCGGCAGCTTCGCCTCCGGGACCATGGAGTTCCTGGGCGACCCGGAACCCTGGTCCAAGCGCATCCAGGTGGGCTACGCCGGACAGGGCGCCATCGTCGCGGCGCGCGCCGGGGCGGGCGGCTTCAAGGGGCCGCGCAGCATCCTCGATGGGCGCAACGGTTATTTCCGCGCCTACGCCGGGGACGGGCATTACGACCTGGCCGGGATCACCGACCGCCTGGGAAGCGACTGGCAGCTGCTGCGCCTCTATCCAAAGCGCTATCCCTGCGACCACATCGCGCAGGGCTACCTCGACTGCGCCATCGCGCTGGCCAAGGCGGGCGCCCGGGCGCAGGACATCGAGAAGGTGGTGTGCATCGTCCATCCGCTCGCGGCCGCCATCATGTTCAAGCCGCACGAAACGCGCTACCGGCCCACCAACGGCTGGTCGGCGCGCTGGAGCATGCCGTACAACATGGCGGCGGCTTTCGCCGACGCCGCCCTGAGCATCGATTCCTATGGCGATGAGCGCGCCCGGGACCCCGCGGTCCGCGCGTTCATGGACCGCGTCGTGCCCGAGGAAGATGCGGCAATGGCTTTCCCCGGCGAATACCCGGCCGCCGTGCGGCTGCACATGAAAGACGGCCGCGTGCTGGACAAGCGCGTGCCCAAGGTCGCAGGCACGCCGGACAATCCGGTTTCCGCAACCGAGTACGAAGCCAAGTTCTTCGATAACGCGCGCCGCAGCCTGGGCGAGAAGCGGGCGGCGGAGGCGCTGCGCCTGTTCGCCGGCCTCGCGCAGGCGCGCGACATGGCCGACGTTGCCGTCGCCTGCGGTTGAACGGCCGGGAGCGTCCTGAGATGAAAATCTGGTACCAGAGCCTCGTCGATGCCGGGCGCATGCCGTCGTACTTCGACGGCCTCGGCGCGCGCGCGCGCAAAGTCGCGCGGCCCGGGGTCGAAGTGCATTTCCAAGGCGTGCCACAAGGCGCCTATGGCGGGAACACGCCGGCAGACGCGGTGATCTATCCGTATTTCATGTCGCTCCACGTGCAGCACATCCTCGACAACGCGCTGCTCGCCGAAGCCGAGGGCTACGACGTATTCGCGGTCGGCTCGGTGCAGGATCCCGGGCTGGAGGAGGCGCGCTCGGTCCTCGACATTCCGGTGGTGGGCTATGGCGAGGCGGCGATGCACTTCGCCTGCCTCCTCGGCAGCCGCTTCGTCGTGCTGGCCTTCCGCGACGGCTTCGACCAGATGCTGGACCTGCGCATCCAGCGCCTGGGTCTTGCCACGCGCGCGCTACCCACGATGCTGATGGACGCCACCTTCGACCAGGTGGGGGCGGCGCAAACGGACCCCGCGCAGCTGGTCTCGCGGTTCCAGGACGTGGCGCGCCGGGCCATCGCCCAGGGCGCCGAAGCCATCATCCCCGGCCAGCTCTACCTTAGCGAAGCAGTGGCGCGAGCAGGCGTGACGCGCGTGGATGACGTGCCGGTGGTCGATGCCCTCGCCGCCACGCTGAAAATGGCTGAGTCCATGGCGGACCTGAAGAAGCTGGGCATTTCCGTGACGCGGCGCGGCTACACCCACGCGCGCCCGCCGCGCGAGCTCATTGACCATGTCCGCCGCAGCCACGGGCGGGCTCCCATTCCCTCGGAGAAAAAGACATGACCTACAAGAAAATTCTGCTCGCGGCGATCACCTGCCTGTCTGCCGCCGCGCCCGCGCAAGCGGTGTATCCCGATCGCCCGGTGAAAATCGTCAACGGATTTGCACCGGGAGGCGGCTCGGACATCCTGCTGCGCGCCATCGTCCCGGCGATTTCGGAGAAGCTGGGCCAGCCGCTCGTGATCGACTACAAGGTCGGAGCCGGCGGCAACGTCGCCATCGACACCGTCGCTCGCGCGACGCCGGACGGCTATACGCTACTGATGGGCTTCGCGGGCCTGACCACCGCCCCCTTCCTCAATGCCAAGCTGACGTTCGACCCGCTGAAGGACCTGGCGCCCATCAGCCTGGTGGGCATCGTGCCCAACGTGCTGGCGGTAAATCCCGGCGTGCCGGTGAATTCGGTGAAGGAACTAGTCGCCTACGCCAAGGCCAACCCGGGGAAGCTCAATTTCTCCTCGCCGGGAAACGGCACCACGCAGCACCTGATCGGCGAAATGTTCAAGTTGGCCGCCGGCATCGACATGGTTCATGTGCCTTACAAGGGCGGCGGCCAGGCCCAGGCCGACGTGGTGAGCGGGGTCGCGCAGCTCAACTTCAACGTCGTGCCCACCTCGCTGGCGATGATCCGCGGCGGCAGGCTGAAAGCTTTCGCCGTCACCAGCCGCACGCGCAGCGAGGCGCTGCCCGACGTGCCGACGATGATCGAGTCGGGCTTCCCGGGATTCTCGGCGGTCACCTGGAACGGCATCCTCGCGCCCGCCGGTACGCCGCGCGAGGCCATCCAGAAGGCGAACGAGGCCATCGTCGCGGCCATGCGCACGACGGAAATGAAGGAACAACTGGCCAAGCTGGGCCAGGAAGTCGCCTGGAACACGCCTGAGGAGTTCGCCGCCTTCCTGCGCGAGGAAACCGAGCGCTGGCGGCGCGTGATTCCCGCCGCCGGACTGAAGGCGCAGTAAATCGCTAGCCGGCCCGGAGCGCCGCGGCCGCGTGTTCGGCCGCGATCAGGCCGAAGCCGAGCGCGGTCAGCAGGCCGTTCCCCGAGAGGTAACCAGAGGCGCCGTCGCCGGAGACACCGGCGGCGGTGCCGCCTCCGGCGTAGAGGTTCGGGATCACGCTGCCGTCGATGCGCAGCACGCGCCCGTGCACGTCCACCTTCAGGCCGCCCTGCGTGTGCGCGAGCGTGCCGGTGATCATCGCGCCGTAGAAGGGCGCCTCGAGCAGCTTGCCGAAAGTCTCGCGGCCCAACGGATCACGCCCGGCCTTCACATTGGCGTAGTACTCGTCGAAGGTCGCGCGCACGCGCTGCGGATCCAGCTGAAAGGCGCCGGCGAGTTCCTCGATCGTCGCCGCGCTTTTCAGCGCGCCCGCCGCGACGGTGTCGCGAAAGTGCTCGTTGGGCAAGACGACGTCGTAGATCCACTGATCGAAGAACATGTAGGCCACGCCGCGGGGTTGCTTGAGCAGCACGCCGGCCAGCTCGGAGTAGCCCTGATCCTCGCGGTCGAAGCGCGCGCCGTCGGCGTTGACCATGACGGCGCCCAGCAGCGGGACCTCGGGGACGAGGCGCGTGCCGTAGCCTGGAATGACGTAGCCGTGGCCCTGGTGGCCGCTCATGTGCTCGACGGCGGCGCCCAGCTCCAGTCCCCAGCGGATGCCGTCGCCGGTGTTGCCTTGCGCGCCGATGCATTCGACGTCCGCTATGTCCAGAATGTACCGGCGCAGCATCTCGCGGTTCGCGCCGAAGCCGTCGCAGGCGAGGATGACCTTCGTCGCGCCGATGCTTTGCTCGCCGCGCTCGCCGGCGCGCACCCCGATCACAGCGCCGGAAGCGTCGGTGACCAGGCCCGCGCCGGGGGTGCGGTCAGCGAAGGTTGCGTTAGGGAAGCGCGCGAGCGCCTCGTGCAGCGCGCGCGTGATGCGCGCGCCGGACTTGCCCTTCGGGTTGTGCATGCGTAGGAAGGAATGGCCGAAACGCCCCGCGTCGGTGTTCAAGGTCAGGTCCAGACCCACCTCGTCGACCAGCGTGTCGACCACGTCGAGCGTGCGACGGCACAGTTCCAGCACGATCGCGCGGTCGGCCTGGCCGTGGTTCTTGCGCATGATGTCGTCGGCCATCTGCTCGGGCGTGCCGGCGATGCCGGCGGCCTTCTGGAAGCGGGTGCCCCAGGCGGCGATCGAGCCGCTCGCCAGGTCGGTGTTGCAGCCCAGGCGCGAATCCTTTTCCAGCAGGATCAGCTCGACGCCCAGCTTCGCCGCGACGAAGGCCGCCATTAGGCCGCAGCCGCCGGCGCCGACGATCACCAGGTCCGTTTCCATGTCCCACTCGATTGCCATGTCCCGTACGCTTCCGCGCTCAGTTGACCTTCGCGCCCGAGACGCGCACCACCTCGCCCCACTTGCGCATCTCGGCGTTCATGTAGGTGGTGAGTTCGGCGGGAGACATCGCCGGCGGGACCTCCATGCCCAGCTTCGCCATCTGCTCGCGGGCCTCGCGCGTTTCGAGCACGATGGCTGCGTCACGATTGACCTGTTGCACAATGGCGGCGGGCGTCCCGCCAGGCGCCCAGATCGACAGCCAGGCGCCCGCCTCGAAGTCGGCGAGACCGGCCTCGGCGACCGTCGGCACATCGGGCAGCTTGTCGATGCGCCGCGCGCCGGCAGAGGCTATCACGCGCACGTCGCCGCGCTCGATGAACGGCAGGTAGGGCGTTACCGAGTCGATCGCGAGCTGGATGCGGCCGGCGACCAGCTCTTTCACCGTTTCCGCGGAGCCCTTGTACGGGATGTGGGTCATCTCGACCTTCGCGCGCAGCTTGAACAGTTCGCCGCTGATGTGCGGCGTGGTGCCGTGGCCGCCGGAGCCAAAGTTCAGCTTGCCAGGATTGGCGCGTGCGTAGGCGATTAGTTCCTGCAGGTTGCGCACCGGCAGCGAGGGCGTCGTGACGATAACGAAGGGCAGGTTGGCGAACAGGGATACCGGCAGCAGGTCCTTCATCGGCGTGTACGGCACCTTGTCGAAGAGGGCGACGTTGACGACGATGTTGCGCGCTGTCACCAGCAGCGTGTAGCCGTCCCCCAGCGCACGCGCCGTGGCTTCGGCGGCGATGTTGCCGCCGGCGCCGGTGCGGTTCTCGACCACCACCGTCTGGCCCCACTTCTCGCCCAGCCGCTGCGCGATCACGCGCGCGCCGGTGTCCACCACCCCCGGCCCGAAGGCGACGATCACGCGCACGGGCTTGCTCGGATAGTTTTGGGCGGCCGCGGCCGTCACGAACGACAGCAGCAGGGTGGCGAAGGTGGAAAGCAGGCGTGGAGGCATGGGCGGTCCGGGTTGCGAAGGAAAAGGAATCCGGCGAAACGACTGCACGCATTGTGCGCTCGCGCCCCGCGCTTGTCGAAGACCGTTTCGTTAATTCTCCCGGGCTAGCAGCCCCATGCGCCGCGGTAGCGAGGCGGCCACGGGCAGGGGCCGAAGCCGCGATAGCCCCAAGCCCCAGGGGTTGGTACAGGGTGCGCTCGCGCCAGCGCATCCCGTCGATCTGCGCGCGCTGCAGGTAATCCAGTACTTCACCCGGCACACCGGCATCGTGCAGCGCGACGATGTCCGAGGCCTGCAGTGGCAGCACCGTGTAAGTTCGCTGGAGTTCCTGGATGATTTCCTGCGGCGATTTGCCTTCGCGCGCTAGCGCGACGACGTCGGCGCCGTACTGCGCGAGCAGCATGCCGCAGTAGGGGCCGGCGATGCCCTGCGACAGGTCGAGGACACGCAGCCCCACATAGGGGCGGTCGTAGCTTTTTACCAATAGCGGCTCGCGAGGCGACATAAGCGCCATTGT
>SHXL01000105.1 GCA_009693345.1 Betaproteobacteria bacterium
TCTAGCTTTTTCGAACTGATCCGGACTTACCTGCCCGAGCGTCGAATGCCGACGCCGTGGATTGTAGAACCGTTCGATGTAGTCGAACACGTCGGCCCGGACCTCATCTCGCGTCACGTAGCGTTTGCGAGCCGTTCGTTCGGTCTTCATGGTCGAGAAGAAGCTCTCCATGGTGGCGTTGTCCCAGCAGTCCCCCTTCCTGCTCATGCTGCAGGTAATGCCCTGATCGGCGAGTAAACGCTGGAAGTATTCGCTCGTGTACTGGCTGCCCTGGTCCGAGTGGTGCAGCAGCTCGATCGGCTTGCCCCTGCGCCAGATCGCCATCATCAGCGCGTCGATCACGAGCTGCACGGTCATCTGGGCGTTCATCGACCAGCCCACCACTTTGCGGCTGTAGAGATCCAGCACCGCAGCCACGTACAGCCAGCCCTCTGCCGACCACACGTAGGTGAAGTCTGCCACCCATTTCCGGTTCGGACCATCAGCGGCAAATGCGCGTTCAAGAACGTTGGGCGCAATCGTGTGTTCCGGGCGCAGGCCCTCATCGGTCGGCCGCCGGCGTCGCTTCAGGCGCGCCTGAAGCGACGCTGCCTTCATCAATCGTGCCGTGCGGTTCTCGCCGCAACGCTGCCCCCAATCGGTCAGATCCCGCCACACGCGAGGACTGCCATAGGTTCGGTCGCTCTCCAGGAAACTCGTGCGGATCAGCCCCGTCAGGCGCGCGTTCTCCACGCCGCGGCTGCTCGGGCCGCGTTCCCTCCACTCGTAGAACCCTCCGTGCGACACCTGCAGCATCCGGCACATCGTCCTCACGGGCCAGATCGGCTGGTGCCGGGCTACAAAGCCGTACCTCACGAGGGTTCCTTCGCGAAGTAGCCCACCGCCTTTTTTAGAATGTCGCGCTCAGTCGTCACGCGCTTCAACTCCCGACGCAATCGCTCGAGCTCCTGCTGCTGCTCAGTCCTCAGCGGCTTGCCAGGCGCCATCTCCCACTTGCCCGCCTGCGCCTCACGCACCCAGCGCGCGAGCATGGTCACGTTCAGCCCCAGCTCCTGCGCCACCTTCGCCCGCGATACGCCCGGCCAGCCTTACCGCCTCTCGCTTGAACTCCGCTGCATATTTCTTGCGTTCCATCTGACACCTCCGATAGCATCTTCGAACCTATCAAAAGTGTCCGGAATATCGGAGGAAGCCCAGATCGCCGCGGTTTCGCCACCACCTGCTCCGGGCTAAATCTCTTCTTTGCCATCTTCCGACTCCTTCTTCCAGGTTAAACACTACATTCAACCTGGTACAGAAAAAGCCGGTCAGTTCAGTATCGCTCAAACCACTTCGAAGTTGCCCAAGGGTCGGCACAGGACGCAAGAAATTCACAATGCAGATAGTCTAGGCCTGAACGACCTAGGCCATCGCCGGTGCAGCGAGATCGTGTTTACCGCAATGCTGTGTTGATCTTTTCCAGCATCCCACTCCCCGGACAAAGCTCCTTCTCTCCCATCGTGTTGAACGCCGCCGGGAAGGTGTTGAGGTGGGCGTGGAGGTCTTCGGAGTCGGGGTTGACGTAGAGGAGTCCGGTGAGGACTTCGCCCTTGGCCGCGTGCGCCTGGATGTTGGTCATGGCGTTGATGCGGTCGGTGGGGTCGTAGGCGGGGTTGGTCTTGCGCAGCTTGAGGATGGTGCCGTCGTGCTGCGGCACTTCGATGACGCTGCCCTCGCTGTAGTCGATGTTGATCGATTCGCGGTTGGGCCAGAAGTCGAGGCGATTCACGGCTTCGTTGTGGTCGCGGATGTATTCGTAACTCTTGGTGCTGCCGGCGTGGTTGTTGAAGGCGACGCAGGGGCTGATGACGTCGATGAAGGCGGCGCCTTCGTGCGCGAGGCCGGCCTTGATGAGGGGCACGAGCTGTTTCTTGTCGCCGGAGAAGGAGCGCGCGACGTAGGTGGCGCCCATGAGGAGCGCGAGCGAGACGGTGTCGATCGCGGAATCCTTGTTGATCGCACCGCGCTTGGCTTTGGAGCCGGCGTCGGCGGTGGCGGAGAACTGGCCCTTGGTCAACCCATAGACGCCGTTGTTCTCCAGCACGTAGAGCATGTTGACGCCGCGGCGCATGACGTGCGCGAACTGGCCGAGGCCGATGGAGGCGGAGTCGCCGTCGCCCGAGACGCCGAGGTAGACGAGGTCGCGGTTGGCGAGGTTGGCGCCGGTCAGGACCGAGGGCATGCGCCCGTGCACGGTGTTGAAGCCGTGCGACTGGCCGAGGAAGTAATCCGGGGTCTTGGAGCTGCAGCCGATGCCGGAGAGCTTGGCGAGGCGATGCGGCTGGACGTTCAACTCGTAGCAGGCCTCGATGATGGCGGCGCTGATGGAGTCGTGGCCGCAGCCGGCGCACAGGGTGGAGACGCGGCCCTCGTAGTCGCGGCGCGTGTAGCCGACCTTGTTTTTCTTGAGGGTCGGGTGGTGGAGCTTGGGTTTGGTGAGGTAGGTCACTAGTTTGTCCTTGAAATCATGTCGTTATGATACTCCAGACGCGTCTTCCTCGACGGCGCGATGCTCGTGCGCGTAGCGCCAGATTTCGAAGCCCGTCTTGAGCAGAACGACCCCGGCGAGGATGTCCTTCGGCGAGCCGAGCGCCGTCACGCCAACGAGCACGAAAACGGCCCCGAACGTGATGGCACTCCGTTTCATGAGGTGCCCAATTTCCTGGTTCACGCGTGCCTTCAGATACTGCCCGTTGCGGATGTAGTTCTGGACGAAGGCAACGCCGTGGCTCGCGACTAGGGCAAGCACGGCGATCACCAGGCCGGCCTCGACGATGTGCGTGCCGATCGTCACTAGGACCACGCGGCCGAAGTTGACGAAGTAGGAATCGCCGCGCTCGAACTGCTCTTTGGTGAGCTGGTCAAATTCCCAGGGGGGATTCAGCAGGATGGCGATCAGAATCCTGCCCAAGAAGATAGACACGCCCCCCCAACCATAGGGCGAAGAAAAACACCCCGCCGATCTTGTCGGCGACATCTCCTCGGGCCGCAAGGAGCACCCGCAGGAACATGTAGCCGGCGATCACCAGGTTCTCGGCCCAGTAGAGGTACGCGATCGACGCGACGTCGGCGCGCCCCTTGAGCACCATGTAGACCGGGACGAGGTTGGTAAGGATCAGCGCGAGGGCGGCGAAATCGCTCAGCCATTCGACCGGGGATTGCGCGGCTTGCGGCGCTAGCTGCGCTTGCGGCACCCGGTGTCGGAGCACATCCAGGTCGAAGCGCTGCTCGACCGGCTCGGCTCCAACGACGGCCGAGACGCGCACCTGCCAGCCGATGATGTGTTCGTCCTCGCTGTCGTCGTCGCTGCCGCTGTCCCACTTGCCGCTTGGCGGGAAGCCCGTGGGGATTTCGGACACGAACTCGGCGACGGCGGAACCGCCCTCGATCCGCACGGGAACTTCGTGCCGCACGGACCACAGCTTCCCCGTCGAAAACCGGTTGGGCGCGTCCCGATCACCATCGCCGTCGCGCATGCAGAGGAACTCGACCTTGGCATGGCCCGCCATTGCTGCCGCGGCCGGAAGCCACACGAGCGCCTTGAGCCTGCCGCCGATCGCCGGCGGCGCATCCTGCAGCTCGAGCCGCGCGCTCGCCTGCATCAGCGAGAGGATCTTGTACGCCTGCCAGCCGGCCCACACCAGGCCGATGAGGATGAAGACGCCGAGATAGGCGAAGACGATGCCGCAAGGGCCTTTCTGGTGGAAGACGACGTAAAAGAGGTAGACGGCAGCCGACAACAAGACGAGCGCCAGGAAGAACGGCAGCAGGTGCCGCGAGGCGCGCTCGGTGGCCGGGATGCTCTTGCGCCAGGGCGAGCTCATCGCGGCTGGCACGGCCGTGCTACGCGGCCTTGTCCTTCTTGATCGGCCGCACGTTGAGCGCGGCGACGACCTGGGCGATCTCCTGCGTGATGAAGCGCGCGGTGATCGGCGTGCCGTCGTAGTGCAGGATCGAGATGAGGGAGGCGGGGTTGATGCCGGCGTCGTTGACGAGCAGCGTCTTCATCTGCGCATCGCGGTTCTGCTCGATGACGAAGACCTTGGAGTGCGACTGCACGAAGTCGAAGATCTCGTCCTGGAACGGGAAACTGCGGATGCGCAGCGCGTTGATGAAGATGCCCTTTTCCGCCAGGGCTTCCAGCGCCTCGTGCATCGAAGGGCTGGTGGAGCCGAAGTAGATCGCGCCGAACCTTGCCGGTTCCTTGGCCGGCGTGAGCACCGGCTTGGGCAGCATGGTCTTGGCGGTCTCGAATTTCTTCAGCAGCCGCTGCACGTTGTAGACGTAGTCCGGCCCGGTCTCGGAGTAGCTCGCGTAGGCGTTCTTGGTGGTGCCGCGCGTGAAGTAGGCGCCGCGCTTCTCGTGGGTGCCGGGCAGCGTGCGGTAGGGAATGCCGTCGCCGTCCACGTCCAGGTAGCGGCCGAAGTCTTTGCCGGCTTCAAGTTCGGCGTGGGTCATGACCTTGCCGCGGTCGTAGGCGCGGGCGTCGTCCCACGCGAGCGGCTTGCTCAGGCGGTGGTTCATGCCGATGTCGAGGTCGGCCATGAGGAAGATCGGCGTCTGCAGCCGGTCGGCGAGGTCGAGCGCCTGGGCGGCGAACTCGAAGCACTCGTGCGGATCTTCGGGGAACAGCATCGGGTGCTTGGTGTCGCCGTGCCCGGCGTAGGCGCAGGCGAGGAGATCCGCCTGCTGGGTGCGCGTCGGCATGCCGGTCGAGGGCCCGCCGCGCTGCACGTCGACGATAGTGACCGGGATCTCGGCGAAATACGCGAGGCCGATGAACTCCGTCATGAGCGAAATGCCCGGGCCGGAGGTAGAAGTGAAGGCGCGCGCGCCGTTCCAGCCCGCGCCGGTGACGATGCCGATCGAGGCGAGCTCGTCTTCGGCCTGAACTATTGCAAACTTATTTTTTCCGGACTCTTTGTCTACTCTGAGTTTTGAACAATAACTTTGAAACGCCTCCGCCAGCGAAGACGACGGCGTGATCGGGTACCAGGCGCAGACCGTGGCGCCGCCGTAGACCATCCCTAGCGCCGCGGCGGCATTGCCTTCGATGAAAATCTTGTCGCCCACCGCATAGGTGCGTTTCGCCTTCAATCCCAGAGAATCCTTCAAGAACTGCTTCGCATAATTCAAGCCCAGCTGCAGCGCGTTCAAGTTGGGCTTGAGGAGCTTTTCCTTGCCCTTGTACTGCTCGCCGATGAGTTCGGCGATGGCGTTGGCCTCGAGGTCCATCAGCGCGGCGAGCGCGCCCAGATAAATGATGTTCTTGAACAGCTGCCGCTCGCGCGCGTCGCTGTAGGCCGAGTTGCAGATCTCGGTGAGCGGCATGCCGATGACGTTGATGTCGTCGCGGAATTTCGAGGGCGGCAGCGGCTTGGTATTGTCGTAGAACACGTAGCCGCCGGGCTCGATTTCCTTCAGGTCCTGCTCCCAGGTCTGCGGATTCATCGCGACCATCAGGTCCACCCCGCCGCGCCTGCCGAGGTAGCCCTTCTCGGTGACGCGCACCTCGTACCACGTCGGCAGGCCCTGGATGTTGGAGGGGAAGATGTTCCGCGGCGACACCGGGATGCCCATGCGCAGGAAGGTGCGCGCGAACAGCTCGTTGGCCGAGGCCGAGCCCGAGCCGTTGACGTTGGCGAACTTGACGACGAAATCGTTGACTGCTTCTATCCTCTTGATCATTCCGTCAGTTCCTGTAGTCCGGGTTTTTCTCATCGACGACGCGCCGCAGCGCCTCGAATTCCAGTTCGCCGAGCGGCGCGGCGTCGGTGAGGAATTCCTCGCCGAGCGCGCGCGACTGGCGGCACATGTCGGGGCTGGGCTCGATCAGCCTGCCGCCCGCCTGGGCCGCGAGCTGGATCTGGCAGGCGCGTTCCAGGCGCCACATGCGGATCCAGGCCTCGGGTATGGTGCGGCCCACCGTGAGCAGGCCGTGATTGCGCAGCATCAGCGAATGGTTCGCGCCCAGGCTCTTGACGATGCGCTCGCGTTCTCCCAGGCGGATGCTCGGGCCTTCGTAATCATGGTACGAGAGCGCTTCGTAGAAGTTGTGCGCGTACATGTGGATCGGCATGAGGCCGCAGGCCTGCGTCGAGACCGCCATGCCGGCGAGCGTGTGGGTGTGGAAGATCCATGGCGCGTGCTCCGCGCCCATGTGAACCGCGCTGTGGATGATGAAGCCGGCCTTGTTGGCGGGGTAGAGGCTCTCGCCCACCACGTTGCCCTCGACGTCGATCTTGACGAGATTCGAGGCGCTGACTTCGTCCCAGCGCAGGCCGTAGGGATTGATGAGAAAGTGATGCTCCGGCCCCGGAATGCGCGCGGTGATGTGTGCGTATATAAGTTCAGACCAGCCCAGATGAGCAGCCACACGGTACGCTGCCGCCAGTTCCACCCGGATGGCTTGCTCCTGAAGGGTTGCGACTTGTTCCTGTTTCATGCGGCCCTCTTCTGCGACTGTTTGAGCGGGCTGCGCGCCTGCGGGCCCGCAACCGACATTTCGATGAGCGACTTCTGCATGTCCCAGGCGCCGGTCGGGCAGCGCTCGGCGCACAGGCCGCAGTGCAGGCACACGTCCTCGTCCTTGGCCATGATGCGGCCGGTCTTGAGTCCCGCGCCGATGTACAGGTCCTGGATCAGGTTCGTCGCCGGAGCACTCAACCTGCCGCGCAGTTCCTTTTCATCGCCATCGGCCGTGAAGGTGATGCAGTCCATCGGGCAGATGTCGACGCAGGCGTCGCACTCGATGCACATCTGCGCGGTGAACACGGTCTGCACGTCGCAGTTTAGGCAGCGCTGCGCCTCCTTCCACGCGGTGGCCGCGTCGAAGCCGAGCTCGACCTCCATCTTCACGTTCTTAAGCGTCTTCTTGATGTCCGCCCAGGGCACCGCGTAGCGCTTGTCGTTGGCGATCTCGTTGTCGTAGCTCCACTCGTGGATGCCCATCTTCTGCGACATCATCGCCATGCCCGGCGCCGGGCGCTCAGCGATGTTCTCCTCGTTCAGCAGCTTGTCGATGGAGATCGCAGCGTCGTGGCCGTGCGCCACCGCCCAGATGATGTTTTTCGGGCCGAAAGCCGAATCGCCGCCGAAGAAGACGTTTTTCTGGCTCGACTGGAACGTGACCTTGTCGAGGACCGGCATCCCGGTCTTGTCGAACGCGACGCCCGAATCGCGCTCGATCCAGGGAAAGGAATTCTCCTGGCCTACCGCTACGAGAACGTCGTCACATTCAAAGAATTGATTTGGTTCTTCAGTTTTTTCTAAAGATCTCTTTCCAGCCGCATCGTAAACGGCCTTAACTTTTTCAAAGACCATTCCACCCAGTTTGCCGTTCTTGATGACGAATTCCTTCGGCACCAGGAAGTTCAGGATCGGGATGCCCTCGTGCCCGGCGTCTTCCTTTTCCCAGGGACTGGCCTTCATTTCCTCGAAGCCCGAGCGCACGATGACCTTGACGTCGTCGCCGCCGATGCGCTTCGAGGTGCGGCAGCAGTCCATGGCGGTGTTGCCGCCGCCCAGCACGATGACGCGCTTGCCGACCTTGGTCGTATGGCCGAAGGAAACGGAGGACAACCAGTCGATGCCGATGTGGATGTTCTTCGCGCCTTCTTTCCTGCCGGGGATATCCAGGTCGCGCCCTCGCGGCGCGCCCGAGCCGACGAAAATTGCGTCGTAGCTCTCTTTCATCAGGGCCTTCATGGATTCGATTTTTCTTTGCTTGAACGTAACCCCGAGGTTCAAAATGTAGCCGACCTCTTCGTCGATCACTTCCTCGGGCAGGCGAAAGCGCGGGATCTGCGACCAGATCATGCCGCCGGGTTTCGGATCCTGGTCGAACACGGTGACGTCGTAGCCGAGCGGCGCGAGGTCGCGCGCCACCGTCAATGACGCCGGGCCGGCGCCGACACAAGCTATTTTTTTACCGTTGAGTTTTTTTGCTTTCCCCGGAAGTTTTGAAGAAATGTCTTCCTTCAAATCGGCGGCCACCCTTTTCAGCCGGCAAATCGCCACCGGTTCAGGCTTGGCAAGGTTCTCGTCCTCGACGCGGCCGCGGCGGCAGGCGGGCTCGCACGGGCGGTCGCAGGTGCGCCCGAGGATTCCCGGGAACACGTTCGATTTCCAGTTGACCATGTACGCGTCGCCGTATTTGCCGGCGGCGATCATGCGGATGTACTCGGGAACGGGGGTGTGGGCCGGGCAGGCCCACTGGCAATCCACGACTTTATGGAAGTAGTCGGGGCTCTTCGTATTGGTAGGCTGCAACGCCAAGTCTCCAAATTGTCTTTTTTCGTGCGCCGCAGTGTACTCCGGTGCTTCGATCAGGGAAAGTCTTAGTTTTCAACCTACTAGGCCGATCTGGCCGGGCGCTCCGGGGGCTGACTTTCGGGCGCTTGGTCTACATCTGCACGGTCTACACCTGCCCTGTCGGCGCCGAGGCCCTCGAGTTCGCCGAACAGGGTAACGTAGTGCGCGTGACCCGGTCGTCGGCGTCGCGCACCGCGCTGACGCTGCGCCATTCTCGGTACGCGGTACCGTCGCGGCGCTGGCACCAGCTGGTGCCGCGCCAGTGGCCGCTGCGCAGCGCCGCGGCGTACATGTCGTCGTAATAGGAGGCGGGCTGCATGCCGGCGCGGAACCTGCTCTCCTGCTGGCCGAGCGTTTCGGCCGCCGCGTAGCCCGTGATCCGGGTGAATGCGCGGTTGATGTTGAGGATGCGGCCGGCCGCGTTGGTGATCATGATCACGTCGCCCATGCGGTCGAAAGCGAGCCCCGCGACTTCCAGCTGTTCCTCGCGTTCGCGCAGCTCGGTGACGTCGCGCGAGGCCATCACCGCGCCAGTGATGGCGCCTTGTTCGTTGCGCACCGCGTGCACCCGGCTCTCGATGAGCCGCACTTCGCCGTTGCGCGTGTGCAGGTGCATGCGCAGCGTGGCGGACAGGCCGTCCTTCATCAGCACCTGCAGGGCGGCGTGCACACGAAGCTGGTCAATCTCCTCCAGGCGGGAAAACGCGTCGGAGCCGGGGGCGAGGTCTTTCGCGGCGAGGACGCGGCCGTAAGAGGGGCTGGCGTAGCGCCAGCGGCCGTCGCGGTCCACCATCGCCACCAGGTCGGCCGCGTTTTCGGTGATCAGGCGGTAGCGCCGTTCGCCCTCGCGCAGGTCTTCGCGCGCCGTGCGCAGGCGCAGCTGCTGGCGCTGCACCACCAGGCCGACGCCGGCCAAGTAGGCGAGCGAGCCGAAGAAGCACAGCCCCGTCACCAGGTCGCTGGTGCCGGCAAAGTGCTGGTAGCCCATGGGCGCGACCCACGCGAGCGCGCCGGCGGCGAAGCACCCCATGGCGCAGGCGGCGCCGGACCAGCCGCGCAT
>SHXL01000106.1 GCA_009693345.1 Betaproteobacteria bacterium
CAGGGCAATGGTTTCGGGCGAGGCGAGGAAATCGACCAACGACTTTGCGGCATTAGGAATCTTGCTGTCCGCAAGCACGGCCGTGGCGAATCCGGTCACGCTCTGCAGCGCGGGCGGAAGCGGCCCCACGATGTCCACGCCCGTGACGGTCATCAACTCCGGAATTTGCTGGATGGCGATGTCGGATTCGCCCTTGATCACGAATTCGGCATTCGGAATGCCGCGGCCCAGCCTGGCTCTTGCATTGACTGCGTCCGCGATGCCGAGATCCTTGAGCACCTTTTCGAACACCGCGCCGCTCGCGCCGCCGCCGGCCGGATCGGAGTAGGCGACGGATTTCGCGGCGAGCAGCGCAGCCTTGAATTTCTCCGGCGTGGATATGTCTGGCTTGGGCGCGCCCTTGAGCACGGCGACGCCCATGCCGGAGCTCGCCAGCACGCGCGTGGTGCCGGCGGCGATCTTGCCGGCCTTGGCCAGTCTCTCGATACCGGCGGTGGTGCTCACGATCGCATCGCCCGCTTCGCCGCCGGCGATGCGCTTGCCGATGGCGCCCGAGGGCTGCAGCACGAGCTCGAGCTTGTTGCCACGGGTCTCGAACTTCGGCTTCAGTTCCTGCCACAGTTCGGTAAGCGCGGTGGTGCTGAACACCTTGAGGTCGGCGGCGCAGGCCGCACCTGCGGCGGCGGTCAGCGCGAGTGCGGCGAATGCGAATGCGATGCGAGCCAGGCGATATCTCATTGTCTTTCCCTGTGCTTGACGTGCGTGCACGTCTACAGACTAAATTGCGGCAGCCTATAAGGGGAGAACTACATGAAATCAACAATCACCCGCTTCATCTGCCGCATCCTGACCGCCAGCATGATCGTCCTGCCGTGGCAGGCGCAGGCCGGCTTGATCGGCACCGACCAGGGCCCTGAGCGCCGCGCAGCAGCACGCCGCGCACGCCACGGTCGCCGCGTTCGTCGATCGCAGCGACGTAGCGGCCCAGCTGCAGCAACTCGGGCTCTCGCCTCAGGCGGCGAGGGAGCGCGTCGCCGCTCTCTCGGACGCCGAAGTGGCGGGCCTGGCAGGCCGCATCGACGCTCTGCCGGCGGGCGGCAATAGCCTGCTGGCCCTGATCGTCGTCCTGGTGCTGGTCTGGTACTTCACTATCGAGCAGCCGGCCACGGCCAAGCAATCGGCCAAGCCGGCGCCTGCGCCCGAGAAGAAATAGCCGCAGCTTTTGCTACACTACAGGCTCCCAACCACGAAAGGAGGTGATCCAGTGAGAGACCACCAAGGCGTTGCCGGAATCAATTACGGCGGGCGTTGCTCCGGATCAACTCGTACCGCAAGGAGCATCGCCGGCTAGTCGGCCGGACATGCCTTAGCAGCACAAAACGCCCCGGACGCGAATGCGGACCGGGGCGTTTTCTTTGGAGCCGGAGGCCTTTTCCCAGCCTCTACCCAATACTTGCATGCAAGGGAGGCGAGCGGATGGGGGATAGTCTCGAACGCGGCGCAGTGATTCGCGGCAGTACCCAGCTGATCGCGCACATCGGCTACCCGACGCATGCCTTCAAGGCGTCGATGATCTACAACCCCTACTTTGAGCAGGCGGGCGTGGATGCGGTGGTGGTGCCGATGGGTTGCCAGACGAAGGACTATCCGACTTTCCTGAAATCGGTCTTCACACTGACCAACATCCGCGGCGCGCTGATCACGATGCCGCACAAGGTCACGACTCTGGGGCTGCTGGACGAGATGACCCCGGCGGTCAGGATTTCCGGTTCCTGCAATGCCGTGCGGCGCGGCGCCGGCGGCCGCCTGCAGGGCGACATGTTCGACGGCGAAGGATTCGTGCGGGGGCTGCGACGCAAATGCTGCAAGCTGGACGGTGCGCGCGTGCTGGTGGTGGGCGCGGGCGGCGTCGGCTCGGCGATCGCCGCGTCGCTGGCCGCGGCGGGCATCGGCGCGATCACTCTGTACGATGCGCAGCCCGCGGCGGCGGATGCGCTCGCCGCACGGTTGCGCGACCATTACCCGAAGCTTGCGGTGAGCACCGGTTCAAAGGACCCCGCGGGCAACGACATCGTCGTCAATGCGACCCCGCTGGGTATGAACGACGGCGACCCGCTGCCGATGGACGTGGCGCGCATCGCGCCGGAGACTTTTGTCGGCGAGGTGGTGATGAAACAGGAGATGACGGCCTTCCTCAAGGCGGCGCAGGCGCGCGGTTGCCGTTTCCAGGTCGGCACAGACATGTTGTTCGAGCAGATTCCGGCCTACCTCGAATACTTCGGCCTGCCCAGTACAACTCCGGAGGTCCTGCGCTCGGTCGCCAAGTTAAGCTATTGAGAGGGCGGCCAACGCAATGAGCGATTTCCTGCAGCTGATCATCTCCGGCACGGCCACGGGTGCGATCTACGCGCTCGCGGCTCTGGGCTTTACGCTGCTCTGGCAGGCCTCCGGCACCATCAACTTCGCGCAGGGCGAGTTCGTCATGGTGCCGGCGATCGTCACGCTGCTCGCGATGTCGTACGGACTGCCGCTGTGGCTCGCCTTCCTGCTCGCCTGCGCCGCCTCGATGCTGCTGCTCGGCCTGGGCTTCAAGCGCCTGGTGGTCGATCCCCTGATCCGCCACGGCACGATTCCGCTGGTGATCGCCACGCTCGGCCTGTCGATCGGCGTGAAGAACCTGATGAAGTCCTCCTACAGTGCAGAAGCGTACCCGTTCCCGAACCTGTTCCCGGCGACGCTCTTCTCGGTCGGCGACCTGAAAATCTCCGTCTACGACATTGGCACGCTGCTGCTCGCCGGGGCGATCGTGTTCGGGCTGCAGGCGTTCCTCAACAGGACGCTCACCGGGCGCGCGATGCAGGCGGTGGCGCAGAACACCGAGGCGGCGACGGTGCTCGGCATCGACGTCAAGCGCATGGTGCTCTACGTGTTCCTGATCAACGCGCTGCTTGCCGCGGTGGCGGCGCTCCTCGTGACGCCCACCTACCTCGCCAAGTTCGATATGGGCGACACCATCGGCCTGAAGGCGTTCTACGCCGCGATCATCGGCGGCTTCAACCAGACGCGCGGCGCGCTGCTCGGCGGCGTGCTGGTGGGGATCCTCGAGAACCTGATGGGCGCCTATGTCTCGCCCGCCTACAAGGAGGGCGTGGCGCTGATGCTGTTCCTGGTCGTGATCCTGTTCCGGCCCGAGGGTCTGCTTGGAAGAGTGGAAGAAAGAAAAGTTTGAAGCCAAATTCAACGACCATTTCGATTGCGGTGGCGCTGGTCGCGCTTGCGCTGGCGCCGCTGGGGCTGAAGAACTACGGCATCTACCTGCTCACGCTTTGGTGCGTGTACGTGATGGCGGGGATGGGGCTCAATCTCACCGTCGGCTACGCCGGGCAGATGTCGATCGGCCACGCGGCGTTTCTCGGCATCGGCGCCTATACCGCGGCGATCCTGATGAAGCTGGGCGTACCGTTCGGATTCGTGCTGCCGGTTGCGGCGCTGAACTGCTTCCTTGTCGGCCTCGCGCTCGGCTTTCCGGCGCTGCGCGTGCAGCACCATTACCTCGCTTTCGCCACGCTCGGCTTCAACGTGCTGGTGTTCCTCTTCATCCGCAACGAGGAATGGCTCACCGGCGGCACCTTCGGCATCGCCGGAATTCAGAGGCCAAAACTGTTTTCTTTTTCTCTGGATTCCTCATTGAGTTTCTACTATTTCGTGCTGGTGTCGACGATTCTGCTGGCTTTCGTCTTGTGGTGGATCGTGCGCTCCCCCTGGGGCCGGGCGTTCGCCGCGTTGCGCGACAACCCGATCCGCGCCGAGAGCCTGGGCGTCAACATCATGGCCTACACGCTGCTCGCCTTCGCCATCGGCGCGGCCTTCGCCGGCATCGCGGGGTGCTATTTCACCGCGCTGGTGCAGTTCATCGAGCCCGGGCCGTTCCACGTCACGACTTCCCTGATGATGCTGCTGATGGTGATCGTCGGCGGCTCGGGAAAGTTTTTCGGGCCGATGCTCGGCGCCGCGATCGTGATTTTGTTGCCGGAATGGTTGCGCTTCATGAAGGACTGGTACCTGGTCGTCTTCGGTCTTTCCGTGGTCTGCCTGATGGTGTGGCTGCCCGGGGGGTTGTTGTCTTTGCAGGATCGGTTTTTCAGGAAAGCATGAATTTTCTCGAAGTCAAAAACTGCGTGAAACACTACGGCGCGATCCGCGCGGTGGACGGCGTGAGTTTCGCCGTCGGCGCCGGCGAAATCGTCGGCGTGATCGGCCCCAACGGCAGCGGCAAGACGACGCTTTTCAACAGCATCCTCGGGCAGATCCGGCCGACGTCCGGCCGGGTCGAATTCTGCGGCGAAGACGTCACCGGCTTGTCGCCGCTCGAGCTCAGCCGGCGCGGCGTCGGCCGTACGTTCCAGAGCCTGCAGGTATTCGGCAAGCTCTCGGTGCGCGACAACCTGATCGTCGCGGCGCAGGAGTTCAAGGGCACGCTCCACGGGCGGCTGCTGGCCGCGCCCGACGCGGGCCTCGGCCGCCATGCCGACGAAATGATCGAGTTGTTCCGGCTCGAGCGCGTCGCGCAGTTGCCGGCCGGGAGCCTGTCCTACGGCCAGCAGAAGCTGATCGACATCGCAATGGCCTTCATGCCGGCGCCGCGCCTGGTGCTGCTCGACGAGCCCTGCGCCGGCGTCAACCCGGGCCTGGTCGACCAGCTGCGCGAGCTGCTGCTGGAGCTGAACAGGCTGCAGGGCGGCAGCTTCGTCGTAATAGAGCACAACATGGACTTCATCATGCGGCTGTGCCCGCACGTGATCTGCATGGTCGAGGGCAGGGTGCTCGCCGAAGGCGAACCTGAAACCGTGCAATCGAACCCGGCGGTGCTGGAGGCATATCTCGGAAAATGAGCTTGGGAATTGAATTCGACAAGGTGGTGGCTGGCTATTCGCCGACTCTGACGATCCTGAACGAATTGTCCTTTGATGCAAAGGAGGGGCAGATCACGCTTCTGATCGGACCGAACGGCGCGGGCAAGTCGACCGCGCTAAAGACGCTCTTTGGCCTGCTCTCGCCGCGCTTCGGGGATGTCCGTCTGGAT
The DNA here is from genome assembly GCA_009693345.1 of Betaproteobacteria bacterium. Classification (GTDB taxonomy): domain Bacteria; phylum Pseudomonadota; class Gammaproteobacteria; order Burkholderiales; family SG8-39; genus RBG-16-66-20. The sequence goes on from SHXL01000106.1 coordinate 5,084, forward strand.
GGCAAGAGTGTCGTGGGTTTTTCCCCAAGAAAAATTCTCGAGCACGGCGTCGCGTATGTCCCGCAGGGGAGAAACCTTTTCGGATCGCTTTCCGTGCTGCACAACCTGGAATTGGGCGGCATTACGCTGAAAAAGAACCTCGAGGAGCGCATCGAGGAAGTGCTCGAGCGCTTTCCGCGTATCCGCGAGCGGCTCGGCAACCAGGCATCGACGCTCTCGGGCGGGGAGCAGAAGCAGCTCGAAGTGGGCCGCGCTCTGCTGCTGCGGCCGCGCGTCCTCCTGATCGACGAACCATCCATCGGGCTGTCGCCGATCGTCAGTAAGGAAGTGTTCGGGATGCTGCGCAAGCTCGCGGATGGGGGGGCCACGGTCCTCATGGTGGAACAGAACGTGCGCAGTGCGCTAAAGTACGCGGATCGCGCGCTGGTGCTGGAAATGGGCCGGCTGGCCCTGGATCGGCCGGCCGCGGAATTGCTCAAGGATCCGGATCTCAACCGCTTATTCCTAGGAGGAAAGAAGTCATGAAACGCATTGCACTTGCAATGGCGCTGGCTTTCGGCACGCAACTGGCGCCGGCGCAGCAGACAGTGAAAATGGCGAGCCTCGTCGAACTGTCGGGCCCGGGCACCACCTCGGGCACCAATTTCAGGAACGGCATCGACCTCGCGGTGAAGGAAATCAATGCCGCGGGCGGCATACTCGGCCGCAAGATTGTTATGGAGACGAACGACACGCAGAGCAACCCGGCGGTGGCCAAGGCGCTCACTGTCAAGGCGATCGACAATGACGTCTACGTGGTGATGGGCCCGGTATTCTCCGGCTCGATCATCGTCAGCATGGCCGAGACGCGCCGCGCGGAAGTGCCGAACTTCACTGGCGGCGAGGCCGCCGCCATCACCCTGCAGGGCAACCCCTACGTCTTCCGCACCTCGTTCTCGCAGGCCACGGGCATGCCGAAGATCGCCAACTACATCGCCTCGGGCCTGAAGGCCAAGTCGGTGGTGGTGATGTTCGTCAACAACGACTTCGGCAAGGGCGGCCGCGACCAGATCATCAAGGAATTCGGCACGCGCAACATCAAGGTCGTCGCCGACATTTCCACCGATCCCGCCCAGGTGGATTTCTCCAGCCCGGTGCTGCGCGCCAAGCAGGCCAACGCGGACGCGTTGTTCGCCTATCTCAACGAGGAGGAGTCTGCGCGGCTGCTGCGCGAATTGCGCAAGCAGGGCTACGACAAGCCGATCGTCGGCGAAACCACTATCATGGGGCAGAAGGTGATCGAGCTGGCGGGGGATGCCGCCAACGGCGTCAAGGGCCACGTCGGCCTGACCATCGATGCGCCGATCGCCGCGATCCGTGCCTTCAGCGCGAAATACGAGCGCGAATTCAAATCCAAGACCGACCACAACGGCATCAAGGGGTACACCGGCATGTACGTGGTGAAGGCGGTGACGGAAAAGATCGGCAAGTTCGACCGCAAGGCCTTTGCCGCCGTGATGAAGAACGCGTGCTTCAGCGCCAAGCAGTACCCGGGCGTGCTGATGGACCTGTGCTTCGACGACAAGGGCGACATCGACCGCGAATCGTTCCTCGTCGAAGTCAAGAACGGACAGCAGGTAGTGGTGGAGACGCTGCCGCCGCTGACGAAGCGCTAGCAATTCCGTGATTGACCGCTACGCCGTCATCGGCAACCCGATCGCGCAAAGCAAGTCGCCGCTCATTCACGGCATGTTCGCCAAGGCCACCGGCCAGGACCTCGAGTACACGAGAATCGAGGGACCGCTCGATGGTTTTGCGGATGCGGTACGCAAATTTCGCGACGCCGGCGGCCGCGGCATGAACGTCACCGCGCCGTTCAAGCTGCAGGCCTTCGAGTTGGCCGATGAACGCCGCGAACGCGCGCAGCTTGCCGGCGCGGTCAACGTGCTGAAGTTCGAAGGCGCCCGCATCATCGCCGACAACTTCGACGGCGTCGGCCTGGTGAACGATGTCCAGCGCAACCTGGGAATGGCGATGGCCGGCAAGCGGGTGCTGCTGCTCGGCGCAGGTGGCGCCGTGCGCGGGGTGCTGCTGTCGTTCCTGCAACAGCGGCCGGCCGAACTGGTGCTCGCCCACCGTACCGAAGTCAAGGTACTGGCGCTGGCGCAGCAGTTTTCCGCGCACGGGCCGGTGCGCGGCTGCGGCTATGCCGGCATCGGCCTGCAGCGCTTCGACCTGGTGGTGAATGCCACCTCGGCCAGTCTGACGGGCGACGTGCCGCCGGTGCCGCCTGCCGTCTTCGCGACCGATGGCCTGGCCTACGAGCTTATTTACGGCAAGGGACTGACGCCATTCCTGCGCTTGGCGCAAAGCGCCGGCGTCAAGCGCCTCGCCGATGGCGTGGGCATGCTCGTAGAGCAGGCCGCCGAGGCGTTTCTCTGGTGGCGGGGCGTGCGGCCCGATACGCGCGCCGCGCTCGAGAAGTTGACCGTGCCGCTGGTGTGAACTAACACGGCACAAACAACAAGGCCCGGTTACCCGGGCCTTTTGCTACTGCCGCAAGCGCTGGATCAGAGCGGCTTGATGTTCGTTGCCTGGTCGCCTTTCGGCCCCGTGGTGATGTCGAAGGAAACCTTCTGGTTCTCCTTCAGGCTTTTGAAGCCCGAACCCTGGATCGCTGAGAAGTGCGCGAACACGTCCTTGCCGCCGCCATCGGGGGTAATGAAGCCAAAACCTTTCGCATCGTTAAACCACTTGACGGTTCCGGTTGCCATGTCTGTTGCCTCTCAATGTAAATTTAAAAATTCGGGCTCAAGCCCACCTTGCCGGTACCACCAAAAGAGATTAGCGCAGGGTTTGTTCGGTACAGGATCTAGGACAAGACCAGCGGGAACTCGTTGAGGAATCCAGCGGCGCGATAATACACCAAAGGTAAAATCGCTTGCAAATGCGCATTTGCGTGTTCGGCGTCGGAGCAATCGGGGGGCATCTGGCAGCGAAATTCGCCGCGGCCGGGCACGATGTATCTGTGGTGGCGCGCGGCGCCAACCTGGCGGCGATCCGGGCGAATGGTGTTGCGCTGCGAGAGGGCGCGGGCGCGGATGCACGCACCATCGCAGGGCGGGTGCGCGCGAGCGACCAGCCCGCCGACCTTGGCGTCCAGGATGTGGTGTTCGTGACGACCAAGGCGACGGCGCTTGCCGGCGTCGCGCCTGCAGTGCCTGCGTTGTGTGATTCAAGAACCACATTCGTGTTCATGCAGAACGGGATTCCCTGGTGGTATTCGACGGGCATCGATAGTGGAACCCACCGCGTGCGTCCTCGGCCACCTGACCTGTCGCGCCTCGATCCCGGGGGCGTGCTGGCGCACGCGATCGCCGCCGAACGCGTGATCGGCGCGGCGGTGTATTCCTCCAACGGCGTGGCCGAGCCGGGCGTGGTGCTGAACCACACCTGGGGGCGCGACATGCTGGTGGTGGGCGAGATCGACGACCGGCCCACGCAACGCATCGCCGCACTGCGCGCGCTGCTCAGTGCGGCGGGCATGCATTCGCCGGCCCCCAGCGACATCCGGCAATCCGTGTGGGACAAGCTGCAGCTCAATTTCGGCTCCAGCCTGTGCGTGCTGCTCGGCGAGCCGATCAGTGCGCTGACAGCCGATCCGGCGCTGCGCGCGGTGCGCGCCCGCCTGCTCGCCGAAGGCGAGGCGATCGCGCGCGCGCACGGCATTGTGCTCGAGGGCGCGCCACGGCGGCCCGGCGGCGCGCAGGGCTCGGGCGCCAGCGCGCACAAGCCCTCGATGCTGCAGGATTTCGAACTCGGGCGGCAGATGGAGGTGGATGCAATCCTCGCGGTGCCCTGCGCGTTTGCGCGCGCCGCCGGCGTCGCGGTGCCGACGCTCGAGGCGGTGCACGCCGTTACCGCGCGCCTCGCCGAGCGCAAGGGGTTATATTCACCGCCATGAAAAAGTCGTTGATCCTCGCGGTGGACGACGCGCCGAAGAAATGAGCAAGATCCTCGACAAGATGAGGCAGGCCGAGGCGCAGCGCGCGCGCATAATCGCCGAGCGCCGCCGCGCTGAAGTCCAGGCAGCGCCGAAGACTCCGCGCACGACGCCGGCTCCCGCATTCATCGCCGCCATCCCGGCCGAGGAAGTCGCGGCGAAGGAAGCGCTCGAGCGCGCGGAAGCTGAAACGGCGGCCCGCCTCGCGGCGGAGCGCAAGGCGGCCGCGGAAACCCAGGCTGCGCGCCATGGCGGAAGCGAACGCGCTTGCGGCGGCGCAGAGCAACGCGCGGCTGGCGGCGGAAGCAGAGGCCGTG
>SHXL01000107.1 GCA_009693345.1 Betaproteobacteria bacterium
AAAGAGATGGTGGCGCTCTTGAGGATGCCGCCGCAGTCGAGGCACGGCGGGTCATCCTCGCCCGCGCGCACGCGATCGAGCGCCTTCTGCATCGGCGCCAGGATTCCGCAACTCATGCAGACCACCTTGCGCATGGTGCCGTGCACTTCCAGCACCTTGTCCGGAGAATTCCCCGCCATCTGGTGCAGCTCGTCGATGTTCTGCGTGATGAGCGCATGCAGCTTGCCGCGGCGTTCGAGCGCCGCCAGCGCGAGGTGCCCCGCGTTCGGTTTCGCATTCCAGGCCGTGTGGTCCATGCGCGCCTTCCATGCGGCTTTGCGCACTTCCGGATCAGCCATATAGTGGTGGATATTGGAGAGCTTCTCCGCCACCGGGTTCTTCGTCCACACGCCTTGCGGGCCGCGGAAATCCGGGATGCCGGAATCGGTCGAGATTCCGGCGCCGGTGAGCACGACAGTGCGCCTCGCTTCGTCTACCCAGCGCCTGACCTGTTCGACAGTCGCCCTCATGGTCATAGTCTAAACTCCAGCATGAGCTCAAACATCCGCGTTGGCGATCTCAGCGTCAACCGCCTTGGCTTTGGCGCCATGCGCGTCTGCGGGCCGGACATCTGGGGGCCTCCGAAAGACCGCCCCAACGCGCACCGCGTCTTGCGCCGGGCGATCGAGCTCGGCGTGAACTTCATCGACACCGCCGACAGCTACGGCCCGCACGTGGATGAGGATCTCATCGCCGAGGCGCTGCATCCCTATCCAAAGGGACTTGTCATCGCGACCAAAGGCGGCCTGCTCCGCCCACGCGCTTCGGCCTGGAATCCGGATGGCCGGCCGGCGCACCTGAAGCGGGCGCTGGACGGAAGCCTCAAGCGGCTCAAGCTCGATCGGATCGATCTCTACCAGCTGCACGCGCCGGATGCAAAGGTCCCGTTCGCGGATTCGGTTGGCGCGCTGGCGGACGGGCAGCGCGCGGGCAAGATCCGCCACATCGGCGTCTCCAACGTCAGCGTCGCGCAGCTGGAGGAAGCGCGCCGTATTTGCACAATCGTGTCGGTGCAGAACGAGTACAACCTCGAGGACCGCTCCTCCGAAGACGTGCTCAAGGCCTGCGAAAGACTTGGAATTGCGTTCTTGCCATGGTATCCGCTTGGAGCAGGGAATGTATTGAAAAAAGACAAAATAAAATCAATTGCGAAGAAATTTCAAACCACTCCGGCCCAGATCGCACTCGCCTGGCTGCTTTCCAAATCTCCGGCGATGCTGCCGATTCCGGGTACCGCCTCGATCGCGCATCTGGAAGAAAACGTCGCAGCGGCGGCGCTCGCTCTTTCCGACCAGGACTTCGCGGCGCTGAACTGACTTTAGACGGCGAATCGCGCGATGCGCAAGCGTGTCGCGCGCATGTCGTCGCCGCGCAATTCGCGCAGCGCGTAGCCGGCGAAATCGTCGGCCACTTCCTTGCGCCAATACAGGTCCATATCGGTATTGTCCAGCGGTTTGGCGCGGCTGGCGATCAGCGTCGAAGTCTCGGCGATCACATCGTCGGAAAGCTTCTTGCCCTTCAGGAATTCGGAGGCCTTTTCGAGCAGGAACGGCCGTGACGCGGCAGCACCGAGCGCAACTCTCGCCTCTTGAATTATTTTTTCAGATGAAAACTGCAAAGCAATGGCAACCCCCAGAATCGGGAAGTCGAATGCCCCCCTGCGGCGCAGTTTCCAATAGGTGCTTTCCCAGCCACCGGGAATTGAGATTTGGGTCAGGATTTCGTCCGGCTTGCGAGACAGATAGTCGATTCCGTCGTTCCTGTACAGGTTCTCGACAGGAATTTCCCGCTGACCGGGAACGCCTTCAAGAATCACTTTGGCATTCAAGGCGATCAAGGCAGGCGCGGTGTCGGTCGAGGAGACCGCGACGCAGCGCTTGCTCGCGGTGGCCACCCAGCAGATGTCGCCGTCCTTCTTCAGGCAGAAGTCGATTGCCTTGCGCCACTCGTGGTTCTGGTTGTAGTAGGTGCAGCGCGTGTCGAGGCACAGGTTGCCGCCGAGCGTCCCGGAATTGCGCAGGTGGACCGTCGCGACCTGGGCGGCGGCTTGATAGAGGGCCGTGGGTGTTTTTTCGTTGCGGATCACTTCCGTGAGAGTGAGGCCGGACCCGAACGCCACTCCGCTTCCATTTGAAAAGCTCTTTAACGAAGGAATGCCGCGCAGCGAAACAAGAACCTTCGGTGTCTGGTGGCGCCGCTTCATGTTCGGCAGCAGGTCCGTGCCGCCGGCGATAAGCATCGCCCCCGGGCCCTCGCCCGCGAGGATCTTCGCTGCCTCCGCGACCGTGCGCGGGGCGCGGTAATCAAACCACGGCAACCGCATCATCTCGCTTGCTCTCCTTGCCGTCGCCGCCCTCCCAGGGCGGCAGGACGAAAATCGACTTCGGGTAGGGCACCAACGGAAAACGCTCCGGGCCGACGCGCGGATTCTTGCCCGCGGCTTTCAATTCCAGCGCCTTCAATACCTTGTCCGGCGTGATGGGCAGCTCGTCGATACGCACGCCGACAGCGTCGAATATCGCGTTGGCGACAGCCGGCATCACCGGCAGCAACGGTCCCTGCCCCGCTTCCTTGGCGCCGAACGGGCAGTTGGGATCCGGATCCTCGATCAGGATGGTGTCGATCTCGGGCATGTCGAGCGAGGTCGGGCTCTTGTACTCGAGCAGCGACGGGATCTTGTGCACCAGTGCATGCGACATCTTCGGCGGCAGGCGGCGGAATACCTGCTCCTCCATCAACGCCTCGGCGAGGCCCATGTAGACGCTGCCTTCGACCTGTCCCCGCGCCAGCACCGGGTTCACCGTGCGCCCGATGTCGTGCGCGATCCAGATCTTCGGCACGGCGATCCAGCCCGTCGCCTGGTCCACCTCGACCTCGACCACGCACGCGGAATACGAGTACGCGGGAGACGGTCCGACGCCGGCGCCCTTGTACCGGCCGGGGGCGCGCGGCGGCGTATAGGAGCCGACCGCGCCGAGGGTGCCGAACTTCACTTCGGCAAATTCCACTGCTTCCTTAAATGAAAGCGACTTATTTGAATTTTCAGTTACAAAAACTCTTCCGTCAGAAAAGGAAAGGCGAGAAGGAATGACTTCCAACTGCTCTCCAGCTGCCTCGGCAATCTGTGCCTTCAGCTTCTCCGCGGCCTGGATCGCGGCGTTGCCCATCATCACGGTGACGCGGCTGGAGTAGGAGCCAAGGTCCACGGGCGTGAGCGCGGTATCGCCCGTCACGCAGCGGATGTCGTACGGGTCCATGCCGAGCACTTCCGCGACCATCGCCGCGAGCACGTCGTCCGAGCCCTGGCCAATTTCGGTCGCACCGCAGAACACCGTGACCTGGCCGCTCCGATCGGCGAGCAACTGCACGCCCGAATGCGGCATCTTGTTCCAGTAGATCGGCAGGCCTGCGCCCGAGAGGTAGGAACTGCAGGCGATGCCAATGCCCCTGCCCGGCCCCATCTTCCTGAATTTTTTCTTCCAATCCGAGCGTGCCGTCGCCTGCCGGATGCATTCGGCAAGGCCGATGGTGCCGATCTTCAGCCAGTTGGCGGTAAGCGTATCGGGCTTCGCCACGATGTTCAGGCGCAGTTCCGCCGGGTCCAGCTTCAGCTTCTCGGCGATCTTGTCGAGCTGTACTTCCTGGCCGAAGCGCGGCTGCGGCGTGCCATGGCCGCGCTTGGGGCCGCAGGGCGGCTTGTTGGTGAAGGCGCGGCAGGCGTCGAACTTGTAGCGCGGCAGCTCGTAGGTCACCGTCTGGAGCACGCCGGTGTAGAAGGTGCTCGCCGGGCCGTAGGAGCCGTAGCCGCCGCCGTCGAGCAGCGTCTGCAGGTGCATGCCGGTGAGCTTGCCGTCCTTGGTCACGCCGGTGCGCATGCGCATCAGCACCGGGTGCCGGCCGCGGTGCATGTAGAACACTTCCTCGCGGTTGAGGCAGATCTTGACCGGGCGGCCGAGCTTCAGCGCCGCGCGGGACACCACGATCTCGTGGTTGTGCAGGTCGCACTTGCCGCCGAAGCCGCCCCCGTTCGGGCAGGCGATGACGCGGATGTGCGACGCGGGCATCTGCAGCGCGCGCGCGAGGGCGCGGTGGATGTAGTGCGGCACCTGGGTCGAGGACCAGAGCGTGAGCTTGCCCTCGCCGTCCGGCGCCGCCACGGAGGCGTGCTGCTCGATCGGCAGGTGGGTATTACCCTCGTAGAAAAACAGGTCGTCGAACACGTGGTCGGACTTCGCCAACGCTTCGTCGACGTCGCCGAACTCGTAGGACTGGATGCGGTGGATGTTTCCCTGGTCGCCGTAGTCGTGGATCCGGGGTTCCGGATTCTGAAGGGCCTCTTCCGGATTTGAAATTGTTTTCAGCTGCTTGAATTTAACTTCAATCAAATCCAATGCTTCAGTCGCTGTCTGCTCGTCCTTCGCGATCACCGCCGCGATCGGATCACCCACGTACCGGACCCTGCCGTTGGCGAGCGGATATTCGTCCTGCGCCACCGGCATGATGCCGAAGGTGACCGGGAAGTCCTTCCCCGTGAGGATCAAATGGACGCCCGGGAGTTTTTCGGCTTTTCCCGTAATGATTTCAAGAATTTCTGCATGCGGATGCGGAGACCGCAGCAGTCGGCAATGCAGCATCCTCGGCAGGACGATGTCGTCCGCGAACCTGGTGAGTCCCGTGACCTTGGCGCGGCCATCGACGCGGCGGCGCGCTTTGCCGATGACGCGCAGTTTCCCCTGCGTGCTCATGGTTTCATTCTCACGGCCGCCTCTTCGATGGCTTCGAAGATCTGCTGGTAGCCGGTGCAGCGGCACAGGTTTCCGGAAATAGCCTCCTTGATCGTCTCCCTGCTGGGGTTCGGGTCCTTATCCAGCAGCGCCTTCGCCGTCATCAGGATCCCCGGAGTGCAGTAGCCGCACTGGGCAGCGCCCAGGTCGGCGAAGGCCGCCTGCAGCGGATGCAGTTCGGCGCCGTCCGCCAGCCCTTCCACGGTCTCGATGCGCCTGCCTTCGCACTCCACGCCGAGCACCAGGCAGGACAGATGCGGCTCGCCGTCGATCAGCACCGCGCAGGCGCCGCACTCGCCCAGTTCGCAGCCGTGCTTGGTGCCGGTGAGATTGAGGTCCTCGCGCAGCACTTCGAGCAGGGTCTTGTAAGGCGCGAAGGAAACCGGGGTTTCTTCCCCGTTAACGAGGAACTTCAAGTGCACGCGTTGTGGAACGGCGGCCATGGCGATTGTTTGGACCCCAAACAAATAGTACTTTACTACAATGGGTCCATTATTGATCTGTGACAAAGTCAAGACGCCATGAGCGACTGCATCGACATCCATACCCATATTGTTCCCGAGCACTTCCCCGCCTACGCCGGGAAGGGGCGCGACGTGCCCTGACCTGCCATGGCCGAGGCGCACGCCTGCCACCGGCACGTGATGATCTCCGGCAAGGTCTACCGCACCGTGGCCGACGGCGGCTGGAGCGTGCCACGGCGCATCGAGGCGATGGGCGCGATGCGCGTCGCGCGCCAGGTGCTCTCGCCGATGCCCGAGTTGCTGTCCTACTGGCTGCCGCTGGAGGACGGCCGGGCGTTGACGAGGTACCTGAACGAACAAATCGCGGAAATGATCGCCCTTGCACCCGCCCGTTTTGTCGGCCTTGGAGCAGTGCCCCTCCAGAATGCCGACAGCGCCATCCGCGAACTCGAACATGTGATGAAGAACCTTGCATTCTCGGGCGTCGAGATCGCCAGCCACGTCAACGGCGTGTCCATCGGTGACGCGCGCTTCGAGCCGTTCTTCGCGGCGGCCGAGGGCATCGGCGCCGCGATCTTCGTCCATGCGCTGCGGCCTGCCGGCCAGGACCGCATCGTCGGCGCTTTCCCCGAGCAGGCGGTGTGCTTTCCGGGGGACATCGCGCTTGCGGCCGCCTCCATGATCACCGGCGGCATCGCCGCGCGCCACCCGAAGCTGCGCATCGCGTTCAGTCATGGCGGCGGCGCGCTCCCGGTCCTGCTGCCGCGCCTGGTGCGTGCCTGGAACGCGTTCCCGAAGGCCAAGGAATCCCTCGCCGAGTCGCCCGAGGTCTACGCGAAACGCTTCTTCTACGATGCGCTGGTGTTCGATCCGAAGGCGACGCGCTTCGTCATCGACAGCTTCGGCAGCTCGCAGGTCTGCGTCGGCAGCGACTACCCGTTCACCATGGGCGACGGCGATCCGGTCGGCACGCTTGAAAAAGCCGGGCTCGACGCCGCCGTGCTGTCCGCCATCACCTCGACCAACGCCCGCCGATTCCTTGGAATCTAGACAGAATTTGAGTTCGGGGCGCGACTCGCATTTGCATCGCGCGCAACAAAGGTGTATTAGTGGAACCTGTGATGACTACCGAAAACGATTTTGTTAGATAGTGCGAGTCAAAGCGTCGCCTACGACGCTCTCATTATTTCCCGCTTGCAGGCTAGGAAAGTCTGCCGGCTTCAGTCTCCTTCCCACTTTTTTCCTGAATTCGATGCGCCGCGGCTTGCTGCGGCGCTTGAGTCGCTCGTTCGCCGACCATCGGCGGACCGGGCGTGATTTTTCCCCTCCAACCCTCATAGGAGTTTCAAATGGCGAAGAAAAAAGCCAAGAAAAAAGGGAAGAAAAAGAAGTAGTTAGCTAATATCCCCGCGATTCGAGGCAGCCCAGGAAGGGGCCGGTAGAACTGGGCGGCAATGCTTGTTTGGCTCGAGGTCCCGAGCGGGGACGAATGGACTGCGGACAGCCTGGACCTCCGGGTTGCTCCGCAGACATTCGCAACGGCGCGTGCCCCGTGCAACACTTCCTCGGACGCATAACGTTTTTCGCTGAAGCATGGAAATAACGACCGGCAGGCCGGCGACGCTGTCGCCCAAGGGCATGGTCACCTGCCCGCATGCGCTGGCTTCGCAAGCCGGCGTGGATGCGCTGCGCGCCGGCGGTTCCGCGGTCGACGCCGCCATCGCCGCCAGTGCCGCGCTGTCCGTGCTTTACCCGCACATGACCGGACTGGGCGGCGATGCGTTCTGGCTGATTTACGACGCCAAGGCGCGCCGCGTGCGCTATCTCGACGGCGGCGGGCGCGCGGCTGCCGGCGCCGGCATCGACTGGTTCGCCGCGCGCGGCATGGCGGAGATTCCGTTTCGCGGCATCCTGCCGGGCACGGTCACCACCCCCGGCGCAGTCGCCAGCTGGTGCGAGGCGCACGCCGCGTACGGTCGCCTGCCGCTGGCACGCGACTTGGAGGCCGCGATCGGCTATGCGCGCGATGGCTTCCCGGTCACTGCGCGCCTAGCCGGCTGGATCGCTCTGACCGCCCCTGAACTTGCGCTGCAGCCCGAAGCCGCGGCGCTGTTCCTTGCGGGCGGCGGCGCACCGCGCGCCGGCGCGAAGATCGCCAATCCGGACCTGGCCCGCACCCTGGAAGCACTGGCGCAAGGCGGCCGCGCCGCGTTCTATGAAGGAGAAACTGCCCGGGAATTGGCGCGCTTCGCAAAGGAGCGCGGCGGTTTCTTCACCGCCGCGGACCTGGCCGCGCAGACCGCGCGCTGGGGCGAGCCGATCAGCGGCAGCTATCGCGGCGTAACCCTGTACCAGACGCCCGCGCCGACCCAGGGGTTCACGGTGCTGCAGATGCTCAACCTGATCGAGCCGCTGGAACTGCATCGCAGGGAATTCCTCGGGCCCGACCACGTCCACCTGCTGGTGCAGGCCAAGCAGATCGCCTATCACGACCGCGACCGCTGGCTCGCCGACCCGCGCTACGCCGAGGTGCCGATGGAGCGGCTGATCTCGAAAGCCCATGCCGCCGAGCGCCGCGCGCTCATCGACCCGGCGCGCGCGCTGTCGTGGGACCGCGTGCCTTCCTACGGCAGCCTCAAGGGCGACACTGTTTACATCGCGGCAGTCGATGCCGAGGGCAACGCGGCTTCATTGATCAACAGCCTGTACGGCGTTTTCGGCTCAACCGTGGTCGCGGGCGACACCGGCGTGGTGCTGCAGAACCGCGGCGCCTACTTTTCGCTGGATCCGCAGCATCCGAACCGGCTCGAGCCCGGCAAGACGCCCCTGCATACCCTGATCGCCTCGCTCGGTTTTCGCGACGACAAGCTTTGGAGCGTGCTCGGCTGCATGGGCGCGGACGGCCAGCCGCAGATCCAGTTGCAGGCCTACGTGGCGATGATCGACTTCGGCTGCGGCATCCAGGAGGCGCTCGAAGCGCCGCGCTGGCTGTCGGGCCGCTTCGCGCTCGGCGAAGCGCGCGACACGCTGCACATCGAAGGCCGCTTTGCTCCCGCGACGATCGACGAGCTTGCGCGCCGCGGCCATGTAATCAACTGCTGGGGGCTGTGGAACGAGCTCGCCGGCCATGCGCACGGCATCGTCATCGATGAGGAGAACGGCATGCGCATCGGCGGCGCCGATCCGCGCAGCGACGGCGCAGCCATCGGATACTGAAGCGCCCTGTGGAAGGTGCGGGCGCCTAGCGGCGCCCGTCGTACCAGAGCCGGCAATCCGACGCGCTGCGCGACGTTCGGCGTGGGTGAAAGACGAACCGCACCAGGAATCCGGCCAGTTCGCCCCATCGGTACAGGCGTACCTTGCGGTCGCTAGTCAGGAGCGGATGCCGGTGCAGGATGACGATGCGCTTCCCCCGCCCGCGCGCCAGGCGCTTCAGCCGGCGAAACAGATCCAGTTCCTCGGAGGCATACAGCTCTTCACTGAAGCCGCCCAACTCGGCAAACGCGCTGCGCTCGCAGAATACAAACGACCCGGCAGCCCAGCGCGTCGCGCGGCTGAGCGCATTCCAGAACCCTATCGCGGCGCGAAACCCAGGGGAGCCAATTGGCGCGATGGTACTGCCGCCGGCGAGGCAACTGCCGCTCTCGATCGCGGCCTTCAACTCACCGAAAAGCCCGGGGCTGGGAGACGAATCCGCGTCCACGAACACCAGCCACTCCCCCGTGGCGGCTGCCGCGCCGCGGTTACGTGCGCGCGATATCTGGTTGTGCGGCTCGAACACCACCCGCGCGCCGGCCGCGCGCGCGATTTCCGCCGTGCGGTCGGTGGAGTTGTTGTCGCAGACGATGAGCTCCCAGTTCCAGGAACCCCCGAACGCCTGCGCCGCCAAGCGGATGCTCTCGAGCGTCGCGCCGAGCAGGCGTTCCTCGTTGAACGCAGGGACGACGACCGACAGCTTCAGGCGAGGTGCTTCTTGATGTGGGCGACCGTGCGCTCCCAGGACAGCTTAGCCGCCGCCTCGTTGTAGCGCGGCGTGGAGTTGTTGTG